>NZ_JBFBLA010000001.1:0-404735 GCF_040702485.1 Arthrobacter sp. NPDC080031
TGCGTCGCTCCATATTTACGTCAACCTGTTACCGCAAGCCGCGAATGCCAGCTTCGTATCAGTGGACATCAATGTCGCCCTTGGGGCCAGCCCAAGCGACAACCGACAGAAGTCAGGAGCAACCGCATGACGACCGAATCCGCCGCTACCGCGGCGTCCGTCCGCGCCCCCTACCGCGTCCGGGCCTCCGAACTCGTGGGTCGCGAGTGGCTCAACACCGGTGGCCGCCCGCTGGCGCTCGAGGAGCTGCGCGGCAAGATCGCAGTACTCGACTTCTGGAGTTTCTGCTGCATCAACTGCCTGCACGTGCTGGACGAGTTGCGCCCACTGGAGGAAAAGTACCGGGACGTTCTGGTGGCCATCGGCGTGCATTCGCCGAAGTTCGAGCACGAGGCAGATCCGGTGGCGTTGGCCGCTGCTGTCGAGCGGTACGAAGTCCATCGCCCGGTACTGGACGACCCGGAACTGGAAACATGGCAGGCCTACTCGGCCCGGGCCTGGCCGACCCTGGTCGTGGTGGACCCCGAAGGCTACATCGCCGCACACCTGTCCGGCGAAGGTCACGCCAACGGACTCGCAACGCTGGTCGAGGAACTGATCACCGAGCATGAGGCAAAGGGCACACTGCACCGCGGGGACGGCCCGTAGGTGGCGCCGCCCGCCCTTGACGGGGACCTCCGCTTCCCCGGCAAGGTCATGGCGCTGCCCGGAGGAACCTTCCTGACCTCCGACACCGGCCATCACCGGCTGCTTGAGCTCGACGGTGACCTCTCCACTGTCCTGCGCATCATCGGTGAGGGCACCAGAGGGCACGTCGACGGCGGCCCTGATGCGGCGCAGTTCAACGAGCCGCAAGGACTGGCCCGGCTGCCAAAAGAGGTCGCAGAGAAGGTGGGCTACGACCTCGTCGTCGCCGACACCGTCAATCACCGACTGCGCGGGGTCCAGCTCGCGACCGGCCAGGTGGTTACCATCGCCGGCAACGGAATACAGGGCCTGCTCGACGCCCGGCGGGCCCCTGCCCCGCAGAGAGGGGCCGCCTCTTCCGGAGCGTCCGCCACGGACCTCGGCACCGATCCGCTGGACGCCTCGCTGTCCTCACCCTGGGACGTGCTCTGGTCCACCCGGGCCGGCAGGCTTCTGGTGGCGATGGCAGGAACCCACCAGATCTTCTCCTTCGACCCGACATCCGGCACACTTGCAGTGTTAGCCGGCACCGGACAGGAGGGGCTGCGGGACGGGGCCCCGGTCAGGCATGGTTCGCCCAGCCCTCCGCGCTGGCTGAGGACGCCAAGGGAGACATCTGGGTCGCCGATTCGGAGACCAGCGCCCTGCGCGTTCTGCGCATGGACGAGGATGGTCAGGTCGCGGCGGTAGAGACCGCCATTGGCACAGGCCTGTTCGACTTCGGCTTCCGTGACGGCGAGGCTTCCAAGGCGCGGCTGCAACACCCGCTGGGCGTGACTGTGCTACCGGACGGATCGGTCGCCATCGCCGACACGTACAACGGGGCCGCGCGCCGGTACGACCCAGCAGCAGGGACGGTGTCCACGCTGGCACGTGGGCTGGCCGAGCCCTCGGACGCCCTGCTGGACACCTCAATAGGCGGCGAGCCCGTGCTGTTGGTTGTCGAAACAAACGCACACCAGCTCATCCGCCTCTCACTGCCGCGCGAGGCGGTCGTCGTCGACGAGGGTGCCGCGCAGACACAGCGTCCCAAGACCAAAGTCGCGTCAGGTAGGCACGAACTCGTCGTCCGCTTCTCCGCCCCCACGGGCCAGAAGCTCGGCAACCGGTGGGGCGACCCGACACAACTTAAGATTTCCTCCTCACCCGAGGAGCTGCTGCTCGAGGGAGCCGGGACTTCTGCGGGCCTGACCCGCACATTGCAGCTAAACTCCGGCGTCACGGAAGGGGTCCTGCACATCACTTCCCGCGCCGCGGCATGCGACGGGGAGGCCGGCGGCGAGATCCCGGACCACGCGGCCTGCCACCTCTACCAACAGGATTGGGGCATCCCGGTGACAATCGACCCCGACGGCGCAACGTCACTCAGTCTGGACCTGCGCGGACTCAACTAGCCATCACCTGGATGAGGCCGTCCCTCCGAAAGGGGTTTCCAAAATATGCGGCGGGCGCGATCAGCTGGGGACGTAAAGCTGCTGCAGGGTCGATTGACCGCCCATTCCCTCGGGATCCAATATGGCAGCGGGGCAGCCCCTGGCACTAGGCCGCCACGCAGCAAGGTCATTGGCGAAGACACGTACATCGACGCCCCAGGCCAGCGACAGCCCGAAAAGGAATGCCTGACGGGATGCCAGGCATTCCAGCATGCCCAAGCAGCTAAGAAATCTGCAGCCCTATGAACAGCGGCACGTGCCGCTTCCCGGCGGAATTAGTCATGGCCCTGGGGTTCCTGAAGGTCGTCGTCAGAAGCTTGGTTCTCCGGCATTCGCTTTTTCAAGCCGAAGCGCAATGGCGATTTCGATGTTATCGCTTGAGCACCAGCATGGTCCTGCCACCTCCATCGTTCCTGATCATCCAAAGAACGCTTTGGTCAGGGGCGAGCAGGTCGATAGTGCCGGTTATGTTAGCCCGACCCGCGGCAAAGACTTCGATGATCATTGCGGGAGCGTGTGGACCAGTCCGGAACGGGAATGATTCTTCCGAGCCCTGGGGGGTGGATTTGGTTGCTTACATTATGTCTCCGATGCGTGTCGGGATTGGAAGCGGCGTGCCGGCGAGTAGAGGCCTCGAGTTGGGTGTTGGAGGAGAATCCTGCGGGCCTATAGACCATGTCTCGTCGTGCCACCGACGGATGGCGTGATTCCGGGCGTCTGCCCTCGGTTCACAGCAGGTATTGGCCGACCTTCAAAAACATCGCTGACACTCGCTGGGTTGTTCCGATGCTCGAAGTCGCTGGTTGGGTCTCGTTCCCGACCCTGCAGTTGCTGCGGTCGCAATAGCCGTCGGTCGTGTGTGGCGGTGGTATCGGGAAAGGCCACCCATTCGGAAAGTGCGGTGGGGACTGCGACGCTACGCCATGTGACGTTAGCCATGCCTCTTCCTCAATCTCCATATTTGATCAAACACCGGGCCGCCCTGCCCGGTTCTTCAGGGGACGCGATACAACGGAGCGTGCGCTAGACCGCCGGCCCTGCAGAACCACTAAGAGCGTAGGTCGAGGTTTCCTTTTAATGTTCAATAGTAGACCTTGCATTGAATGTTGGACAATGACTAATATGTTCCAGTCAGTCCGGATTGGACCGGTCGCGGTATTTATTTCAGGGGAAACCTCCATGGATCTGATGACTCGTACGATGTTCAAGTCGAAAATTCACCGGGCGACGGTGACCCACGCGGATCTCAACTACGTAGGCTCGGTCACCGTAGACCTCGATCTGTTGGAGGCGGCCGACATCCTGCCCGGTGAGCTTGTCGCGATTGTCGACCTTACTAATGGGACCCGCCTGGAGACCTACACGATCGCCGGCGAACGCGGCAGCGGTGTGTTGGGTATTAATGGTCCGGCCGCCCATCTGGTTCACGTAAATGACACCGTCATCCTGATTACGTACGGAACCATGACCACCCGAGAAGCTACGTCCTACACGCCGAAGGTTGTTCACGTGGATCAGAACAACAGGATTCTCCGACTGGGCAACGACCCTGCTGAGGCAATCACCCCCGGACTGGTCCGACCACCCTTCGCATCAACCACCGGACGGTGAACTAACTATGTCGACCAACAAATCTGAGCCAAGTAGTATCACTGAACGTCCGGGACCTAGAACCAGCGGCGCCGCGGGAAACCGAGTTGCCTCCGGCCACGGCAAGCAGCGCATGGCTGGCTGGACACCGTTGAAGGTCGCGGTCCCCGGCGATGCATCAATTCCGTCAACTGATGTGACGGCAGACATACCCCTGCATGCCTGGTCAATTGCTGCAGAAGAAGAGCGACCCGGTACAGACAACGTTGTGTCTGCTCAGGGATCTCCGCCGGGCAAACGACGGATGTCCGGCTACACGGCGACAAAGGACCCCACCCAGACACCTACCAGTAACCCGCCGGCCCTACATACTGCCCCGCAACAAACTCCGAAGCGGGCTGAGGAAAGCCGCCATGACGTCAAAGCTTCTATCCATCTCCAGGGCGAAGCAGCAACAAAACCATCGGGCAAACAACGCATGGCCGGTTATACACCGATGAACAGCCGTGATCAGCCTTCGCCGGAAACCAGGCGTCTGGAAACCGGCGATGTTCCTAAGCCGGCTGTGTCCCCCGCCCCGGCAACGGCTGCAGATCCGCCTGCGCGCAAGCAGCGGATGGGGCTGCCAACCGCGAACGGCGAGAAACCGTCGGGCAGTGCCGAGGCGCCCGTTGGGCAACGTTTGGGGCAACCGGCTTCGGACTCCCCCACCCCCGCCCCGCCGAGCGCGGCCCCAAAGTCCACTCAGGCGGATGCCTCTCTCGACCGGTCGCCCAGCGCTCCCTCCCCCGGGCTTCCCAGAGAGGCCCCGGCAACTGGCTCTCAGAAGGGATCGAAGACGAAGTCAGAACGTCGTGCCTGGATAAGACCCGTGGGGATGACGGCCGGACTACTTGCGGTCGCCCTCGTCGCGGTACTTGCCGCACGCTGGCTGTTTACCCTTTCAGGCGTTCAGGACTTCGTTGCCAGCTACCCCGGACGTTCGACCATGCCGGACACAACACCTGAAGGTCTCCCCGTGTGGATGGGCTGGCAACACTACTTGAACATGTTCTTCATCGTGCTAATTGCCCGCACTGGCTTACAAATCCGTTTAGAACGCCGCCCGCCGGGCTACTGGACGCCCAAGAAGGACTCTTTTTTCTCGCCGAAGGGCAATTCCCCAAAAAAGGTCTCAATTTCCCAGTGGCTGCACCAAACCCTCGACGTGCTTTGGGTCCTGAACGGCGCCCTATTCATCATCCTGCTTTTCATCACCGGGCACTGGATGCGAATTGTCCCTACGAACTGGGACATTTTTCCGAACATGCTTTCGGCAGCACTGCAGTACGCGTCACTGAACTGGCCCACGGAAAACGGTTGGATCTACTACAACGCGCTCCAAATGCTGGCCTATTTCCTCACGGTGTTCCTTGCCGCGCCGCTGGCTGTCATATCGGGAGTCCGGATGTCGACCTGGTGGCCGGAGAAGGCTGTAAAACTTAGTAAGGCATACCCTGTCGAGTGGGCCCGGGCAGTGCACTTGCCAGTGATGGTCTATTTCTGCGCCTTCACGCTGGTCCACGTACTCCTGGTCTTCCTGACCGGCGCCATGCAGAACCTGAACCATATGTATGGTTCTCGGGACACCGTGGATGCGTGGGGCCTTGTGATCTTCCTGGCTTCCCTGCTCGTTATTGCCGCCGGCTGGCTCCTCACCAAGCCGCTGTTCATAACCCCCCTGGCTGGGAGGACTGGGACAGTGTCTAAGTGACCGACACCTCTCCGCCAGCTCGCGCTCGTCTTACCCAGCACTTTAGGGAGCAGATCGCCCACGTACGCCCGCAAGGCGGCTGCCTTCCCACCTGCGATCCGGAACCCTGGATTAACTTCAACCCTGGAGGAACAACTTGAACCACGCTTTTGTGTACGACGCCGTGCGCACCCCGTTCGGCAAGTTTGGCTCGGGCCTTGCCGGCGTGCGGCCGGATGATCTTGCCGCGCACGTCATCAAGGAGTCCGTGAAGCGGGCGCCGTCCCTGGACGTCGAGCGGATCGACGAGGTGGTATTCGGCAACGCGAACGGTGCCGGTGAGGAGAACCGCAACGTCGCCCGAATGGGCACCCTTCTGGCTGGCCTGCCGGTCTCGATCCCTGGCACGACGGTGAACCGGCTGTGCGGGTCCTCGCTGGACGCCGTCATCATTGCGTCCCGCCAGATCAATACCGGTGACGCCGACCTGATGCTGGTGGGCGGCGCGGAGTCCATGTCCCGCGCGCCGTGGGTGCTGCCCAAGACCGAGAAGCCGTACCCGGCCGGTGACATGACGCTGGCGTCCACCACGCTGGGCTGGCGTCTGGTGAACAAGGCGATGCCCAGGGAGTGGACCATTTCGAACGGTGAGGCTACCGAACTGCTGCGCGAGAAGTACGGCGTGACCCGTCAGGCGCAGGACGAGTTCGCCGCGGCCTCGCACAACCTGTCTGCCGCAGCCTGGGACGAAGGCTTTTACGACAACCTGGTCACCCCGGTCCCGGGCACGGACCTGGTCCGCGATGAGGGCATCCGCCCCGGATCCACCGCAGAGAAGCTGGCTGGGCTCAAGACCGTGTTTCGGACAGAGAACGGCACGGTCACCGCAGGCAACGCCTCACCGCTTAATGACGGCGCCTCCGCGGTCTGGATCGGTAGTGAGCTGGCCGCTGGACTGCTGGGGCTGGAACCGCTGGCCCGCATTGCCGGCCGCGGCGCGCACGCCAACGATCCGCAGTACTTCGGCTACGCCCCCGTCGAGGCTGCCAACAAAGCCCTTGAAAAGGCAGGGATCGGCTGGGACCAGGTGGGCGCCGTCGAACTTAACGAAGCCTTCGCCGCGCAGTCCCTGGCGTGCATCAATGCCTGGGGTATTGACCACTCGATCGTGAACCGGCACGGCGGGGCCATCGCCATGGGACACCCGCTGGGTGCATCCGGGACCCGGATCCTGGGCACTCTTGCCCGGTCCCTGCAGGCCTCCGGCGAACGCTGGGGCGTCGCCGCAATCTGCATCGGCGTCGGCCAGGGCCTGGCCGTCGTCCTCGAAAACGTAACCGCCCGTACCCAAAAGTAAGGCTGTGCCGAACCGCCAGACCAGATCACGCAGCAGCCGGTTATTTTGCCCAGGGTTCCAATGCTTGAAAACGAAGTTCGCTATGCCCGGCAGGAAGTTCCTGCCGGGCCCTTAAGAGGAGAAGAGAGTGAAACCGTGACACGTATCGGTATCGTGGCCGAACTTGGCCATGAGACAAGAGTGGCGGCGACTCCGGTCACCGTCAGGCAGTTGCAGGACTTGGGCTACGACGTCGTGGTGGAGAAGGGAGCGGGAGCGCGTTCCACCTTCACCGATGAAGCGTACGTCGCTGTGGGGGCCAAAATTGTAGGTGCCGATGAAGCTTGGGGAAGCGAGGTAGTGCTTCGGATCAATCCCCCCAGCGAGGACGAAATCGATCGGCTGGCCGAGGGCTCCACCCTGATTGGAATGCTGGCCCCCGCCCTGCGTCCGGAACTCGTCGAAGCTCTTGCTGCGCGTCCCATCACCGCTTTGGCACTGGACGTCGTGCCGCGCATTTCGAGGGCACAATCCATGGACGTACTAAGTTCCATGGCCAACATTGCCGGCTACCGGGCTATCATCGAGGCCGCGCACGAATTTGGCCGGTTCTTCACCGGTCAGGTGACTGCGGCGGGCAAGGTCCCGCCAGCCAAGGTTCTCGTGGCGGGAGCAGGTGTTGCAGGACTGGCAGCTATCGGCGCGGCCAGCAGCTTGGGTGCCATCGTGCGGGCCACTGACCCGCGGCCGGAGGTCGCTGACCAGGTCAAGTCCATCGGCGGGGAGTACCTCAAGGTCGAAGTTGACGAGGTCATGAAGTCGTCGGACGGGTATGCCAAGGCCACCAGCGAGGCATACAACCAGCGTGCCGCTGAGATCTACTCTGAGCAGGCGCGTGACGTCGACATCATCATCACAACCGCCCTTATCCCAGGCCGGCCGGCCCCGAAGCTGATCACCGCCGAGGACGTCGAAAGCATGAAACCGGGCAGCGTAATCATCGACATGGCCGCAGGCCAGGGCGGAAACGTGGAAGGGTCCGCCGCCGGGGAACGCGTGGTGACGGACAACGGTGTCGTGATCCTCGGATACACAGACCTGCCTGGACGGCTGCCCGCCCAAGCCTCCCAGCTGTACGGCACCAACCTGCTGAACCTGCTCAAGCTCCTCACCCCGGAGAAGAACGGGCAGCTAACGATCGATTTCGACGACGTCGTACAGCGGTCGGTGACCGTAGTACGGGAAGGTGCGAAGACGTGGCCACCACCCCCTGTCCAGGTTTCAGCCGCACCGATAAAAGCCGAGACCACGCACACGGCTGACACCTCCAATGGAAAAGCTGGGAGCAAGAAGGCAATCAGTCGCGCCGCGAAGGCAGGACTGATTACCGCGGGAATCGCGGCGCTCTTCGGCCTCAGCGCCATCGCCCCGGCCCCCCTGCCTCAGCACTTTACGGTCCTCGTGTTAGCAGTGGTGGTGGGCTTCTACGTCATCGGTAAGGTCCATCATGCCCTGCACACCCCGCTCATGTCTGTCACCAACGCCATTTCAGGAATCATCGTCGTCGGGGCCCTGCTCCAAGTCACCTCCGACAACATCATCATGCAGATTGGCGCCGCCGTCGCGATCCTGCTGGCCAGCATCAACATCTTCGGCGGCTTCGCCGTCACCCGTCGCATGCTCGCGATGTTCTCACGAGGAGACAAAGCACGTGCGTGAACATCACCGGCAAACCACCCAGAGCATCAATGAGGAGTTCACCCGTGCTTGATAGCGTCTCCGGTCCGTTGACCCCTGATTCCGTTGCAGGAGCAGCCTATATCGTCGCCGGCCTGCTGTTCATCCTGAGCCTCGCCGGTTTGAGCCAGCATGAGAAGGCCCGCGGCGGCGTCATCTACGGTATCTCCGGCATGATCGTCGCCCTGGCTGCCACCATCTGGCTCACTCTGCAAAAGGCCTGGGGAGGAGAACAGATCCTCATCGGAGTGATCTTGCTTGTGGCTGCGGTTCTGATCGGTGGTGCAATCGGCCTGTGGCGCGCCCGCGTCGTGGAAATGACCGGCATGCCCGAGCTCATCGCATTACTGCACAGCTTCGTCGGCCTCGCGGCCGTACTGGTCGGCTGGAACGGCCACCTCGAAGGACCACAGCTGCCCGGCTCCCTCCTGGCGATTCACCATGCCGAAGTCTTCATCGGGGTCTTCATTGGAGCCGTTACCTTCACGGGATCGATCGTTGCCTTCCTCAAACTGTCCGCCAGGATGAAGACGGCGCCGCTGACCCTCCCGGGAAAGAACGCCATTAACCTGGCAGCGCTCGTTGCCTTCGTCGTCCTCACGGTCTGGTACGTCAACGACTCGCAGCTGTGGCTGCTGGTCGTCGTCACCGTCCTTGCCCTCGGGCTGGGCTGGCACTTGGTGGCCTCCATCGGCGGCGGCGACATGCCCGTCGTCGTCTCCATGCTCAACAGCTACTCCGGCTGGGCCGCAGCCGCCGCGGGCTTCCTGCTGAACAACGACCTTCTCATCATCACCGGCGCCCTCGTGGGCTCCTCCGGCGCCTACCTGTCCTACATCATGTGCAAGGCCATGAACCGGTCCTTCATTTCCGTCATTGCCGGCGGCTTCGGCATCACCGCAGCTGCAAACAAAGACGCGGACTACGGAGAGCACCGGGAAATCACAGCACAGGAAACCGCGGAACTACTCACCAACGCCTCCACAGTGGTAATCATTCCCGGGTACGGCATGGCAGTCGCCCAGGCCCAGTACCCAGTCGCCGAACTTGCCCACAAACTGCGGGAACGCGGCATCGACGTCCGGTTCGGAATCCACCCTGTCGCCGGCCGTTTGCCGGGGCACATGAACGTGCTCCTGGCCGAGGCAAAGGTTCCCTATGACATCGTTCTCGAGATGGACGAAGTCAACGATGACCTGAACGGCACGTCTGTCGTCTTAGTAATTGGAGCAAATGACACCGTCAACCCCGCAGCCGCAGAGGACCCGTCCAGCCCCATCGCAGGAATGCCCGTCCTCCGCGTCTGGGAAGCAGACAACGTCGTGGTCTTCAAACGCTCCATGGCAACGGGTTACGCCGGCGTGCAGAACCCCCTCTTCTTCCGCGAAAACTCCCAGATGCTCTTCGGCGACGCCAAACAACAGGTCGAAGAGATCCTCCGTGCCTTCTAACTAGGAAGGGACCCTCTGGTGTCGGCCGCGTCAAGCTCGGGACAGCACCAGAGGGGACGGCCTATGGCAAATGCACCACAGGCCCCTTCGGCGCCAATGTCGCCTTCGGTTGTGCTTTGTCGCAAGGGCGCTTTTCAAAAGATTTTTCACAGCTCACACCGCGAGGAATGTCTCTGCCCTTAGCAGCTCGGATGATACTGTACTTAGTGGTGAATGATCGACTTTAGATAGGACAGGTGGCGGACCGTGCGAGCTGCTCCCAGCAAGGTAATTGGCCAGTCAGTCATGCGGCCAAGGCAACAGGTGGAAGATACTCTGAGGGGTGCCATTCTGTCCGGAAGCCTCAAGGGCGGCGAGATGCTGCCGCCTGAGACCGAGCTCGCCAGTCAGTTCGGCGTCAGCCGCACGACTCTTCGTGAAGCCCTCCGGGTGCTGACATCGGAGCGACTCATTCGGAAAGTTCCAGGGGCGCGCGGGGGAAACTTTGTTCAGGCAGCCGATCACAAGGCCCTCGGCGAAGCCCTGATTGACTCCGTCGAGAATCTGCTGGCGCTGGGTAGTATCCGGTTTGATGAAGTCGCCGAGGTGCGTCAGTACCTTGAAGTTCCTTCGGTGCGTCTCGCCGCCCAGCATCGTACTGACGAAGATGTCACAGAACTCCAGGCGATCGTTAAGCGTCAGAAGAGCGCTTCCATTGATGACCCGTCAGTCTCGGAGTTGGACAGAAAATTCCACACCCGGATCGCATCGGCTTCAGGAAACCGCGTGTTGGCATCATTGGTTGCCGCCCTGCACCATTCCACGGAGCCGGTTGGCTATCTGGCACTCTCACCCGAAGTTGGCCGCGAAACCGTCCAGCAACACGTAGCGATCGTGCGGGCCATTACCGACCAAGACCCCGAGGCCGCTGAAGCGGCCGTCGTCGAGCACTTGACCTACCTTAGAAGCCACATTATCGCCTACCAAAACGAGTGACTTGGTCAGAGCACTCGGAGGCACAGCCTCGTCGCTGATGTAATCCGGCCGCATTCCATCTCGGAGCCTCCCGGGCGAAATCTCCCATCTCATACTCGCTGCAGGTTGTTGCCCATTCACGACTTGATCGTTTTCATGTGAACCGCGAACTGACTTTTCGGATCCCGGGGATAGTCAGAACTTTGTCACTGAGGAAGGTCTCGTAGGCGGGAAAATCCAGGACCTTAATGCGCACGTAGTAATCGGGCGAGCCGAACAAGCGGTGCAGCTCGGTGACTTCCCCGAAGGCGGCCATCGTGTTCTAGAAGCGGTCCACGCTCTTACGGTCAATGTTGGTCAGCTCGACGTCGAGAACCAGCTCGAAGGCGCGGCCGACAGCCTTCGGGTCAATCTCGGCGCTGTACCCAGGATGACGCCGGCGGCCTCCAGACGCTGCAGGCGGCGCAGGCAGGGGCCGGGCGTGAGACCGACAGCGGCCGCTAAGTCTGCGTTGGAAATGCGGCCATCGTGCTCGAGCACACCTCAATTATCGCTTTGCCCTGGCTTTTCCGCGTCAATATATGCTGTGGAACCCGCCACGGCTGCACCATTGGCACCCGCACGCCGCGGTGAAAATGGAAGGATTGCGTCATCGCCGACATGACGTAAATTCTTCCCGGACACACAGTCTCGTGCTCCCGGAGGCGCGAGACCGCCAGGTGGTTGTGGTACTCCTTCGCGGCAGCCTGGGCATGTATACCTTGGACGTCGCGTTCGGTCTAATTGTTGTTCAGGCCGGCTCGCCCTGGTGGGCGGCGCCGGCTTTGTCCATTGCGGGTTTCGCTGGATCCCTAGAATTGCTGCTTGTGGGCATGATCGTGGCGGTCACGCCGCTGGCAACCATCGCTCTGGACACTTTCCTCGTAAATTTTCCGCCACGTCTTCTCTATTCGTTTTCCTTCCCCCTGAACGTGGTGAAGAATCCGTTCGCGAAGGCATACTCGGTGTACGCGCTGATCCACAAAGCGTGCGCAGTCACGGCCGCCTCTCGCGAGACTTGGACGCCCTGGTCAGCATGCAGGCCGCGTTCCATTGCTACTGGATCGGGGGCGGCCTCACCGGGGTACTGCTCGGATCGCTGATGCCGGGGCCGGTCAAAGGACTTGACTTCGCTTTGTGCGCGCTGTTTGTCACGCTCACAGTCGACGCGTGCGCACCCGCCAGCAAGTTCCGCTGAGCGTCGGCATCGGTACGGCGGTGTACGTGATTCTGGTGAACGTTCTTTAAGAAAGGAAGGGATAGTCCGGATGGCAGGAGGTAAGCTCGTACAGCGTCCCAGAAGACCGACGGACGTTGAATCTGCCAAGGCCGGCAAGCTCCAGCCGTCCCTTTCAGAAGCTGTGCTCGGCTCCGGGAAAGTGCCCCGAACGTACGTCCTGGGCATAGGCCTTTGCGGCATCGGCGAGTATGGTCCGGATATCCGCGTATTGCTTCACGAACTTGGCCATTTTGCCGCCCCGGAGTCCAGCCATGTCCTGCCACACAGGAACCTGCCCGGTGGGTGCGGCACCTGCGCCAATACCAACCGTTGGAACGGCTAGCGCAGCATCAACCGCTGCACCAGCCTCGGCGGGTACCATCTCCATTAGCACGCAAAAAGCGCCGGCCTCAGTCAAAGCAACGGCGTCCGTAATTAACTGCTCGGCGCCGTCCCCCCCCTGTACCCGGTAACCGCCGAGGGCGTGCTCACTCTGAGGGGTGAAGGCTATGTGCGCCATTACGGGGATGCCAGCCTGAACCATGGCACGCACAGTTTCCGCATAGAAGCTGCTCCCCTCCATTTTCACGGCGTGGGCCAGTCCCTCTTTGAGGAACCGGACACCCGTGGAAACCGCTTGTTGGGCAGATGCTTCATAGCTGCCAAACAGCAGGTCAGCGACCACGAGTGCGTGCTTCGCAGCGCGCGCGACAGACCGGCACAGCGGCAGCAACTCCTCCACTGTTACCGGGATACTGGTGTCATTTCCGAAGACGTTATTGGACGCCGAGTCCCCGACAAGGGGGACCTCTATGCCGGCCTAGTCAAAAATTTCCGCTGTGTACTGGTCGTACGCGGTGAGCATGGCGAAATGGTCACCGTTGTCTTTGGCCTGCTGCAGGTGATGAATTCGTATCCTGGTCCGGGCCTTCATAGCCGCCCCCTGCGCAGCCGCTCTGACGTCTGAAGTTCCGGGTTTCTGCTGGACATTTTCCGTAGGTCCTCTCGATGTAGCCGCAGGGCGGAAACGGATGGGTAGAACGGCCGCAGGACTCACACGCCGTGGGGGCGTGCCGCAGTCTTACCCTCGGCGGGATTTAATTTCCTCAACAAGCTGAGGAACAACGCTGAACACGTCTCCCACAATGCCAAAATCTGCCACTTCGAAGATGGGAGCGTCTTCGTCTTTGTTGATCGCAACGATCGTTTTGGCGGTTTGCATACCTGCGCGATGTTGTATAGCCCCGGAGATTCCCAGTGCGATGTACAGCTGCGGAGAAACGGACTCCCCTGTTTGGCCCACCTGATACGACTGCGGCACGTATCCCGCGTCCACCGCCGCCCGGGATGCGCCTACTGCGGCTCCGAGGCTGTCGGCGAGCTGTTCGACCAACAGGAAATCCTCCTTCGACCCGATCCCGCGTCCTCCTGCCACCACGGCCTTGGCGCCGCGAAGGGCCGGACGTCCAGCAGGCTTCGCAGTCTCCTCGATGTCGTCAATGGTGGCACCCGGGGCCACTGCCGTTGACACCGGCGCCACGGTGACCTCGGGCTCGGCGACCGGCTCTGCGCGCTTCTCGATGGAACCAGGGCGGACCGTGAGGATCATCAGGCCGCCCTCCACCGTGGATTCAGTGTTGTAGTCGCCGCCAAACACTGAATGTTGGGCAATCACCTCATCCGCATCGAACCGGAGTCCGACGGCATTGGCTGCTACCGCTCCCCGGGCGACAACCGCCAGCCGGCCGGCCACGGCTTTTGAGTCGCTCGTGTGCGGAAGGAGCACCGCCACAGGCGAGAATGCTTTGGCCGCGTCGGCCAATGCGGCGACAGCAGCGGAACCAAGTTCTGTGCCACTGTTCTCCGCGAGGGCGACGTACACCCGTTCCGCGCCAAGGCGGCCGAGCCCGGCGGCGAGGTTTGCGGAGTCAGCGGAAGCTCCCAGCACGACGGCGACCGGGGTGCCGATTGTGGCGGCAGCGCCGATCTGTTCGGCGGCCGTTGGCTTCGGTGTTCCATCGGCAGTGGTTTCAATAAATGCCAGGACGTTTCCCATGTTCTGGATTCCCTTCAAGTCAAGTCCGCGTTGGTTGGTTAAAGGACCGGAATGAATGCTTACAGAAGGCGGTTCTGGACGAGGAAGTCGGCGAGTTCGGCTGCAGCTGTGCCATCGTCGGTGATCTTCGGTCCGGCCTTTTTCGGAGGACGTTCGGTCGCGGAGACCATCACGCACCGTACGGTGGCAGATTCGGGGCCCGCCTCGATTCCCAGATCCTGCAGTGACCACGTGTCGAGGGGCTTCTTCTTTGCCTGCATAATGCTCTTGAAGTTTGGAAGGCGGGCTTCAGCAGACTTCTCAGTCACGGAGGCCACTGCCGGCAACGGTGCGCTCAGCTTGAGTGATCCTCCATCGACTTGAACACTTCCGGTCACAGAGGAGCCGGTTATAGAAATGCTCTCCAGCGAAGGCAGGAGCGGATGCCCCAGGATCTCCGCGAGCATGGCCGGCACCACGCCGCCGGCACCATCGGTAGCTTCGTTGCCGGCCAGTACGAGATCGGCGCCAATCTTACTTACGGCTGCGGCCAGGACTGTCGTTGTCTGGACCATGTCCGAACCTGCCAGCGCCGGATCGGCAACCAGGACGGCGGAATCGGCTCCCAAGGAAAGCATCTTTCGGAGGGTCTTCGTCGTATCCTCAGTTCCCATCGACAGCACAACGATTTCCGTTCCCGGCTCGGCGTCTTTATATTGCAGGGCATTTTCCAACGAACGCTCGTTTATCTCGTCCGGCACCGCGTCTGAAGCCGCTCGGTCGAGCATCCCGGTCTCCAGATTCAGTCTGCGAGTTGACCAGGTGTCCGGAACTTGTTTGATGAGAACGATTATTTTCAAGGTTCCTCTCCTTATTCATTACGGCCGCAGTGCAGCTGGTGTTGATAAATGCGGGCAGGGCGGAATCCTTCCACACCACCCCGCCCGCTGCGTTAGGTGCTGCCGCTGCCGGCTTCTGAATCGTCATGAGCCGTCGCGGTCCTGCCCCTCAGCGTCTACGGGATTTCTGTGACGCTTCAGTTACTGTGCCCGGTGACGATGACGATCTTGCCGCGGACTTTTCCCTGGGCGACGTGTTCCAAGGCTGCCGCAGCTTCATCGAGCGGGTAGGTCCGATGAATCTGCGGGTCGAGTTGGCCGGATGCGACCATTTCGAGCATCGTCTGTGTGGCTGCCCGCATCTCGTTCGGTGTGCGGTCCCGGTAATCGCTTGCCTGCAAGCCGATGAGCGAAATGTTTTTTACCAGCAAATGTCCGGGCTTGATGGCCGGCTGTCCTCCTGAGGCGAAGCCAACGATCACGACCCTGCCCTCCCATGCCGTAGCACGGATGACCTGCGTGAGGATGTCCCCTCCAAGCATCTCCAAAGTGATATCGACGCCGCGGCCGCCGGTCAGGCTCATCAGATCGTCGCGCAGGGTATCGGCTCCTGATGTCAGAACGTGGTCTGCGCCCTGGGTTTTGGCGAGTTCTGCCCGATCTTGGTCCCTGGCCAAAGCGATCACTGTGGCACCGAGCGCTTTGGCCAACTGCACGCCGGCGGATCCCACGCCCCCTCCTGCGCCGGTCACCAGGACAGTGTCGCCCGCTTTGATACCGGCACGCCGGACAAGCCCGAACCAGGCAGTGTGATAAACCAGGCCGAAGGCAGCCGCCTCGGTGAAGCCCACGCTGCCAGGCAGGGGAATGACGAGATCTTCGGCAACTTTCAGTTTCTCTGCATATCCGCCGAATTCCACGAGGGCAAGGACTCTGTCACCCGTCTTGATTCGGGTGACCCTCTCCCCCACTGCAAGGACGGTTCCGGAGGCCTCTTTTCCGGGCGAGAACGGCCGGTCCGGAAGAATCTGATAACTGCCGTCCACGACCAAAAGGTCCGGAAAGTTAACACTGGCAGCCGCGACATCGATCACGACTTCCCCCGGTCCCGGCACGGGATCTTCAACCTCTTCGACCACCAGCGAAGATGGCGGACCGAATTCCTTAACTAGTGCTGCTTTCACGGCTGTTCCTGTTCATCGAAGTGCATACTCAGCCCACACGCTGCCTGTGGGAAGCGGGGTCAGTCTCGGGTAACGAGCGGTGCTCGGTACGGGGCGCAAAACGGGGTCAAGCGGGCTTGGTAGGGCCCCCATCACATCCTCACCATCGGTGACCATCTCGGATGAAGCTGCGGACATGAAGCCGGCTTCGACGGCCTCCTCGAAGGTGTTCACGACCACGGTGCAAACCTCTTCTCCCTCCAGCACCTCGCGCCAGTGGGCAGCGCTGCGAGAGGCGAAGATCTCTTGCATTGCATCCATGACCTGCTGTTCGCGTCCTTCATCGTCCAGCAGCTCAGGCGGGAGGCCGATGATCACGTGGAGGCGTTCCCAGAATTTCTGTTCAAGTGCCGCGACGGCGACGTGGCGTCCATCGGCTGTGGGGTAAATGTTGTATCTGGGACTCCCCCCGGTCAGCAACTCGTGCCCAGGTTCCGGCCACCCGCCCCCGGCCCGTTGGGTGGCGATATACCCATATGAGAGGATCTGCAGGTTGTGCATCATGGAGATTTGGAGGTGTGCGCCCTCGCCGGTTCGGTCTTTGCGCCGCAAAGCCAGCAGGATGTTCACTACCGCCGGATAGGTCCCGCCAGCAATGTCGGCAAGGACAGTAGGCGGCAAGGCCGGCGCAGCCGGAGCTTTCGTGGCGACACCGAGAAGACCGGACTCGGCCAGGTAATTGAGGTCATGACCTGCCTTGTGGGCGTAAGGCCCCTCCGGTCCATATCCCGTGATGGAGCAGTAGATGATCCCGGGGTTGACCGCGCTGGCCGCAGCATAGCCCAGTCCGAGGCGGTCGGCTACTCCGGGCCGGAACTGCTCCACGACCACATCGGCGTCTTTAATCAGGTCCAGCACGCGGTCGCGCGCTTCGGGGTCCTTGAAATCCACGGCATACGCGGCCTTGCCCCTGTTCAGCAAAGCGTAGTTCGCGCTGGCCTCACCAAGCTTCGGGGAGTAGCTCCGCATTTCATCCCCCCTGCCAGGCCGTTCGAGCTTGACGACATCTGCTCCCGCGTCGGCCAACATGAGAGTAGCCAACGGACCGGGCAGAAGTGTAGAGAGATCCAGGACCTTAACCCCAGACAAGGGCAGGAAAGGTTCATCGTGCGGCGTCATCCGGCTACCCTCGCCCGTCCGCCACCAGGTGGCGTAATTCGTTCTTTTTGATTTTCCCGCTCGGCGTCATCGGCATGTCGTTGAGATGGAAAATCACCTCCGGCAAGTAATGCCGGGACAGGCCCTGGCCGAGCAGATACGCGGAAAGCGAATCGACGGTAAGGACAGATCCTTCCCGGAGGACGACGACGACACCGATTCGTTCCCCCAGACGCGGGTCCGGTATGCCCACCACGGCGGCCTGGATCACGTCCGGGTGGTCGAAAATCAGGGACTCAACTTCGGTGACAGGGATGTTTTCGCCTCCACGGATGATGATGTCCTTGGTACGTCCTCGGAGTGAGATCCACCGGTGCTCATCCATGCTGGCCGTGTCACCGGTGATGAACCACAGACCCTCCTGGAAAGCTTCCTCGGTGGCATCGGGACGGTCGAAGTAGCCAAACATTACACCGGGACCGCGGACGATCAGATTCCCCACCTCACCTGGAGCGACGTCATGACCCTCGTCGTCAACTACCCTTGCCTCGCTGCCAGCAAAAATGGAGCCATCTGTGCGCAGTATTCCGTCCGATTCATCGGGGGTACAGGACATCAGGATGCTGCATTCGGTCATCCCCCAGGCCGGGGCCACGTAGGCGCCGAGGGCCTTTCCTGCCTGCTCGGGCAGATTGCGCGGCACCGGCGATCCAGCGATGACCAGACATTCCAGCGGGCAGCCGGGATCGTAGGCCAGGCTGGTGCGCATCATGTCCTGCAGGAACGTGGGGGCCCCGAAGAAGCAGGTGACACCTTCGCGTTGGATCACATCGACACCGCTCTGAGCAGTCCAGCGGTCCATGTATACCCCTGTCCCGGCAAGCAGAGTCGTGAACATGATGCCCCAGACGAATCCTGTGTGGTGGCCGATTGGCGAGGCAACCAGATGGATCATCGGGTCGCCGAAAACCCTCGACCCGATGTGGTTTGCCTGATGTCGGATTGAGTACAGGAGCGTCTCGTGTGAGTGCATGGCCCCTTTCGGTTCACCGGTCGTACCTGAGGTGAAACCCAGGTAGCAGAGGCTTGCCGGATCAGGTTCCGGCAATTCCGTGGTCGGGATGCTGTCGAAGGAGGACCACAGGTGTTCGCCGTGCAGCAGGTCGCTTCCATCGTCGTCCACTACGATGACGTGTTCCAGGGAGGGCAGTTCCTCCCGCAGCTCCCGTGAGAGTTGCAGGTGCTCATTGCGGCGGTGACTGCGGGGGATGATCAGGACCTTGGCCTTGCTCCTGCGCAGGATCGGCAGTGCCTGATGCCGTCCGTACGCCACAGGAATTCCGGCGTAGACTGCCCCGATCTCGTTGATGCCGAATACTAAGGCGGTATATTCCACCCAGTTCGGAAGCATGACGACCACGGCATCACCAGGTCCTACCCCAAGGGAGTCCAGTGCTGCGGCCACGTGATGCGCTGCAGCGTCCAGCTCGAGATAGCTGATTCGGCGGGTTTCTGCATCCTCGCGGTATCCGACCAGGGCCGTCCGGGACGGGTGCTTTTGCGCGGCTTCGGTCAGCAGCGACCTGAGCGTGCGGTTCTCCCACAGCCCTTCTGCCCGCCACTGTTCAGCTTGCTCGCCGGTGAGCGGGGTGAGCTGATCCCCGAATCGTTCAGAAATGAAAGTACTCATTGATTGTCCTTCACTGTTTAGGCGGGAAGCTTGCCAACAAGGGCACGTGACGCCAGCAACATCGAACCTGCCGGATCCGCCGCAGCACGCAAGGACACTGCATCCCGAACGAAACGCTCCGCGGGGTATTCGGTGAGGTAGCCGTATCCGCCGTGGGACTGAAGTGCCCGGCCAGCCACGTCAATGGCAGTGTCACAGGCCTTCGCCAGTGTTGCTGCCGTTTGTACCGGGTCATATGGATCAGCGCCGAATGTGGCGGTGAGTGCCGTTGTGGCGCCGGCGGCCTGCTCCTGGAGTGATTGCCGGACGACGGGGATTCCGGTGAGAGGACCTCCGAACTGGTCGCGACTGGAGGCATACTCCACTGCGGCGTCGGCGGCTGCACCGGCGATCCCGGCAGCTACGGCGGCTGCTCCGAGCCGGAGCAGCCCGCGGATTTCCTGGGAGTCGACTTCTATGATGTCGGCGGACTTGGCATCTACAGACAGAGAGACGGTCCTGGCCCCTCCAAGGCCTGTGCGTTCCACCGGGGCTCCTTCCAAGGTCTCCGGCCTGAGCACATGGGCGGTTCCGGCTGGGCCGAGCACCACCACAGCAGGTAGCCCTGAGGCTGTATCAACACGGCCGATCGAGCCCTTCAGTCCTCCGCCTTCTGTCGTGAGCCGGACGTGTGCGCTGGCCTCATCGACGACGGCTACGCCGAGGGAGCCAGCATTGATTTCATCGGCGAGATCGCTGAACCGGGCATCACCACCGATGGCGGCCAGCGCTGCCTGTGCCTGAACGGATGCCCAGCCCAGTGCCGGCCACAGGCGTCCAAGCCGTTCCAGCACCAGCAGCACCGTTTCGCGAGGTGCGCCTGAACCACCGTGTTCTTCGTCCACGCCGAGCGTCCAGAGGCCCAACTCGACCAATTTGCCTTTGGCCTGGTCGACGGTTTCAGTGTTCTCATCCACGAGTGGTTGCTCTCCGGAAAGAAGGTCATTCATCAGCGAGAAGATATCCCGCTGTTCTTCATCGAGTGCGGGGCCGCGCCAGGTCATTTCCAGAACCTCTCCGTTTTGGGCTGTCGGCGTTCACCGAAAGCCTGTGAGACTTCGTGCGCTTCCTCAGTCTGCAAGTACAGGGTGAGTTGCTGGTCATGGGCCATCCGGGCCTGTCCTGAAACACCATTGTGGCGGGCGGAGAATGCGGCTTTCATCCCTCCCACTGCCAGGGGGCTGCGGGTAGTGATTTCCTGGGCGATCTCCACAGCGCGGGTCACTGCCTGGTCCTCGGGTACGACTTCATTGGCCAAACCCATGGAGAGGGCTTCGTCCGCTGAATACTTCTTGTTCAAGTACCACATTTCCTTGGCCCGCTTCCGGCCAATGGTGTCCTCGAGGTACCAGCTGCCGTATCCGGCGTCGAAGCTGCCGACCATCGGCCCTACCTGGCGGAAGACCGCGTTCTGGGAAGCCACGGTCAGGTCACACACGGTGTGCAGGACATTCCCGCCGCCGACGGCAAAACCATTGACTGCGGCGATAACGGGCTTGGGGATGGTGTCGATCGCCTGATAAACGTCGATGATCGGCAGAACCTGGGACTGGTCCAGGGACGTCATCGGGTCGTGTTCGCCTCCGATACAGAAAAACCTGTCGCCGGCACCGGTCAGCACGGCAGCCCTTAGGAGCGGATCGAGTCGCAATGTCTGCAGCGCATCGAACAGTTCCAGACATGTCTGGTGACGGAACTTGTTGCCGGATTCGGGGCGGTTGATAGTAATTACCAGGACCGCGTCATCCTGCTCGACGATCAGGTCTTCATAGGTTTTCATGCGGTCTTCCTCCCGTCCGTCCTGAAGCCTTTTCCGTTTTTGTTGCCCAAATGCCCCGCGGCGACCATCTGGCGCAGCAGTGGCGGCGGGGCAAACTTCGGGTCGAGGGTCGCCTGGTAGGCGCTCATGGTGGCGTGATTGTGGACGTCCAGTCCGATCAAATCAAGCAATTCGAGCGGGCCCAGCTTATGACCGAGACCCAGCCGGATGGCGATGTCAATGTCCTCTGCGGTCGCAAGATCCTCGTCGTAGGCCTGGATGACATCATTCAGGTACGGCATGAGCAGCGAGTTGACCAGGAAACCGGGACGGTCCTTGACGACCACCGGTTCCTTGCCAAGAGACTCCACGAAAGCGACCAGGGTGTCGATGGTCTTGTCATCCGTCTCGAGGGCCTTCACGACTTCGATGATTTTCATCAAGGGTGCCGGGTTGAAGAAGTGGAGTCCCGCGAACCGTCCCCGGTTGTCGACCGAGGTGGCGAGATCGGTGACGGAAAGAGCCGAAGTGTTGGTCAGGATCGGCACGTCGGCACTGACGATCGATGAGACTTTTGCGAAGAGCGATTTTTTGGCGTCGGGGTTCTCTGTCACCGCTTCGATGACGAGCTGGGCGTCCGCCAACTCTTCCACCTTCAGGACCCCATGTACCCGGCTCCTGATGGTGTTGCTGTCTTCTTCGGTGAGTTTGCCTCGCGCAACTCCGGTGGCCAGAAATTCCGACAGGAAACGCATACCCGCGTCAATGCGCTCCTGTGCCGTTTCGAGTACCAGGACGTCGCGTCCTGACTGAGCAATGAGTTGGGCAATACCGGCGCCCATGGTGCCGAAGCCCAGCAGTCCAATCTTTTGCATGTCCATTACTTCCTCATCCTCCGTCAGGATCCAAACAGCCGTGTGTTGTCGTATTCGTAGAAGCCCCTGCCCGTTTTCCTGCCCAGATCACCGGCGGCGACCATTCGGTCCACCATGGGCGGCGGGAAGAAGCGGGGGTCCCGGAGCTGTTCGTACAGCCTCGTGGCTACCTGCTGGTGGATGTCGAGGCCAACGATGTCCAGAAGCTGGAATGGACCCATGGGGTGGCCGAGCGCGCCCTTGACGGCGGCATCAATGGATTCCTTGGTTCCCAGTCCGGCTTCCAAAGCGGCGATGCAGGAATTTTCCCAGGGGATCAAAAACCGGTTGACGATGAAACCGGGGCGATCCTTGGTGACCACCGTGGTTTTACCCAGGGTCCCCAGAAACTCAAGTGTCGCCGCGTGTGCCCACTGCTCGGTGTGGCGTCCATCGGCCAGCTCGACCAGTTTCATCAGGGGTGCGGGATTGCAGTAATGCGTGCCGACCACGCGGCCAGGGATCTTTGAGCCGGACGCGATGCCTGTGACTGAGAGGGTGGACGTATTGGTGTGAAAGAGGGTCTGGGCGGAAACGATGTCGTCGAGCCGGCCGAAGGTTTCCTTTTTCAGATTCAGGTCTTCAAAGATTGCCTCGACGACGACGTCGGAGGCGGCCAGATCGGCGAGATCTGTCGTACCGTTGAGTGATTTTTTCGCTGTGTCAGCCTGCTCGACGGTCAACTTGCCTTTCGCCACGCTGACGTCGAAGAAGCCCCGGACGGTGTCGAGACCCCGTTGGAGGTTTTCGTCGTTGACATCGAACAGCAAGGTGTTGTGCCCTGCCCTCGCCATTACCGTGGCGATGCCCGAACCCATAGTTCCGGCGCCGAGTACGGCTACGTTTTTCTTGTCGTTGCTCATGGGAAGTCCTTTCGTGCGTGTTAGCGGACGGTCTGGCCACCGTCGATGACGATGGTCTCTCCGGTCATGTAGTCGGACGCTCCGCTGGCCAGCAGGAGGACCCAGGGCTGAATTTCTTCCGGGGTTCCCATCCGGCGGGCCGGGATGGCGCGCACGACCTTCTCGGTCAGGTCCGCGTCTTCGCGCATTTCCCTGTTGAGTTCAGTTGCGAAGTATCCGGGGGCGATCGCGTTGACTTGGATGCCTGCTTTGGCCCATTCGATTGCCATGGACCTTGTCAGGGCGATTACTCCGGCTTTGGATGCCGAGTACGCGGCGTGGTTGGCCACCCCCTGCAGTGCGAAATTGGAGGCGATGTTGATGACCTTGCCGGAGCCTTGGTCGACCAGGTGGCGTCCAGCCGCCTTGGTGACGAGGAAGACACCCCGCAGGTTGGTGGCAACGACTTGGTCCCACTCGTGGGCTGATTGTTCTAGCAGCGGGGTGCTGGCAACTATGCCGGAGTTGTTGACGACGATGTCGATTCGGCCGAACTCGTCCATGGTTTCACTGACCATTTTGTTGACCGACGCTTCGTCTGTGATGTCGGTGGTGCAGGCGAGTGCCTTACCGCCTGCGGCCCGCACTTCCTCGACGAAGGAGTCCAGTTCATGCCGGGTGCGTGAGGCCACGGTCACCGCGGCGCCGGCCATCGCCAGGGCCCAGGCTATCGAGCGGCCCAAACCTCGGCCGGCGCCGGTGACGATGGCGGCCTTCCCTGTCAGGTCGGTCATGACATCGCCTCCATTGCTCGATTCGTTTCACGGCCGATGAGTAGTCGCTGAACCTCGTTGGTTCCGTCGTATATCTGTGTGACCTTCGAATCCCTGAGGCAACGTTCCACCCCGAGTTCCTTAAAATCACCGAACGCACCGAGAATCCGTGTGCATTCCACTGACACCTCCCAGCCGAGGTCAGTGCATGACTGCTTCATGATGCCGATCTGGCCTGGAGCGATTTTGGGGTCCTCGTCCACTTGTCGTGCCACGGCCAACAGCAGCAGGCGTCCCTGCAGGATTCTGCCCCGCAGCGTCGCGAGGGCGAAGGTCAGCTCATCGGGAATTCGGGTGCCGTAGCGGTGCTTCAGGGCGTGCAAAGTGCGGGCATAGGCTGCTCGCGCCAAGCCGACTCCCTGGGCTGCGGCGCTGATACGGGATTTGACGACCGAGCTCATGACCACTGACCACCCGCCACCAGGTTCTCCGAGCAAGTGGTCATCGGGTACGAAGACGGAATCGAAAAAGACTTCAGCCGTGCTGGAGGCATGCATGCCCATCTTGTGAAACGGTTGTCCGCGGGTAACCCCTTGGGCGTTGCCATCCACCACGAAAGCGGTGATTCCCTGCCTGCCTTTTGTTCGGTCCACACTCGCGAAGCAGATGATGGTGTCGCACCGGTCGCCGGTGGTGATGAAGGTTTTCGACCCGCTGATGCGGTAACCGCCCTCAACTTTGGTGGCTGTGGTTCGCAGGCTGGCGACATCGCTCCCGGCATCGGGTTCAGTGATCGCCAGCGAACCCCAATTGCTGCCGTTGAGAAGGGGCGGGATGTGCTTTTCGGCCAGTTCTTTGCTGCCAGCCAACAGAATCGGGTAGGCGGCATGCATCTGCGTCATAAATATGAGGCTGGTGGCGGCACAGCCTGCCGTAATTTCCTCCATGGCCGCCGCGTAGGCAACGTTCGAGTCGCCGGTCCCACCCAGGTCCTTCGGAAATACCAGTCCCATGAGGTTGGCTTCGGCCAGGGCCTGGACGCTTCCTGCTGCAAACTCGTGGATAGCGTCAGCCTTGGCCGAAGCCGGCGCCACTTTATGGGCGACTATTTCGCGTGCGTGGCCACGTACCTCAAGCTCACGCCGTGAAAGCATCGCGTCGGCGGCGGGTTCGTCCAAGATTCTGTGCATGGCTTGGTAAGCCTCGGGATCGGCTTCCAGCGGGATGAATTGCTCGCTCATTTTTCTCCGTCTATCTTCGGTTCGGCGGCCTGGAGGAAGTCCGGTGACCTCTTCTCGAAGAAGGCCCGGATCCCTTCTGTCGATTCACTGCCGCCGGCAGCGGTGGCTGCCAGTCTGGTCTCCAAGCGAAGGCCGGTTCCCAATGGGGTATCCCTACTGGCGTTGAGGCACTCGAGGATAAACTGAACGGCGCGCGGACCTTGTGCGGCAATCCTTTCGGCGCACGCCATGGCCTCCGTCAGAAGGCTCTCCGGGTCCACTGGCTCCACCGGAGTAAGACCAAGTTCGTAGGCTCGATTGGCACTCAGCCTCGCCCCCGTCAGCATGAGGTGGGCAGCTGTCGCTGCCCCGATCGCCCGCGGAAGCCGCTGGGTGCCTCCATAGCCCGGAATCAGGCCAAGTGAAGCTTCGGGCAGGCCCAGTGAGGCGCGCGTTGACAGGACAGGAAACGTCGAGGCGAGGACCAGTTCGAATCCCCCGCCGAGTGCCAGGCCGTTAACCGCCGTGATCACAGGAATTCCCGATGTCTCGATGGCCCTGAAGGCTTCTTGTCCCACGTTCAGATTCCGGTGCGCGTCATCAGCACTGATGTCGTCCAGTTCTTTGAGATCCGCTCCGGCGCAGAATGCCTTATGGCCGGTGCCGGTGATCACCACTGCCTGGATACCGGGGTCAGCAGCAGCGCTTTTGACTCCATCCCCGATTCCCTGAATCACAGAGGCGTTAAGAGCGTTGTGTGCCTGTTCCCGGTTGATGGTCAGCAGGAGCACCGGGCCGTGCTGTTCATAAAGCACTTCACGCATCAGGCTAGTACCTCCGCGGAGGTTGCGTAAGTCTCCACTGCCCCGTCCTTTGTTAGCTGTTGGATTGTTTCTAAGTCATATCCCAGGCTCTCCAGTATTTCTTCTGTGTCGGCGCCCAGTTCCGGAAACCTTTCGTTCCGTGGTATCGGCTGGGACGCTAGGCGGAACGGGCTGTGCACTGAGTGGAGTCCGTCCACCCCGGGCACCGGCATCAGCGACTCGCGTGCCAGAACTTGCTGATCGGATACGACTTCAGACAGACCCTGAATGAGGGATGCCGGCACTCCGTGTTCACCGAACACCGCCAGCCAATCCGCCGCGGGGCGTTCCTGCAGTCTTTCCGCGACGCGGGCGGTGATGTCCGTTCGCTTTGCTTGACGCCCGGCGTTGTCCGCGAGGGAGGGTTCGGCGGACAGATCTTCAAGGCCAGCGATCGCGCAAAAGCGGTGCCACATCGCGTCATTGCCGATGGCCACCACGATCTCCCGGTCAGCCGTCGGGAAGCTCTGGTACACGGCCAGGACGGAATCGGTGCCTCCGCTCGGGGCGGGCTCCGGTTCACCGGCAAGGTGGGCAGCGATTCGGGGCGCCATGATTGCCAGGTCAGTGTCAAGGAGAGACACGTCAATGACTTCGCCCTGATTGGTGCGTGCCTGCCGGACGGCCGCCGCTGAGATGGCCAGCGCTGCGCACATGCCGGTAACGACATCGGAGAGCGCTGTGGAAACTCGCTGCGGCGCCCCCCCCTTGGCACCGGTGACCGACATGATTCCTGAGCGGGCCTGGGCCACAAGGTCGTATCCGGGCAGCTGGTGGTCCGGGCCGTCAAGCCCAAACCCCGACAGAGCGCAATAGATCAGACGAGGGTACTTGGCAGTCAGAGTCTGGTGATCGACCCCCAGCTTAGCCAGTTTTCCGGGATTAAGGTTCTGCATGAACACATCAGCTTTCCCAATGAGATCATGCAGAACCCGGATCCCTTCCGGGTGGCGGACGTTCACCACCACAGATTTCTTGTTTCTGTTGGCCGAGGCGAACCAGGCGGAAGCACCTTGGACAAATGGCGGCCCCCAGCTCCGGGCATCGTCGCCGAAGCCGGGACGTTCAACTTTCACAACTGTGGCACCCAGGTCCGCAAGGTACATGGAGGCGCTGGGGCCGGCATAAGAGGTTGTCATGTCCACAACCGTGAGCCCGTTCAGTGGGCCCGGAGAACTTGTGGTGGCATCGTTCACGGGATCGTCCTTGTCTATTTCGTCAGCAGCGAGGTGTGCGTTGTGTTGAACGTCAACTGGCTGGCGTTACCGCGGCACTCGCTGCTCTTCGGGATGCTCGTCCCAATGAATGTCGTCGTCCCGGGATTCTCGGCTGGCCAGTACTGCGAAGAAGGTCAACGCTGCGGCGATGATGATGTAAACGGACAGCGTCCAGGAACCGGGGATGACAGATCCCACCCAGGCCGCGACAAACGGCACCGGGGCGCTGAACATCAGGCCACCCAAGGTGTAGGCAATTCCTGATCCGCTGTAGCGCAGGCGGGTGGGAAATACTTCAGGCAGCCAGGCAGCTTGCGGGCCGTAGGTAAGTGAGTGGCAGAGCGGCAGGGCCATCAGCATGGCAAGAATCACGGCGAGGGTGTTCCCTGTGCCAATCAACCAGAAGAAGGGAAAAGCCATCAGCGCAGTCAACGCAGAACCGGCAAGCATGACGGTCCTGCGGCCGTAACGGTCGCAGAGCGTTGCAAACATCGGAATGGTGAAGATCTGCACCGCGGACGCAACGAAGACAGCCAGGAGCATGGTGTTCCGTGATACGCCGGCCGACGAGCCGTACGACAGGGCGAAAACAGTCGCCATGTAGAACGGCACATTCGCCGCGGCCATACCCAGAGCGCCAATGAGCAGGCCCTTCGGAGCGCGGCGGAAAACAACGCCGGCAGGGAATTTCTCTACGCGCTTTTCTTTCTTCAGTGAGGCGAACGCTGGGCTCTCTTCGATTTTGAGCCGGATGTACAGTCCTACAATCACCAGGACGGCGCTGAGCAGGAACGGGATGCGCCATCCCCAGGAGGTAACCGCTGCTTCGGGCAATTGTTGCACTCCCCAGAAGCTGCCGGTTGCGAGCACGAGGCCGAATGGAACGCCTACCTGGGCGAAACTGCCGTAAAAGGCTCGACGGTTTCTCGGCGCGTGTTCGACGGCCATCAGCACCGCACCTCCCCATTCACCGCCCAGGGCAAGTCCCTGAACGAGGCGGCACAGCACCAATAGGACGGGAGCCAGCAGGCCGACCTGGTCGTAGGTTGGCAGGAGGCCGACAGCGACTGTGGCCAGTCCCATCATGAGAAGACTGGTAATCAGCATCCGTTTGCGGCTGACCCGATCACCAAAGTGCCCAAAAACCAGAGCTCCAATGGGCCGGGCTACGAACGCGACGCCGAAGGTCGCGAAAGAGGCCAGGGTGCCGGCCAGCGGGTCAAGGCTCGGGAAAAAGAGCTTGCCGAGAACCAGCGCTGATGCGGTCCCAAAGATGAAGAAGTCGAAGAATTCGACTGTTGTTCCGATAAGGCTGGCGGCGGCAACGCGCCGGATGGCCGTTTTGTTGCGGGGGATTGTCGTCATTGACACAGAAAGCCTCTCGATGAGGGAAAGCTAACCGGAGGCCGGTGCCTGCCGGGGTGTGTATCCACAATAGCCATTGTCGGACATTCAATGCAAGGTCTATTATTGAACAGTTAGTCCGATGTGCAGTTACCTGCTTCTCGATGCACCCTGGCATCTGAGGAGTGACGCCTCGGAGTATCCCCGGCGGTGCGATGCGTTGCCGAATTGCCCGTCTAATCCTCGAGAGGAATCACCATGTTGTGGCTGTTCAGACACCTTGCAGTTTTGCTCGACCCCAATATCCGCGACTTTGCCGAGTGGGAGGCCGAGCTCGCCACCGCAGACATCCGCCTAACCTCATCTGCATGGGTGGGCTGGCATGAGGAGTAGCGCTAACGCCGGGTCGAGCCATTTGCTTCGAAACGGTCGGCCAAAGAAGGCTCAGTGTCAACCCGCCAATGGCTCTCCTTCGACCATGGCTGACTGAGGCCACCTGATGAGCTGACGACCTGAAATCGTGCCGTCATACAAGTAGAGCCTGACAGCCCCTCCCGGGACTGTCAGGCTCTACCATTTGGGGAGCTCAGCGCGCTAGGTTAGCGTCATTGGACAGCTTGGCCATACATCGATGAGCAGCGTCCACGGCCATATATCAATAAGGCGCGATCACTATCAGCGGCCTCGCTGCCGGACCCAGAAACACCTGCCACGGCCTTTTGGGGGCTCGATGGCGCGGAGATCCACACTGAATGTCGTCGGGAGCGATTGTGGTTCAGATCCTGGAGATCGCAGCTATCGCCCCATCGGAAGTTCCGCGGAGCTGGCGAATGCCATCCGGTGAACGTCGTCGGAGGCTATTGGGAACAGTATTCCGGTTTCAGGGAATGATCCGGTTCGCACGTAACTCGTCGAAATGCCGGAGGAACATTTCAGCGCTGTCGTCAACGCCAGTGAAACCGGCTCGGCGCGCTTTGGTCGTGGATGACATGACGTCGTACTGCGGGGTAAAGACAAAGTTCCCGTAAGACCAGTCGACGAGCTGTTCGTACGGGATCTTCATCAAGCCGCGCTCAGCTGACAGCTTTTCCCATAGCGGGGCTTTGTCAGCCATCATCTGGACCAAGTCGATTTGTTGGGCCTGAGCGGTCTCCATTCCGAAATAGTCAGCGATGATCGGCCACATGTCCTGCCAGCGGAAGGCGTCTCCGTTGGTAATGTTGTAGGCCTCGTTGGCGGCGCTGGGATCAGTAGCCATCCACGTGCATGCGTTCGCGAGGAGCTTGCCGTCCGTGACGTTGTACAGCGCCCGCGAGTTCTCAACGGATCCGGGATGCCTGAGCGGCAAGCCCAGTGCTTTGGACACGGTCGCATAGACGGCCAGCACCATCACCAGGTTCATCGGGTTGCCAATGGATAAGCCGCAAATCCCGTGGGGCCTTGCGGCAGACCAAGTCCAGGATGCTCCCTGCTGGCGCTCAACGATGTAGTCCTGCTGGTCGTAGTAGAAGTTTGGCGGCATATGGCGGGGATCTGTTTCCTGCGCGGGGGTCTTAAATTCCCCCAAGTGGTTGCCGTACCACTTGGTGCCATGCATCAGGTTGACATGCTGGAGGTTTTTTGCGACTGGCTCGATACCATCCATGAGGTTGCGCAGCATCGCCATGTTCGGCTCGACCATCTCAGCCCACGTCGGCTTCTGGATGTAGGCAGAGAAAAATACATGGTTAACATTTTCGCAGGAGTTCAGTGCATTCCTGGTGGCCTCTGCATCGAGCAGGTTTATTGCCAAGTGCCGGTAGTCCCCTTCGACCTCCGGGGTCCGGCGCGATACTGCAATGACATCCCACTCGGGGTCGGCGACCAGTTGCTTAAGCAGGCTCCGGCCGACAACGCCGGTAGCGCCAACCACAAGAGCTGTTTTCTTTGAATCGGTCATAGTGTCCTCAGTTTTCCGGAATCAGCGGATCGCTCGGCCGCCGTCGACGCTCAAGGAGACGCCGGTAATGTACTGGGCCTCCGGACTGCACAGGAATGCCGCGGCAACAGCTTGGTCCTCCGGAGTGGAGATGCGCTTGAGCGGGTGGAGGGCTTCACGGTCAATGCCGGCCTTATTGCGGAGCATGTTCTGCACCATCGGCGTATCAACAGTGCCTGGACAGATTGCGTTGACCGTGATGCCGCGGTGGGCGAGTTCGAGTGCGAGGGTGCGGGTCAGAGAAAGGACGCCGCCCTTGCTCGCGGCGTACGCAGAGTGCCAGAGACTGCCACGGAGGCCGTCGATCGAGGAGAAGTTGAGAATGGTCGCGCGATCGCCTTTTTCAAGCAGCGGAAGCATGGCCCGGCTGGATAAGAACGAGGCCGTGAGGTTGACGTTGATCACGTCATTCCAGAGTTCAAGGGTAGAGTCGGCAAGCGGCGCTTCCTCAGGATCCCTGCGTTGTTGACCAGGACATCCAGATGTCCGACCTCAGCTTCGATTTGCCGGGAAATGCGATCCCAGTCGTCCTCCGATGTGACGTCGCCGATGATCATGCCGGGTGACTCATCGCCGGTCCGGTCCATTCGGTAGACCGTCCACCCGAGTCCCTCGAACCGGTCGGCGATGGCGGCGCCGATGCCGCGCGCGGCTCCCGTGACGAGCGCAGTTCTGGTCATGTCAATTTTCCTTCTTTTTGATCAGGTGCACTGCTGCTGACAGTGCAAGACGGTAGGACTCAACGCCGAGCCCAGTTATCATTCCGGCGCATTCGGTGGCAGTGACTGAGTGCATGCCCCGAGCATCGATGTTTGTCATGTGGACCTCGATGTACGGGACGGGGATGGCTTTGAGGCAGTCCCGCAGCGCATATCCGGCATACAGGAAGCCGGCGGGGTTCATGACCAGCGCGTCCACCCCGTCGCGCACTCCCTGGTAGATCAGGCTGATGGCTTCACCCTCGATGTTCAGGTAGTGGATGTCCAGGTCAACGCCTAGACTTTCGGCTTCCTGTTGCAGGATCGCGTCGAGTTCGCTCGCGGTGGTGGTGCCATAGAGTTCAGGCTGCCGGTATCCAAGGTATTCCATGTTTGCGCCCTGGATCAGCAAGACCCTCATGCCGCGGCCTCGGCGTGAAGGACGCACATCAGTGCATAGACACCCACGTTGGCTTCCGGCCACTCTTGTCCGATAATTCGAGCGGTTTCGAGCGCTGATTCGGTTTCAAGGAACTCGACGAGCAGGCAGCGAGAAATCCGCTCATCAGGTCCTCGTAGTTCTTCTTCGGCCGACGGCGGATCCCCAGTGACGGCGAACCATGATTCGCGATGCACGATGCTTTGCCTAAGAGCAGCGCCGAGCGGTTGCAGTTCGGGGCTGGGAACGGCGGCGCCGTCCCGGGTCTCCACTGTGATCGCGACTGCCCCGCGTATCGATCCCACTACGTCACGGCGTTCACATACAGTTCGGGAAGCATGGGCGAAGCCATCAGACATGATCTCGCGTGTAAGCGTTGTCGGCTCGTTCAGCCGTTCACGGTAGGGCTGCGAGCTTAGAACGGAGGGACTGTCGACTTCGTAGGCGGTGAAGAACTGCCGCCCGGCATTGATGGCACGGTATCGGCGACCTACTGAGAATCCCGGAATCGAGAGCCGCTCAGGCAGGTGTTCCGTCACGTACCACCGTTCGTATGCAGCCTCGCGGCCGGGGAGGCAATCATTCCAGATGGCGAGTACGCCCCTGGCAGGTGTATCCGCTGCCGCTATGCCTAGCACTTGGTGAACTCGGAATCCGTGACGAGTGCAGGTGCAGATCCGGGCTCCTGGCCCAGTCGTGGGTGCATGTTGTCTCCTTCAGGAACTTTTGCTGATTCGCCCTCGCGGAAAGCAGGTGAAACCTTCGAGGCTGGTGGCCGGCGGTGGCCATCATCCCTCTACATTAGACAGGCACAAGAATGTCCTACATTTAGGTTGAAAGTCAACGGTCACTAAGAACTGGCGCTAAGGGGATGGCGGCTGTTACACGCTAAATGGCCCCAAAAAGCTGGGTAATAAACAGCAATACTAAAGTTGGACCTTGTGCAGTGAGTCTATTAAGGATACGTTCCGTGATGCCGGACACAGTGGTCCGGCTATATAACTCCGGCTCTTGTCGCCCGGGTGCTGACCGATGAAGATTGGAACCCACAATGACCCTGAACGGTACGCTCGCCCAGCCAGCGATCGACACTAAGCTTGAGGAGAAAATCTTTCGTAAGCTCGCGGTTCGGTTATTCCCCTTATTGATTCTAGGGATTCTGATCGCATACATGGATCGCGCCAACTTGGGTGTCGTCAATGCACCAATGTCGGCTGAACTGGGCCTCACTGCGAGTGCCTTTGGTCTCGCCGCCGGCGTCTTTTACCTTGGGTATCTCTTTTTGGAAGTGCCAAGCAACATCGCGATGAACCGCTTCGGTGCCCGCGCTTGGCTAGCCCGCATCATGTTCAGCTGGGGAGCGGTGACTGCGGCAATGATGTTCATCCACGACCCCATGTCGCTCAACATCACACGCTTCCTGTTGGGGGCTGCCGAAGCCGGCTTCTATCCCGGCATCGTCCTGTACATGACATTCTGGTTTCCGTCGCGCTTGTTTCCGCGCGCACTCTCCATATTTCAGTTGGGTGTCCCGATTGCGCTGGCCATTACAACGGTCATCTCCGCCGGACTCCTCCTCCTCCTGGACGGAACACTGGGCCTGTCCGGATGGCGATGGGTCTTTTTGACCCAGGGCCTTGCAACACTCGTTCTCGGCGTCGCATTCCTCGCATTTCTTCCCGCAGGCCCCCAGAATGCCAAATGGCTGACGCCGGATGAACGCGAATACATCCTCGCCCACGCTGGCGACCGTGCAGGTCACGCGCATGAACCGGGCGCCGTGAAGCGGGTCGTCAAGTCCGGCCTGGCTTGGGCCTTCGCGCTCCAGTACTTTTTCCTCACGCTATCGTTTTGGACCATTACGTATTGGATGCCGACGGTGATCAAAGACCGCTTTGGTGTTGGCACCGTTGACGCTGGTCTTCTGTCTGCTCTCCCCTGGGCTGTTTGTGCGGTGGCCATGTACCTGATCGGCAAGTCCTCCGCCCGCACTGGAGACCGCCGATGGCACCTGATCATTAGCCTTCTGGTCGGTGGCGTCGGCCTCCTCGCAAGCACGTTCTTCGACTCGCCGGTGATGGTGCTGCTTTTCCTGTGCATCGCAGCCGCCGGATCTCAGGCCGGTTTGCCCCTTTTCTTCGCGCAGGCAACGTCCGTTTTCCTGGGCACCGTTGCGGCAGTAGCTATTGCATTCATCAACTCTCTGGGAAACGTCAGTGGTTTCGTCGGACCATACGTCATTGGGGTGCTTGTTGACCTTACCGGCAACACGCGGATCGGGCTTGTGGCCATGAGTGCGGCCTTCCTGGTGTCAGCAGTACTGACATACGTGCTCACCCGCCCCTCGATAAGGCAGCTCAGATAGTGGAGCGTAAATGCCCGGGCCCCCCTGGCGTGGGTCGACCGGAAACAGGGGAGCCTGCTTTTCTAATGAAGGAGAAACCGTTGGACCAGCTCTACAAGGACGACGTACGTCCCACCTCTATTACTCAGCCTTTTGCTGAACTGAATGGCACGACCGCTGTCGTCACGGGAGCGTCGGGAGGTATTGGAGCAAAGATCAGCGAATACCTCGCACAGCTCGGAGTGACCGTGGTGGCTGTTGACTTGAACGACGCGCCCGCCCTGCACGATGACAACACTCTGTACGTCCAAGCGGACGTCTCATCCCCTGAGCAGACTGCCCAGGTCGTTAAGATGGTTGAGTCCACAGGTAAACGGCTAAGTCTTTGGGTGAACAACGCAGGCCTGATCTGTCGTGAGCTTGCCGTTGACACGTCCATCGAGGAATTCGAGCGCGTAATGTCCGTCAACGTACATGGCACGTTTTTGGGCAGCCGCGCTGCCTACGACCTGATGAAACCTTACGGAACTGGCGCCGTCGTGAACATTGCATCCATAAACGGCTTGCGCGTCCTGCGTGGGCGCACCGCCTACGGGACGAGCAAGACTGCGATCTCGTCCCTGACCAGTTATCTCGCCTCGGAATGGGCCGAGGCTGGTGTGCGCGTCAACGCCGTGGCGCCTGGGCACATCATGACTCCCATGTCAGTGTGGCATCGCTTGGATGAGCCGGCGCGCGCCGACCTGCTGGCCAGCATTCCACAAAGGCGGATCGGTCAGCCATCGGACATCGCGAGCATGGTTGCAGTACTGGCAAGCCCTCTCAGTGCCTACCTCACCGGTCAAACAATTTACGTTGATGGCGGCGTGACGCTCTAGCCAGAATCTCGGGAGCCGCTTTGGGGTGGCCGTACCATCCGGACGGCCACCCCCGGTTCCGAATGCCGAAGCAACATGTGGTCAGCACGAGCCACTGTCTTCAAGCCAGATCGAGAGGACTACCAGGATCACCCGTTACCGGCCAAGCAGCCTTTGAAAGGTATATTCCGCAACCCCAGTGAGAACAAGGCCGCCATATGGACAGGGTGCAGCCAGTGCATTTGGCTCTTGTCTCCCCTGCTCTGAGTTCAGTACGGCCCGGAGCCTGCCCAAGGACAGTGGCCGGCTTGTTCCTCATCTTCACATTCATAAGGTCAGTTTTGTTGGGCTCCTTCGGCGAGGTGCAGGTCTACGTCCAGACGCCTGACTGCCTCCATTACCTGCTCCAGCGCGGCAGCATTTAGCGCTCCGGCTTGGGAGAAGACAAGCGTCTGGTTTTTGAACGCCATCAGGGTAGGAATTGACGTGATGTTCGCGGAGCCGGCCAGGCTCTGCTCAGCTTCCGTGTCGACCTTGGCGAAGACAATATCCGCGTGCTTTCCGGCGACGGCCTCGTATGTCAGGGTGAACATGCGGCATGGCCCGCACCAGCCCGCCCAGAAACCGACGAACACGATCTCGTTATTTTTCAGCGTCTCCGCGAAGGATGTCTCGGTGATGTCGATGGTGGCCGGTTGAGGGACGAGCTCGACTGAGGGACGTGCCTGTGCTGGCGGGTTGGTCTGATTATTCGGGGAGGCTTTGCGGTTCGGTCAGATATTGGCTCCCGATCGTCGTCCCAAGCGATGACCTGCGCGCAAGTTCGATGCCGACATCGGAAAGTCGACCCAAGTGCTCATGTCGGTTGCGTTCCCAATCGCCCAGCCTGTCCTGCAGGCTCGAAGGTCTCGCTGACATGAATCGTTGTAGTTCAATGGCTAGGCCGCGGGCATCTCCGAAGGCTTTGGATGTTCCTGACGCGGTGTGTGGTCGAACGGTTCCCGCCGCGTCACCTATCAGGGCAGTGCGCCCCGTGCTCATTCTGGTAGCGGGGAGATCAAAGATGGGTTGCATGAAGACGTTCAATCTTTGAACCAGATCCCCCAGTTGCGGAGGCAGCATAGAGCGGGCCACGGCGGCCAACTGGATTCCACTGTCACCGTCCAGCTCGCCGGGCGGCAGGAACGTGGTGTATTGCCTGCCGCTCTTCCCTTTCAGCAGGTGTCGAAGGTTCTGTTCAGGTACGTTCATGTACCAGACCCAGTTGACCCGCCGCTTGCCTTGGGTCAATTCTCCGTTGGGCCCTGGAACCAGATAGCTGAGGAACTGCAGGCCATTGGCCCCATAGAACGTGAAGCGTCCCGAAAGCAGGTCTACCAAATCCTGGGGCAGCATGGCTTCGGGTTCCAGCCCTCGCCATGCCACGTATCCGGCATAAACGGTTTCCCGGGCTTCCGGATTTACCAGTTTGCGCGTTGCCGAGCCGATCCCGTCCGCGCCCACGACGAAGTCGCCCACAGCTGAAGATCCGTCGGCAAACTCCGCCCGAATCTGGTTCCCGTCAGTGCGGAGTTGGTGCAGGGTGCTGTTGAGCCGGTAGCTGTCGGCGGGGAGGGAGTCCCGGAGAGTGCGGTAGAGGGTGTCCCACGATGTCATGAGTTGGGGCGCGGCGTAACCCGTTGCCTCGCCTGTACGGTGCAGCTGTTGACGTTCGAAGAGTTCTACGCTCACTGACTCCGCGGTGAAGCCAAGTCCGCGCAACAATGCCTCGACCTCCGGTTGCATCACCACTCCGGCACCCCGGGTCTGCATCGTGCCTGATGATCGTTCGAAGACCTCGGACTCCACTCCGGCCGCCCGCAGCTCGTGGGCTGCCGCGAGTCCGGCGACGGATCCTCCGATGATGAGCGCTTTCACCGATGTTCCTTTCCCCATGGGTCTTTCCTTTGTCCCACACGCTTCTGGGGACAACTGCCGTGGTCTCCTCGTGCGCCAACTGCAGCCCCTACGGCAGGCTCGATTCGCCAAAACCCGCTGCGGTGGAAGACCAGTGGTTCGCGGCTTGCTTCCGGCATCTCAGCGTTGAGGACCGAGGCCACCACGATGTCGTGGTCCCCGCCCGGGTAGACAGCTACTATCACGCAGTCGAACCAGGCAACGGCCCCTTCGATCTTCGGGTGCTTTGATGTCGATTCCCGAGTGAGCTTCATACCGGCAAATTTGTCGGAGTTCCTTTTGCCGAAGTTCAGGGCCAAATCTGCTTGGTCCTCAGCTAGGACGCTGACGGCGAAACCACTGGCGCTCTTGATGGCCTGCCAACTGCCCGACGTCGAAGAGACGGACAAGTGAACCAATGGCGGGTCGAGCGACAGCGACACGAAAGACTGCAAGGTCAGGCCCGCAGGCCCGTCCGCGGTGTTCGCCGCTACAATGACGACGCCGGTTGGAAAAGTGCCTGCGGCACGCTTCAGGGAGTCAACCGTGACCTTGGCACCGGCAATGGTCCGGACAGTCATCGTCTGTCCCCCTCGCCTGCCTCGGCAAGGCTGATCCAGCCAGGAAAATACTGCAGCCATTCGAACTTCCACACACCGTCCTCCAACCTAAGACGGCCTTCGTAGCGGGCACCGAAGATGGGCGCGTCCAGCGTCTCCATCGTGGGCATGAAGGGCACGATGCGGTGGATCTGCATGGTTGCACGGTCGCCCCGGACATTCACCACGAAATCCGATGCAGCGTGCTGCATGTACGGCTGGCCGTTTCGAAGGTCCTTGAGTCTGCCAACGATTTCGCGTCGGCCGGACATCGGCCCAAAGGGCACCATCTCGGCTACTGCATTATCGGTAAATGCGGTTGCAAGCAGGCTGAAGTCGGCTTGGTCAAGCCCCCAGGCGTACCGGATGCATACTTCGGCGACAAGCTGCGCCTCGGTTTTGCCCGGTTGCGGCTGCCGTGTGGCCCGCCAGGGGGCGTCCAGTTCGCTGACGATCACCGGGCTGGGATTTGTCCGCCCTGGCCCCTTGTCGAGTGTCCAGCCCGAGACGTGGCGCCGGTCGCCATGGTTCCAGTCAAGCTGGAACCTGAGGTCGGCAATCCTCCAGCCGGCTGCGGTCTGTTGGTACGTGGCGACGTAGTGGCCCCCAAAGAGGAACGCGTCTATGCCCCCGTTGGTTGCCTCCGTCCCTACGGTCCCCAACAGATACGCGCTTTGCGATGCCCGGTCATTATCAATGGCAATGTACGGATTGACGATCCTGTACCTGACCAGCTTTCCGGGAAAAGCCATGTGCTGAAGCAAGGATGCAACCCCGTTGGCGCCACTGGCGCTTCCGAGTTGACTAATTGCTGCCTGCGTGTGCGGAAGAAAGGCGTCCTCAACGACGTGAGTTTCGCCAGACTCCATCGCAGTGTGTACCGCAGAGAATAGCAATGAAACGGCGGAGTAGTCGGCTGCCGTCGACTCCACATCGTTTGGGAAGGCCGCCATGCTATTTGACCTCGGTAGCGCGGCTGCCGGCGGGGAAATGCGGGAGGATGTGCTCCGCGAATTCCGCCATTACGTCGCCTACTGGCCGACGGCTGTGCTTGAAGTTGATCATGAGCTGGTCGACGCCCACCTTCTCCCAGGCCTTGAGGTACTGCAGCAGGGGTTCCCGTCCCAAGGAGAGCCCTTGGTGGATGGCTCGTGTCATGGCATTGGGGTTTTCGGACAAGTCAATGTAGGTCGCCTGGTTGAAGGGCTTGTATCCGGGTTCGCCGCGCTGCGCTGTCAGCCGGCACCAACGCTGGATGTTGAGGTCCTGCTGCTCCAAGGGCAAGGTATAGAAGAGGCAGCCGTCGACATTTTGTGCGATCCATTCCATCTCCTGCCGGCCGCCGCCGGTCATGAACACCGGGAGCCGCCCATAGGTGGGCTTCGGAAGAAGATCCGTTCCGCTCATGCTCCCCAGCGTGGAATCCAGATTGGGGAAACGGTTCTCGGTCACTTGGCGCAGCACGACAGGGATTCCTTGAACCGTTCGCCGCGGCTTTCATAGCCTACGCCGTAGGCCGGAAATTCCACTGCCCGGTCCCCCGTCGCCACGCCCAGCAGCAACCGCCCACCGGACAAATGGTCAATACTGGACGCTGCCTTCGCGGTGTCCAAGGGATGGCGGAGCGGAAGTACAACGCTGGCGGTGCCAAGGCTGATGCGCTCCGTCGTTGCTGCGAGATAGCCCAGGTAAGACCACGTGTCGAATACCTGCCCAGTATCCCCGAAACTGGGGTCCAGGAGGGGAACGTCCCGCACCCACACGCTTGAGAACCCGGCGCGTTCGGCCTGCTGGATCAGGCCAATGTGGTTGTCTATTCCCGGCACAGGGCCGTCGAATCCTTCCAGAGGTGTGATGACGCCAATGGTCATACCATCCGGACGGTGGGCATGCGTAAGCCCGGGATGCTCTGACCAAGGACGGGGATTTGCGACTTGAACATCGATGGTTGTTGATTCAATCATGCATACCAGCGTAAAGTCTGACATTGACGTTAAGGTCAAGCTCGTCAGATGAAAGGTTGGTCACATTCGCATCGGAGAACTCGCAGCCAAGTCGGGTGTTAGTACCCGCCAGCTCAGTTATTACGAAGAACAGGACCTACTCCACTCCACCCGGACCTCCAACAACTATCGCGAATACGCGCCCGAATCGCTCGAACTCGTCCAGCAGATCCGCGGACTGCTCGACGCCGGACTCCCGACACGCCTGATCCGCGTGCTGCTGCCCTGCGTCCAAGGTCCGGAGGCTGAACTTCCGCCGCAGGCAAATAGCGAAATGGAGCATTTGCTGCGTGGGGAAATTGCCAACCTCCAGGCCCGGATCGAATTACTGAGGCATAGCCGCGACCAGATCGAGTGGTACCTGGGACGGGTTGTCCTCTCCTGAAGCCGGGAGTTAGCCAGTTTCATCGCCCCACCGCATTACGTAATCGACTATGTGCATATATACATCTGACTAGCGGTCTTTATGGTTCCGGGCACCTTTGCCCCCGGTGTTGCGCGCAGCACACTGGATGTAGTGATTGCGGTCACCGATGACGCAGCAAATTGGCAAAGGAGCTATTTCAGATGACTACCCACACTGGCAAGCGGGCCTTGGTCCTGGGCGGGTCCATTGGCGGACTCACCGCCGGCCTGCTTCTTAAGGACTTGGGCTTCGACGTCTCGATCTTCGAACGGACGCCCACCGAACTAAGCAACCGGGGCGGTGGCATTGTTCTTCAGCCCGACACCCTGCGCTGGTTCCGCGAGCGAAGCAGCATCACCCCCGAAGCCGTGAGCACGTCGACTCAGTTCCTCCGGTACATCGGAGAAGGCAACAAGGTCCTCTTTGAAGAGAAGGCTGAATGGCACTACAGCTCGTGGAGCGTCATGTACAGCTCCCTCCTTTCGGACTTCGGTCGGGAGAAGTACGTGCTGGGCGAATACGCCGTTGGATTCGACCAGGACGCCGACGGTGTTGACGTCCGCTTCGTCAGCGGCCGGACCGAACACGCCGACATGGTCATCTTCGCCGACGGCATCACCTCGATCGGACGCAGGCGCCTCTACCCGGAAGCCGGGCTGTCCTACTCGGGTTACATCGGCTGGCGAGGCACCGTCCTGGAAAGTGACGTCTCCCCCGAAACGGCTGAGCTGCTCGGAAGCTCGCTGACCTACTCGATTGGGCCGAACACGCAGATCTGCATGTACCCGATCCCCGGCCCGGACAACGGCTTCGAGGTAGGAAAGCGGCTGCTTAACTACGTCTGGTACCGCAACGTCGCCGAAGGCCCGGAACTCGACGAGATCTTGACCGACAAGCGCGGGTTCACGGGCCCCGTCTCCGTTCACCCCGGCCAGGTCCAGGACCGCTACATCACGGAAATGAAGGCCGCTGCCAAGGAACTGCTGGCGCCTGCAGCCGCGGAACTCGTCAACCTCACCGCAGAGCCCTACATTCAGCCTGTCCTCGATGTCCGCACCCCCCGCATGGTCGAGGGCCGCGTTGCACTGATCGGCGATGCCGCTTTCGCGGCCCGCCCGCACGCAGCAGCGGCCGCCGCCAAAGCCGCCGCGGACGCCTGGGCCCTTGCTGCGGCCCTGGGCGAGAACGACAACATCGTCACGGCCCTGGCCAAGTGGGAACCCGGACAGCTGCAGCTCGGCAACAACCTCATCGATCGGGTGACCAGCATGGGTGCACGCTCCCAGTTCCATAACACCTGGACGCCAGGCGACCCAGACCTCCGGTTCGGCCTCTACGGCCCCGGACAGTAATACAGCACGCTCCCGTGCCGCAGTGACGCGGCACGGTTACCACCACAACCCTGAAAGGAAAGCCATGAAGGCTCTCGTTTATGACGGACCCGGAAAGATCGAGTGGCGCAACCACCCTGACCCGAAAATCCAGAACGACACCGACCTCATCCTAAAGGTCACCGCAACCACCATCTGCGGTTCCGATACCCACATCCTGAAAGGCGGCGTGCCCGACACCCCGTTCGGGACCGTCCTCGGCCACGAAGGCGTCGGCGTTGTTGAAGAGGTCGGCTCAGCAGTCCACAACGTCAAGCCCGGCGACCGCATCCTTGCCACCTGCGTGTCAGCCTGCGGTTTCTGCCGGTTCTGCACCGTCGGCATGTATGGTCAGTGCCTGACCACGGGCGGATGGGCCCTCGGGCACCTGGTCGACGGCCTCCAGGCCGAATACGGCAGGATCCCGTTCGCGCAGAACAGCGTGTACAAGATCCCGGACGAGCTCGGTGATGAGCAGGTCATCTTCCTGACCGACATCCTGGCAACCGGGTACGAGGTCGGTGTCCTCCGCGGGCAGGTGACCCCCGGTGACACCATCGTCATCGTCGGAGCAGGCCCGGTGGGTCTCTCTACGGTCCTGACCTCCAAGCTGTACTCCCCGGCGAATATCGTCGTGGTCGACCTTGTCGAGAGCCGGCGTCAGAAGGCACTCCAGCTCGGCGCAACCCACGCAGTCGGCCCGGAGGAGGCACATGACCTGGTGGCAGAGCTGACCGGCGGCCTAGGCGCGGACGTAACGATCGAAGCGGCGGGCTTCCCCAAGCCCTTCGAACTGGCAGCCTCCCTGGTCCGTCCCGGCGGGCACATCGCCAACATCGGCGTCCATGAGGAACCGGCGACCATCCACTTGGAATCGCTCTGGGCCAAACAAATCACCCTCACCACGGGCATCCCGTCCGCGCTGAGCGTGCCCGCCCTGATGAAGGCCATCGCCGCCGGAACCTTCGACCCCACGGCCCTGATCACCCACCGTCTGAAGCTCTCGGACATGGAGAAGGGTTACGAAATTTTCAAGAACGCAGCCGATACCGACGCCCTGAAAGTGGTGCTGAGCGCATGACCGAGACACGATTCCTCTCCGACCTTCCCCTCGCTGGCGACCTTGTCGGCACCAACTTCGAAGGCTGGTCCGACGAGCTTCGCCGCGAATTCGAAGAGCACGCCTTCGATGGTGCCGTCGGTTCAAGGCTACTCAGCGAAAACGACCGGGTCCGAGTCTGGGAAATCCGGCTCGCCCCTGGCGAGCGGTGGCACGCACACCGGCACGTTCTGGACTATTTCTGGACCGCCATCAACGCTGGCCGAAGCCGCCAGCACACCTTTGACGGCACCACCCGTGAAGTGTCCTACCAGGCAGGAGAAACCCGCCACTTCCACTTCGGCCCTGGTGAGTACCTGCTGCACGACATAGAGAATGTGGGCGACAACGAAATTGTTTTCACCACCGTCGAACACCTGAACTCCGACAACGAACCCCTGCCGCTGACCGAACGGTAGCAACGCGGGCGGAAGGCCCCTGGCATCGCTTTCTCAGTGATAGCCCGGGGCCTTTTCCGTCAGCCCGGCAACAGCTCCTCAACTTCCTCCCCGCCCCTGCCCGAACCGGATCTTCCGGACCACGGTCCGGGTGAGACCGAGGAAACCACCGACCACAGGGCCTACATGACCAGGTTCTGACAACAGAAAGCATTTCCAAGACGATGACCCAAACGACCGCCGAACCCAGCATCCGGTCCCATCACCCAGCTTCCCCTTCCAAAAGCGCCGGTCACGTCATTGTCGACAGCCTGCGGGCCCACGGAGTAACGAGGGTTCACATCGTTCCCGGAGAGAGCTTCCTGGACGTCCTGGATGGACTTCACGCGTCCGACATTGAGACCATTGTTTGCCGCCACGAAGGCGGTGCCAGCTACATGGCCGAAGCCGACGGCAAGATGAACCAGACACCGGGTGTCGCCATGGTGACCCGCGGACCCGGCGCCGCCAACGCCCACGTCGGCCTACATACCGCCTGGCAGGATTCCACGCCCATGGTTCTCTTCGTCGGTCTAATCCCTTTCGCCCACCGCGACCGCGAAGCTTTTCAGGAGTTCGACATCAAGGCCTGGTTCGACACCGGCGCCAAGCGGGTCATGGTGCTCGACCACGCAGAACGGGCCTCCGAACTGGTCGCCGAGGCGATGTTCGCAGCCATGAGCGGCAGGCCCGGACCGGTCGTCGTCGGGCTGCCGGAGGATGTCATCCAGCAGTTGGTTCCGAACGAGCTACACCCTCCTATTCCCGTCGCAGGCGGCGGCATGACGGGAACGGACATTGCCGCCCTGACAACGGCTTTGGAAGCGTCCACCAAGCCGCTGTTCGTGACCGGCGGAAACGACTGGTCAGTATCCGGAGCCGAAGGGCTCACCCGTTGGCTGGAACGCCACCACATCCCTGCCGCCGCCGAATGGCGGACCGAAGGCACCGTTCCCTTCAGCTCACCGTCCTATGTCGGACCGATCGGCTATGGACGCCCCCGGCCCACATATGACCTCCTCGAGGAAACAGACCTGCTGATCTTCGTCGGCACGGTGCCCGGAGATGTCATCACTGATGGTTTCCTCTACCGCCAGGACTGGAGCAGAAAGAACTTCCTAGTCACGATCGACCCGTCATTGCGCGGCCGTTCCGGTCCCGTGACCCACCAGATCGTAGCCAAACCCGACGCCTTTGTTCGCGATCTTGCCGCCCTCAGTCTCCCTGCCAAACCGGAATGGCAGGCTTGGACGGAGCGAATGCGGGCCGAGCAGGAGGCTTTCGCTAAACTCCCAAGCGCCGTACCCGCAGCCGGAAAGGCCAGGATGGATACCCTCATGGCCAACCTGGTCAGGAAACTGCCCAAGGACGCCATGGTGACCTTCGGCGCCGGCGAACACACCAACTGGGCCCACCGCTACTTCCCCACGGAATCGTACGCGTCAATGATCAGCGCGAGGAACGGATCCATGGGCTACTCCGTACCGGCCGGCGTCGCCGCATCACTTGCGTTCCCCGGCAGACTCGTCGTCACTATCGCCGGGGACGGGGAATTCCTCATGAACGGCCAGGAACTTGCCACGGCCACTCAGTATGGCGCCACTCCACTGGTCATCGTGATGGACAACCAGGAGTACGGGACCATCCGCACACATCAGGAAAAACACTACCCTTCAAGGATCTCCGGGACGCAGCTGCAGAACCCTGACTTTGCCCTCATGGCAGAAGCATTCGGCGGATTCGGTATCAGCGTCACCCGGGACAGCGACGTCCCCACTGCCGTGGACGCCGCCCTGGCAGCCATCAGTGAGCGCAAAACGTTCGCCCTCATCCACCTGATCGTTGACCAAAGAACCAAGGCCTACTGAACCGGGACCCCAACCACTACGAACGGAACTACATCCATGAGCATCTCCCCTGAGCGAGAACAACGAGTACTTGACTCCGTGCCGACAGGACTTCTGATCAACGGGCACTGGCGTCCCGCAGCATCCGCAAGGATCTTCGACGTCGAAGACCCGTCCACCGGCAAGGTCCTCATGTCCGTGGCCGACGCAACTGCCGAGGACGGCATGGCTGCGTTGAACGCAGCCGCCGACGCCCAGGAAAGCTGGGCCGCAGTCCCGCCGCGCGACCGCGGCGAAATCCTGCGCCGCGCCTTCGAGCTGGTCACCGAACGCACCGAAGACTTCGCGCTGCTGATGACCCTTGAGATGGGCAAACCCCTGGCCGAAGCCCGGGGAGAAGTCACCTATGCTGCCGAGTTCCTCCGCTGGTTCTCAGAAGAAGCTGTCCGCGCCTTCGGCCGCTACTCAATCGCGCCCGACGGCAAATCACGGCTGCTGGTGCAGAAAAAGCCCGTCGGGCCCTGCCTGCTGATTACGCCGTGGAACTTCCCGCTCGCCATGGCCACACGAAAGATCGCCCCTGCGGTAGCTGCCGGCTGCACGATGATCCTCAAACCCGCGAAGCTCACTCCCCTGACATCAATGCTTTTCGCTGCCGTCATGCAGGAAGCGGGTTTGCCAGCCGGTGTGCTTAACGTAATTTCGTCCTCAAGCGCAGGCGCTACAACCGGTCCCCTGATTCGGGACCCGCGGCTGAGGAAACTGTCCTTCACCGGATCCACGGAAATCGGCCGCCAGCTCCTGTCAGCCGCATCAGGGACCGTACTGCGCACCTCCATGGAACTGGGCGGCAACGCCCCCTTCATTGTCTTCGACGATGCCGACCTGGACGCCGCCGTCGACGGCGCGATGAAGGCCAAACTCAGGAATATGGGCGAGGCGTGCACCGCAGCGAACCGCTTCATTGTACACGAAGCAGTTGCTGACGAATTCGCCCGGAGATTTGCAAGCAAAATGTCCGGCATGACCATCGCAAGGGGCACCGAAGACGGCTCCACCGTGGGGCCGCTGATCGATGTCAAGAGTCGGGATAAGGTGCACAGCCTGGTGACTGACGCCGTGGCGGCCGGTGCGGAAGCAATTATTGGTGGCTCTCCCGTGGACGGGCCGGGTTACTTTTACAGTCCGACGATTCTTACCGGCGTTGCCGAAGGATCCCGCATCCTGGCCGAAGAGATTTTTGGTCCTGTCGCTCCGATCGTGACGTTTTCCACGGAAGCGGACGCCGTTCGGCTGGCCAACAACAGTGAGTACGGGTTGGTGGCCTACGTCTTCACGACGGATCTGAGCCGGGGACTTCGCATGGGCGAGAAACTTGAAACGGGCATGCTCGGCCTGAACGCCGGCGTCATCTCCAACGCCGCAGCACCGTTCGGCGGTGTCAAACAATCCGGGCTTGGCCGCGAAGGCGGTCTTGAAGGAATCGAGGAATACCTGTACACGCAGTACATCGGTATCGCCGACCCGACGAACGACAGCTAAGCCAACGCAGGACTTGGCAGCCGTGGCCACCGCTCGTCAGCAGATCGTGGCAGGGTCTGCCCATGCCCAATCAGGAGAAAGGAGCTGAGGAATGTTCGGACGCCGCAGCCTAAGGTCCAGACTGGAGGCGGAAATCGTGGCGCCTGCACAGCGCGGCGGCGGCCGACCGGCTCTGCGAGACGAACCCCCGAGTGCTGCGCACGGTTTCGGCGGAAGTTAGGCGATGTTGGCATTGTCCATACCCACAACGCCAGAGAATCGCGAACACCAGCCCGCAGGGCAGCTCCTATTCCCGGCGCCCCCAAGGACCGCCTCACTTAGTCTGGTGGCAAACCCATGGCCAACACCTATATGCCGGGAACACAAGAACCGGAACACAAGAAGGGGTGCTGTTTTGAGTCGGTGCCCGTTACACGGCAGGTGTCATTGTCCGGCGCCCTGAAAAGTCTCTACGCCGGATCCAATTTCATCCGGGACATGTTATGGAAAAATGTAAGAGTGAAAGTGAGACCTCATCAAATGGCCGAGCAGCTGCAGGGATGGCTGCGGGCAGTGGCCGACATTGGGTCCGCGGTCAATCAGGGCGATTCACTGGATGCCCTGCTAAACATCATCGCCGAAGCTGCCTGCAGACTCATGGCCTACGACTTCTGCGCCATCACGCTTCCAGACCCGGAAAACCGCGCACTGTTGATCCAGGGCTCCCACGGCCTGTCCGAGGAGTACATCCGGGACGTCAACGCTACGCACCCAATCCGCCTTCATGGCGTCTCAAACCCCGCCCCTTCAAGCCAGGCTTTCACACTCGGCGTCGCGGTACAGGTATCAGACATTGCAACCAACCCTTCGTTCGGCCCGTGGGGCGGGGTAGCCCAGGACCAGGGATTCGTTTCCATGATCGCTGTGCCGCTGAACACGGCAAGCGAAACGTTGGGAACGCTCAACTGCTACACAAGAAGTGCGCACAGCTTCACCAAGGAAGAGGAGTCTCTTCTGACCATGCTGGCGGACCAAGCCGCCATCGCCATCACAACCGCGAGACTGAAGTCTGACCAGGCACGAACAATTGAGCACCTGAACGTCACGAACGCCACCCTCGAGGAACAATACGATCTTCAGCGCCAAGGAGCTGAAGTGCATGAACGCCTCACAGCCCTCGCCTTGGAGGGAGGAGGTGTTCCTGCCGTCGCAGCCGCCCTCGCGGAGCTCATCTCTCGCCCGGTGACCGTTCGAGGCAGAAACGGCGCACTCTTGTGCAACGCACCGTTCGACCAGGACGCCCTCCCCGACGTCCTGACCCGAGAAATGAACTACCAGCACGCTGAGCCAGCGGCGAAGGGAGCGCAATTTCCCGCACTCGCGCAAACCCAGGTGCTGTCCAGCGACGGGACCCCCATCCCCGTTCTCCGGGAACCGGTCATGATCAAGGACGAAATCGTTGCCTGGATATGGACCACCGGGGGTCTGGAGTCCCTGACACCGCTGGATCGCCGGACCATAGAGCACGCGGCGACGGTCATGGCCCTGGAACTCCTGAGGACCCGAACGGCCGCTGAAGCCGCGTGGCGCCATTCCGGCGAGATCCTCTCCGGACTCCTGAGCGGGGCAGTCCGCGGCTCAACCGCCCTCATCCACCAGGCCGCAAGCCTCGGACACGACCTGTCCCAACCGCACGCCGTTATCGTCGCCCGGTACGAAAGCAGCAATGATGGACCGCTGCAGTACCGGCTTGCCTCGACTTTCATGCGGCTCAGCGAAAACGCCACGCCCAAGCCCCTGTTGGGGATGCATGAGGGCTATGTGGTGGCCCTTTGGCCTCTGGCGAGCGAGCCCCTGGAAAGCGCCCGGGCAGTAAGCGACGACATCCGACGGAGCCTGACCGGCAACACCTCTGCCGCCGCTTCGGCGACGACTGTGATTACCGGGCCGGTCAACAATCCTGCCGATTATCCGGAAATATTCGCCATCGCCCGAGGAGCAGTCGAACTCGCAGGGATCCGCGGCCTCCCCATCCGCACGATTGTCCTCTCCGATCTGGGAATGGCGGGCCTTTTCCTCCAGATACCAGATACTCAGCGCCTGGAACGATACTGCGAGCAGGCCCTGGGACCGCTGCGCGCTTACGACAACAGCCAAGGCACCTCACTACTGCCTACTCTCGCGGCCCTGGTCAAGAACGATCTCAACGCCAAGTCAACCGCCGAACAGATGTTCATCCACAAAAACACAGTCGACCAAAGGCGCCGTCGCATAGAAGAACTCCTTGGAGCACAACTCACAAACGTCTCGGCACTTGCACACATCGCGACGGCCTTGAACATCGAAGACGTCATCAACGCAAGGGCTACGTAGAACTAAGGACGGCGGGAGTTCGAATGCCTCCTCAATTTCTGCTCGGCTCTCGAGAAATCACCCGCCGACCCCAAGTCGGCCAGGACGTGTTCTTCTGTGCAGTCAGGTGCGGTCCGGCGGACACTCACGGCCCCATCGGAATCCCCGGACCTGAACTGTTGTCCTCGCTTTGGTCCGGCCATAACGACCGGTCCTGGAGAGAGAAGCGGGGCGACAAACTGCTGGGGGCAGTGTATTCCGCTGAACTCTGCACGCCGTTGAAGTCTGTCCCGCAGCCCATCGCCCCTCCGCAGCAACCTCAATGACAGTGTAGTGGCCCTAATGTTCAGCCTCGATGAACTGCATGGTCTAAAGTACTCAGGGCACCCCCGGTTACATGATCGGGGGTGCCCTGTTTTGTTCCCGACACTGATGTAGACCCTGCAAAACCGCGACAATGTTGCCTGGGTCTGCGGAAAAGCAACTCAAACCAATCATTGCAGTCCGAGCGATGGCTTCTTAGGGAGGAAGAGGGTTTGGGCAAGCCGCCCAAACCCTATTCCTCCCTCGTTTGACGGCCTACTACGTTATCGCGCCCGGTGAACTCCCGTGGACCGTCGGGCCCAAGCTCTACCCGATGCGGCGGTCGCTAGGACCGCGTAACTAAAGCTGCGCCGTGGTCTGTCGGGTGGGCTCCCACCAGCAGCCGTTCGACGGCATCGCTGGTCTGGTTGGTCGCCCCCAGTGCTGCGATTTGAGCGGCCATGAGTGGTGTCCTCAAGCCGGACACCGTTATCCGGCCGTGGTTGTAGACAGTGTGGGTGCGAATAACACGGGTGGAGTAAAGGTCCCGGGAGCTTCTTTCGAGAATGTTCCCGACCTTGGCGCTGATTTCAGCGGCTGCATAACGCCTGCGGGCTGTGGGATCCGCGAATATCACCTCGACGGCGGCGTGGATCTGCTGGTCGTCGGGCTCGTAATTGGACACGTTGGGCGCGGACAGTGTGACGCCTTCGTTGTCATAACAGTCCGGCAGCCGATACCTGACCTCGGCTACATCCTGGGACCGCGCAAGCAGCGCAGCGGCATCGCGGACAGCCTCGCGGAATACCTCGGGGTCGCTCTCGCTTCGCCGCAGGTAGAGAAGGTACTTCTCCTGCGCTCCAAGAGGTCACCGTTGGGTGAATCGTCGCCGGAGCGCTCGATCAGAGTCCTGGTATTAGGCCCGGTCGACTGGTAGGAGATCGTCTTTTCAACGTTCTGCTCATCTTCCATCAGCGGGTCCAGTGCTGCAACGAAAGAATCCAATTGCCCGGCGGACTCAAAGGTGATCTCCGCGTCGCCATAAAAACCCGGATAAGGTGCGGACTTCCCGAAAGGAGCGGAGATGACGGGGGAACAATTGGCCGGCAAACGGGTCAAGATGGTGCTGAAAGCCTGGCGCTCGAGCCCGCGCAGCGGCCAGAGGAGGTTCATTATGGCGACGTGTATTTGGTCTTCGGACATGTTTTCTCCGTTTCTGCCTACTTGCTGATTACCTGCGAGAGCCGGAGAGAGGGTCCTCCCTCTCCCCGGCTTGGGATCAGCGCTTGGAGCACCCTTCAACGCCTTCGGGCAGCGTTGCCTTCTGCCAGCCGTCGGAGCACGCTTCCCGTGTGACGTAGCGGCGGGAGGGGTCCTGCTCGTGTTTCTGAAGATCCTTCGCAGTGAAGGGGGTGGCCTTCATGCCAGCTGAGGGGCTGCCGCTCTTCGAGGCGCTGAGGGAGGACTCTGGCAGCATCACGTTGAAGATGTCGGCTGTTTCCTCGTCACTCACTGTGCCTGGCTTGAAGACGTTGCATCCCTCTGTGTAGGTGTCCTTGTCGCACACCTTGACATTGTCGGAGGTGACGATGTTGTACGGCACTTCGATGTCCATCGGGATGCCGTCCGGGCCCTGGAGCAGTACGGCCAGGGCGACCTTCATGGCGATGCCACCCTGGGCCGGCGGGGAGCCGATGCTGACTCCCGGCCATCCTGCCAGCAGCTGTTCGCGGAAGTACTGCGACGTTTCACCGCTGACGGGGATTTTCTTGCCGGCTGCCTTCAAGGCCTTCACGCAACCGGACTCACCGTAGCCACAGAATATCCCGTCCACATTCGGGAAAGACCCGAGGGATTTAGCTGTTTCCTTCTGCTGCTGGGCACTGTCCCATTTGCCTTCGTACTCGGTGAGAATCTTCACGTCCGGGGTCTTTTTCAAGGCTGCCCGGGCGGAGTTGTAATGCACGTTGTCAGTGGACGTCCCGACCACGCCGTGGGAGACGAAGATGTTTCCCTTGCCGCCCATCAGCTTGGTCAGCGCCGTCATTGCGTTGTAGCCCATGAACGGGGAGGTTGCATCCTTAGGGATGCTAGTGATGTAGGAGACGTTGTAGACGCAGGGTTCAGTGACTGTCGCGTCGTAGGAGACGACCGTCACGCCCTGGCCGCAGGCGTCCTTGTAGGCTGAGTTGATCGCGGTTGGTGAGAGCGGATATGTGACGATGGCGTCCGCGCCAGCCGCCACCATCGACTGGATCTGGGAGATCTGGGCCTGGGGGTCGGGCTGGGTCATTTCCTTGCGGACTTCGACGCAGCTGTTGTACGGGCTCAGCTGCGCGACCGCGTTGCCCAGGTTTGCCGCCTCCTCCTGCCATGCGTTGCCGATGTTCAGCGCTGACATATAGACGACGTATTTTTGGCCACCGGCCCGTGGGGCCTTGCCGCCACTGGGAACGCAAGCTGACGAACTGCCTTCGGCACTGCCGCTGGCGCCTGCACAGCCGGCCAGTCCCAGGCCGAGGGCGGCTATGACAGCCACCGCCCCAAGCCTGCGGATGGATTTACGCATAACTGTTTCCTTTCTCGGCTTCATCCTTGAAGCACTTTTCTTTGAAGAACGCCGACGGGCCGCCGACGCAGGTAGAGGCAGTCGGGTCAAGGACGTGCAGGGCGCTTCATGCGTTCCCTGATCCCTTCCAGACCGGGTGGTCTCGGCGGCGCATGAGCAGCAATGCGAGGAGCACCACGGCGCCGTAGAGGACGTTCTTCCAGCCTTGCGGGAACCCTGTTGCCTGGATCACTACGGTGATCGTGGTCAGCAGGATGCAGGACATAAACGTTGACTGCCAGAACCCGCGACCGCTGCCGATCACCGTGCCGCCCACGAGTACGGCCGCTATTGCTGGCATCATCCATTCGTCCCCGAGGCTGAGCTGTGCGTTGCCCGAGAATCCGAGGAGCATGATGCCGGCGATGCCCGAAGCGAGGGCCCCCACGACGTAGACGCTGATCTCCGCGCGCCGGACGGGCAGGCCGGAGATCCGGGCTGCGGCAGGCGAACTGCCGAATAACTGGATCGTGCGGCCCCAGTTGCTGCGTGCCTGGATGAAGTATCCAATCACGCCGACCAGGATGAAGATGACTACCGGAAGTCCGATGCCGAAGAGCTTTCCACTGCCGCTGAAGAGGCTGATGATCGTATCGGGTGCGGCCGGTGCCTTGGTGCCGAAAGTGACACCGATGGTGGTGCCCGTCAGGATGCCGCCCATGGCCAGAGTCACGATGAATGCCGGGATCTGGAATCGGGCGATCAGGTACCCGTCGATCAAACCCACTACGACCGACGCACCCAGGGCGAGCAGGACGCCGGTGAAAACATCATATCCAAGCACACTGGTCCATAGGGCAAGGATCGTAGCGGAAAGGGCAACAACGCCCGGGATCGACAGATCCAGTCCGCCGATCAGCATTACAAGGCCCTGCCCGAAAGCCAGAACGGCGACGAAAAGGCTCTGGGTGAGAATCGCCTCGCCCGCCGACCAGGACGGCAAACCGTCGCTGAAGATTCGGCCGGCAACCAGAACGGCGACTGAGATGATCAGCAGGACAACGGGCCGGGCGACTCCCGGGCCGAGCCGGGGGCTCTTGTCCGGCACTGACCTGACAATGGTTTCTGAAGTGGTCGTCATCGTCCTGCTCCTTCGGGGATGAGCGCCGTGTGTGGGTCCGCGGGAACATCCGGCGGAGGCTGAACTGTCTGCTTCTTTTTGCTCTCACTGCGGGCAGAGACGGCACCCACCAGGACAGCCACGATGATCAACGCCCCGGTAAAGATGGTCTGCGCCCAACCGTTAATCCCCACCACGAACAGGAACTTGGGGATCACTGTCAGTGTCAGCGCCCCCAGGATTGTTCCGATCACCGAGCCGCTGCCGCCGATGAAAGCGGTGCCGCCGATGGCGATGGCCGCGAAGGTCTGCAGCAGGTACGTGGATCCGATGGCCGCGTCGCCGGTCTGGATGGCGGCGCTGAGCACGACCCCGGCGACAGCGTAGAGCGCCCCGGCAATCGTGAACGATGCAAACTGGACCCGGGCGACAGACACACCGGACAGCCGCACGGCTTCTTCGTCCTGCCCGACGGCGAACATGTAGATCCCCAGCCGGGTACGGCGGAATACCAGCCAGGCCAGGGCCAGCACCACGATAATGATGAGGCTGCGGGGCACGAACAGCGGGCCGGTGATGAGCTGAACGAGTTCCTTCGAGACCCTCCCGCCCGGGGCCGGTAGGATCACCAGCGCAAGACCGTTCAGGATGATGAGCACCGCGAGGGTCACCGCGATTGCCGGGAGTTTGCCGACGATCACCAGCAGCGCGTTGAGCGCCCCTATCGCGGCACCCAATGCGAGCACGATCACGACAGCTACCCAGGTGTTCTGCTGGCTCAGCGTGGTTGTCAGGAGCACGTTGGCCAGCGTCACGACGCCTGCAGCCGAGAGATCGAACTGGCGTGTGAAAATCACGAGTGTGACGCCGATGGCTGCGATGACCAGCGGCAGTGAGAGAACCAGCCAGCTGTTGATGAGGAAGATGTTGAGTCCGCCGAGCTGGCGGGACGCCCAGGCCAGCAGGAAGACTGCGAGTACCAGGGCTGCACGGAAGGTGCCGTTCCGCAGCCAGGAGGCTGCTGTAACTCTGAGGTTGTTCATGGTGCGACCTCACTGGTGGTTGAGCCGATAGGTTCGAGGGGGCTGGCAGCCTTCTTGCGCCGGCCCACTGCAGCTGCCATCACTGCCGACTCCTCCATGTCGGTCCCGGTCAGTTCCGCGGCCACTTGGCCGCCATAGAGGACGACGATGCGGTCGCTCATGCCGATGAGTTCGGGGATTTCGGTTGAGTAGAGAAGGATTCCGGCGCCGTCGGCGGCTGCCCTGCGGAGGGTCCGGTAGACCTCGAGTTTTGCTGCCGGGTCGATTCCGCGGGTGGGGTCGAACATGAGCAGGATGCGTGCTCCGGTCAGGGCCGTGCGGGCGATGATCGTTTTCTGTTGGTTGCCGCCTGACAGGGGGCCGACATCCTTGGTGAGGTAATCCTCGCGAAGATAGTTCGCCTGCCCGGCTGTTTTTGCCGTGGCGTGCTCGGCCCGGGAGTTGATGAGGCCGAACTTCGACAATTTGCCCAGGACGGGGACTGACATGTTCTTCACCGACGTCATATCGGCGAAGATGCCTTCGCGTTTGCGTTCCTCCGGGACCAGAGCGATGCCCGGTCCGCATCGGAGTGCGTCCCGGGGCGAGTTGAATTTCTCGGCCTTTCCATCGACCCGGATAGTGCCCGAGGTGAGGGGTCCGGCGCCGGCGATGGCGTAGAACAGTTCTTTTTGGCCCTGTCCTTCCAGTCCGGCAACGCCGACGATCTCTCCTGGGCGCACACTCAGCGCCACGCCCCGGAGTCGCTGCTCCACCACGGCATCCGACACTTCTAGGAGCGGTTCGGCGAGGGTGTCAACGGTCCCTAATGCAGGGGGGAAGGCAACTTCGATCGACCGGCCGATCATCTGGGAAATCAACGTGTCGTGGTCGAATCCCTCCCTGGTGAAGGCCCCAACGATCTGGCCGTTGCGCATGATGCTGCCCCGGTCACAGAGCTCTTCGATCTCGGCGAGCTTGTGGGAGATGTACATGATGGCTGCCCCCCGGGCCTTAGCCGCGCGGACCTGGCGGAAGAGCCATTCCGTCTCCGGCAGAGACGCCGTGGGTTCGTCCAGGATGAGGATCCGCGGCGCCGGGTTCAGCGCCCGAACGATTTCCAGCCTTTGCTGGGCACTTAGCGGCAGTTGGCTGGCTAGCGCCTTCGGATCAATGTCGTGAACATCCCAGCGCTCCAGGATTTCCGCAGCTCGTGCCTCGACGAGTTTCCGCGGCACGACGCCACCCCTCGTCGGCAGCTCGGAGAACATCAGGTTCTCCGCCACGGTGAGGCTGGGCAGCAGCGACAGCTCCTGAAATGCGGTCCTGATGCCGGCGTGTCGGGAAGCGGCGAGCACACCCAGCTTCATCTCCTCACCGTCCACGGTTACGCTTCCGGCATTCGGGGTGAGCATGCCCGACAGGGCTTTGACGAGGGTCGATTTTCCCGCCCCGTTCTCCCCAACCAGCCCGTGAACTTCACCGGCCTCCAAACTCAGCGCCGCGTCATGCAGCGCGATGGCATCGCCGTATTTCTTGGCGAGCCCCTTGACCTCCAGTACAGCCAACGTCTTTGTTCCTTACTGCAGTGGGATCGCACATTCGATGAATGATGCGAATTGGATGCCTGCTCGTGCCGTTCCCCAGTCGTTTCCAGCAGGTGTTGCATTCGAGTATGCGATCAAAATCACAGTTCACCCATGGTCTAAGGGACACAGTGGTTAGCTTCGAAGTGTGTTGCAATACATGCGGCCACCCCGTGCAAGGCTTGTGGCAATGCAACTGCGAATGGCTTTAAAGCTTCTGGCTAGTGCGGGTATGGCTGCGGCCTATGGGGCGACGCCGACACCTTGAAGGATTCGGTGCGGGATGTGTGGCCTGGACAAGTCAGCCCTGACACGGCATTACGTGAGGCTCTGCCCTTGCCCTGCCCTTGGGTGGCTGGAACCTTCCGTGAGCCGATGCCGGGGTAGGCTATCCGAGTCGGAGCGCCAGCGCAGTCATGAGCTTCAACGCATCACACCAGCCGGCATCAGCCCGACCAGGCAAGCTTCTTTCCACTCACCCCCAGATGTTCAGGGGAACACTCCATCATGCTGAATTATGTGAACGGGCCTATCGCGAGGTGCGTGATGCAAAGAACATACTCGATACAGGCGCTGGTTAATGGTGACCAATGAAGCTATCGGACGTTGACTGGAGGACGAGCAAAGGCTGTTGACGAGCATGTCGTGCAACGGTGCACGGGCGCTAGGAGGTTGTGGCTGTGGCCACGGACTATCCTCCCTTGGGATTTCCCGGCCCGGCTCATTGCGGCAGCAGCCTGAACCGCACGAGCTCACCGGCATTTAGTCCATGCTCACCGGAAACCATACCGCCATGGTCCAAAATCATGGCGACGCCACGACGCCAGACGTCATCTCTAAAGCCCGACAACGATTCCGAGGAGTTTCATGTCTTCCGCCGCTTCCCTGTTTGACCCCATTGTGCTTGGTGCCCTCAAGCTGCCCAACCGGCTGGTTATGGCCCCGCTCACCCGCACGCGCTCCCATCCGGACGGCCGGCCCGGTCCCAAGGCCGAGCTCTACTATTCCCAGCGGTCCAGTGCCGGCATGATCATTTCCGAGGGCACCTGCATTTCTCCCCAAAGTGTTGGTAACCCCGGAGTTCCCGGCTTGTGGACTGACAAACAGGTCGAGGCCTGGAAGCCCATCTCAGATGCCGTCCACGCTGGGGGCGCAGCCTTCGTGGCACAACTTTGGCACACCGGACGAGCCTCACACCCCACCGTCCAGCCCAACGGTGAAACACCGGTTGGACCATCCGCCATCGCCGTCACGGGCCTGGGCTACGCAAGGGACGGCTGGGTTCCCTTCGTTACACCCCGCGAACTCGACATCAAAGAAATTCCCGGCATTGTCGCTGACTACGGAACAGCAGCGGAGAACGCCCTGCGGGCCGGCTTCGACGGCGTGGAACTGCACAGCGCCAACGGATACCTCATCGACCAGTTCCTCCAAGACAACGCGAACCACCGCACAGATGAGTACGGCGGCTCCATCCCCAACAGGGCCCGTCTTCTCCTCGAGGTCATGGAAGAACTGATCCGCCGCGTAGGAGCAGACCGCGTTGGCGTAAGGCTCTCCCCGAGCAGCCCATTCCAGGACATGGCTGACTCAAACCCGCAGGAACTCTTCAACTACGTGCTTCGCGCACTTGAGCCGCTGAACCTGGCATACCTGCACCTCATCGAACCGGGGATCTCCGGCTACCAGAGCAGCAACCGTCCGGCAGACGCTATCAACAGTGCCTGGGTTCGCGAACGCTACAAGGGTGCCCTGATCGTCGCTGGTGGCTACACCAAGGAAACTGCCACCAAGGCCCTCACCGCCGGAAACGCAGATGCCGTCGCGTTCGGCCGTGACTTCATCTCGAATCCCGACCTTCCCCGACGGCTCGCCGAGGACGCCCCACTGAACGAAGCCGATCCGGAAACCTTCTACGGCCGCACGGATGCGGGCTACATCGATTACCCGACCCTAACCCAAAGCCCTGACCCCCAGCCGATCAGGGCGCACGACTTCCCGGGGTAACTCCGCCATCTCAACACTGTTCGCCGGCCGCCTCGGACTCTGCAGTCATAGCATTGCAGCTGCAACCGGGCGGCCTGCGTGCAGCCGCAGTTTCCCTCTGGCTGGTGGAACAGGATTCCGCTTCTCAGGGCCAAGTCACTCCACACTTGCCAGCAGCTTTATCCCCCCGCAAGAACTGACGAAAAAGGAGAAAATCATGTTCAGCCGTAAACGTACCAGGAACACCACATCAAGAATTATCGGAACCCACAAGAAGGCCTGGAACCACGCAACATCTGAGGAGACCACTTCCGAACTGCGGAGCATCGATGACCTGGATGCGTCACCGTGGATCGGCCTTCATTTCCGACATGAGTTCCTTCTGCACCATAACCATGAAATTTTGGAGCACCTAATGCTGTCGGCACGTCCCAGAAGTTAGCTCCGGAGCTTATGAATCCAGATCCATCCAGTCGCCCGAATCGGGAATCACACTGCTGCTTCGCATCAGAGCGCACGTATGGAGTTGGCTATCAGGGCATGGCTGAAACGCCGACTGATCGACTTGAGCGTTTACTAAATACGCTCCAGCCCGACGCCCGTTCAAATCACGGCCGGCTTTAACCGGCTTCAACCGCATTGCAATGGAACCCCTGTCGCTGTTATTTCCGACGCGCGAACCCGACACCTCGGGGTTTCTCATTTCCACGGCCTGATGCCCGCCAGGGCCAGGTTCCCTTGTGCCGTGCGTACACGGCGAGCACCAGGAGACAACGACGTGTCCTTTGACGCAATCACAGCCACAGACAATTCCGCAGCCACCGCGCTGACGGACCAGGAAATTTTCGCTGCCCACGAGGGCGGCAAGTTGTCCATCGCCAGCACCGTTCCCCTCAGCAACAAGCGCGACCTCTCCATCGCCTACACGCCCGGCGTTGCCCAGGTCAGCCGCGCCATCCACGCCGATCCGGAGCTCGCCAAGAGCCACACCTGGGCCCAGCGCCTCGTGGCCGTCGTCAGCGACGGCACCGCCGTCCTCGGCCTCGGAAACATCGGCGCCAGCGCCTCGCTGCCCGTCATGGAGGGCAAGTCCGCCCTCTTCAAGGCCTTTGGCGAGCTGGACTCCATCCCGCTGGTCCTCAACACCACCGACGTCGACGAGATCGTGGAGACCCTCGTCCGGCTGCGCCCCAGCTTCGGTGCCGTCAACCTCGAGGACATCGCCGCCCCGCGCTGCTTCGAGCTGGAAGAAAAGCTCATCGAAGCCCTGGACTGCCCCGTCATGCACGATGACCAGCACGGCACCGCCGTCGTGGTCCTCGCCGCGCTGACCGGCGCCGCCAAGATCACCGGCCGCGGGCTCGAGGAGCTCCGCGTGGTGATCTCCGGCGCAGGAGCCGCAGGCATCGCCATCGCCGAAATCCTCCTCGCCGCGGGCATCGCCGACGTGGTGCTGCTGGACTCGCGCGGCGTGATCAACTCCGAGCGAGCCGACATCGCCGCCGACCCCGCCAGCAAGAAGGCCCAGATGGCGCAGCGCAGCAACCAGCGCGGCATATCTGGCGGCCCCGGCGAAGCCCTGCTGGGCGCTGACGTCTTCGTAGGCGTGTCCTCTTCCAAGCTGGATGAGGAGCACCTGAAGCTGATGAACCACAGCTCCATCGTGTTCGCGCTGTCCAACCCGAACCCCGAAGTCCTGCCCGAGGTCGCGTCCAAGTACGCGGCGGTGGTGGCCACCGGCCGGAGCGACTTCCCGAACCAGATCAACAATGTCCTGGCGTTCCCCGGCATCTTCCGCGGCGCCCTGGACGCCGGTGCGCGCCGCATCACCCCAGCGATGAAGGTTGCCGCGGCCCGTGCAATTGCCGAGCTGGCCGACGACAAGCTGTCCGCATCCTACATCGTGCCGAGCCCGCTGGACCCGCGCGTTGCGCCGGCCGTAACCGCGGCCGTCGCCGCAGCTGTGGAAGGTGAAGTTGGCTTCCCCCTGTGATAACGCCGATGTCTTCGACTGGAACGGGATCAAGCTCAGATGGAGGTGCTCGATGACGGCCTGGTCATTGCACCTGGAGTAGTCGAGGACCCGATTCCAGATCAAAGCATCATCCGGCTCAACTTCTCCGTTGGGAGAGGTCGACGAACGTACCGCCGGGAGGACTGCTGGCAGGTTAGTATTATCCGCCGGTCATCTTAAGCCCTCAGGCCTTACGCCGCCACTTCTTATCTGAGTTTCAGAGCGTGACGGCCCTACCGATAGACACGTTTCGATCTAACGCAAGGGCGCTCACATGTCTTCGCTGCGCTCCCGTTTTTACAGTCCATCGCAAAAGGTAGCGCAACGAACGGACGTGAAAACAGCGCAGCATATAAACAGGAAAGGGTGACCAAAACGTACCGTAGTTCTTCCTCCCTAACTTCTCCAAAAGAACTACCGCCTGCCCGAGATCAAGGCCAACCGAGATGAACTACCGCTTTCGCAAGCTCAAGCCCCAGACTGGATCCTTGGCGCCGCAGCCCGTTCTTAACTGGTCCAATCTTTCCCGCACCGACGAAGTGGCGATCCACAATCACGGATGGATCATAACGTCAGGCCGTATCGACATGCTAGCCATGGATGGCATTTCTCTGGCTCCATCAGGACGAAGGAAAGGGCCGCGCACTGTTCCTGCATACTGATGGACTGCTGGTGTATCGGTGACCAGTCAACCGAAGCTGAACTGACGACCTCCCCAAGAAACTAGAATTGCACCCCAATCGTGGAGAGGTAGCCGCCTCAGCTGCGGTCTCGCCGACAGGGGCTGCTGCCGGCAGGTGCGGCCCGTCTGTCACCGGCTGCCGCCGCGTTACATTTCCTTTCGGCAAATCTGTTTCCCAAGAACTTAGGACAGATCTACACGATCGTTGGCTGTTATTCCACACGACCCTCCGTCTGTGCCGCGCCCTTCTTCTACGCTTGGCAGAGTGGGCCTCGAAGAAGAACCGGTTACTCGATGGGTTGCCTTTCCAAATCCAATTATCGATAGGCACCCCAACGGCCGACCACCAATAGTTCCGGGGACTTGTGGACTGTGTTCAAGCTGCTGTTCGTACCTGCAGCCACCATGGGCTGGATCTGGGAGATCTGGGCCTGCGGATCCGGTTGGGTCATCTCCTTACGCACCTCGACGCAGTTATCGTAGGGGCTCATTTGTGGGACCGCGCTCCCGAGGTTTGCCGCCTCTTCCTGCCAGGCGTTCCTCCACGACGTCCAAGCTCAGCTCAGGCGTTTCCGCCCACTCCCACTCCCTGCCGAGTTGCTCCAAGTGCAACGTGGTCGCTCGAGGCTCGGCCCGCACGCCAGCGGCACGTCGCACGTCGATTCGACGCTCGAACTCGGTAGAAGGCACCCAGCCCTGGGAGCCGTCAACCACATGTACGCGCGCAACTCCCCCGCGGGAAGCGGCAGCATCGTCCCCCGCTCGCAGGACCACGGGGACCAGGTCATGGGCGCGGTCGCGCACGACGGCGGCGACGTTGAGGGTGTTGCAGATCTTTCGGTCCAACGAGTTCCGGACTGCGCCGTATAGGCCAAGTGAAAGTTTCGACGGCGGCGTCGACCTGGGCAGTCACGGCATCGTGTACAGCGGCTGGCACGTGTAGGAGCACACCTGTGGACTGTACTACGTGCAATTGATCGCCTGGACGGAATGCCTCCGCCAACTCTGCGGTCACGGTGCTGAACCGATCGCCCCCGAAAGGGACACAGTGCCGTTCGTTAGACTCTTGAGCGTCCCAGGGGGCATAAGCGGCTCCTGTTCCCGCCTTCGAAGAGCGCACGTGGCCTGCCTGTCCGGTCTGAATCGCATACGGCCTCGGCTGTCCCCGCTATAGCGTAATTGATTTCCAACACAGACTCTCCCTTCTCATCTGGCTTAGTTCTTGGCCGTCAAATTCTCTAGCACGACGGCCAGCCCCTGCCCCAGCCCTATGCAGATCGCGGCAACACCCCAGCGCTCACCTGTGCGCTGCAGGCTATGCGCGAGCGTGCCAAGGATGCGGCCGCCAGATGCCCCGAGCGGGTGCCCCATCGCGATTGCGCCACCGTGGCGATTGACAATCCCGGGGTCGATCTTCCACGCATCTATACATGCGAGTGACTGGGCTGCGAACGCCTCGTTGAGTTCGACGGCGCCGACCTGGTCCCAGCTGATGCCCGCCTTCGCGATGGCGCGCTTCGCTGCTTCGACCGGCGCGAACCCGAAGAACTGGGGCTCGTTTGCGGCGGCACCGCGGCCCGCGATGCGCGCGATGGGCTCGAGGCCGATCGTCGCGGCGGCGGCCCCGGAACCAAGCAGGACAGCGGATGCACCGTCGGACAGCGGTGACGCGTTGCCTGCGGTCACTGTGCCGCCCTTGGTGGTGCCCGAGCGGTCGCCGTTATCGGGGCGGAACGAAGTGCGAAGCCCCGAGAGCTTCTCTGCGCTGGAACCTGAGCGGATGCCTTCGTCGCGGGTCAGGTCGGTCCCTGGTACGGGGACGACGAGGTCGTCGTAGAAGCCCTCGTTCCACGCCTCGTCCGAAAGGTTGTGGGAGCGGGAGGCGAACTCGTCCTGACGGTCACGGCTGATCCCATGCCGCTCCCGCAGTTGTTCGGTTGCCTCGCCGTTGGACACAGTCCATTCGGGCGGCATGGTCGGGTTGACGAGGCGCCAGCCTAGCGTCGTCGAGGCGAGCATCATGTCCCCGGCCGGGTACGGTTTCTCGGTCTTCGGTAGCACCCACGGCGCACGGCTCATGGACTCGACGCCGCCTACCAGGACGACGTCGGCGTCGCCCACCGCGATCTGGCGCGAGGCAATGATGGCGGCGTCGAGGGACGAGCCGCAAAGTCGATTGACGGTCGTGCCCGGAACCGAGGTCGGGAGACCGGCGAGCAGCGTGGCCATGCGTGCGACGTTGCGGTTCTCCTCCCCTGCACCGTTTGCATTGCCGAAGACGACCTCATCGACCGCGCCGGCTTCAAGAGCGTCAATAGTGAGGCCCGGGGCACGATTTACGATGCTTCGGACGACGTGCGCCGCGAGGTCGTCCGGGCGGATCGCGGCGAGGCCGCCCCCAAACTTACCGAAGGGGGTGCGAATTGAATCGTAGACGAATGCTTCGTTCATAGCTGTTCCTCTGGAAATAAGTAGCCATTGCGACAGAACCAACAGTATATTACTTATGACGCCGTTGGAACTACCATGGCAACCCGTACGCGAAGGACGGAACAAATCATGTCAGTTATGCCTCTGTCATACAAGGTCTGGGTGGCACCGCAAGTGCCACAGTCAGGAAGGGGACCGCTCCCGGATGGCAGCACGCGCATGTGGTCACCAATTTCCTCCACCCTGATCTACGGGGAGCAGGATGCGGTGTTGGTGGACACGCCCATGACTATCTCCCAAACCGATCAGCTCATTGTTTGGCTCAAGGGCCAGAGCAGGAGGCTCACCCAGCTTTACATCACGCACGGGCATGGCGACCATTGGTTCGGGGCCTACCGCATCCTCGAGGCATTCGAAGATGTCGAGGTGCTGGCGACCGCGGGTACCGCCGCGCACATGGTGCCGCAGTCGTCGCCGGAGTTCCGGGCCAGTTTCTGGGATGCGGTCTTCCCCGGCCAGATCCCGGTAGGGAGCCTCGCCCCGACCATCGTCGGCGCCGAGGGCTTCCACCTCGAGGGACACGAACTTCTTCCTGTGGAACTCGGTCACACTGACACTGACGCTACGACAGGGCTCCACGTCCCCGCCGCTGATCTCACCATCTCAGGCGATGCCGTGTACAACGGGGTTCATCTATACCTCGCCGAATCCGGCGGGATAGGCGGCATCGACTCCTGGCTGGCCGCCCTCGACGCGATCGAAGACCTCGGGTCCATGCATGTCGTCGCGGGACACAAGGATCCTAAGTCCAGCGATGATCCTGCACACATAGCCTTCACGAGGGAGTATCTGCGCGATGCCCGCCGACTCCTCGTGGAGTCGACCGCCTCGAGGGAGTTCTATGAGGGCATGCTCGCCCTGCATCCGAACAGGATCAATCCGGGCGCCCTCTGGGGTGCAGCAATTACCCTTTTGCCGCAGGAGTGAGGACAGGTGTGAGGTGGGGCGAGCCGGCAGCTCGCCCCACCCCTATCTCAGGCCTACTCGTGTGACAGGAGATGGGCAGTGAACCACTCGACCGCCGCAGTCGACGCGACGTCGAAGTTCTTGATGTAAGGATCGAAGTGACCGCCGGGGATGAGCTTGAGCGCCTTCGGCTCGAGCGCCTCCTCGTAGGCGGCCAGGTCGATGTCCGTAACGGTCAGATAATCTTCTACTGCAACGATCATGAGCAGCGGAGTAGGCGAGATGCGGGAGATGAATACGCCTGGCTCATACATCCGGGCCCAGCGCGTTGAACGGACCGTCACCTTGTTCTCCCATACGCCCTCGGGCAGGTCTTGCAGGTAGAACTCGACTGCGTCCGGGGAGGCATAGGAGGCCCTTTCCGTCGGGTCACTGCTCACGACGAGCTGGTATTCGATGCCTTCACCCCGGGCCATTGAGCGCTCGTCCTCGGCGAAACCTTCCTCCAGTGCCGGGACCAAGTGGGGCGGAACCCGCCGAAGGGCCTGCCTGTAACCAGAGATGTTGGGAACCTGCGAGACGACAGCCTTGAGCCTACGGTCGGTAGCACCAAGCACGAGGGCATGGCCGCCGCCGTAACTGCTCCCCCAGACACCAAGGCGCGCAGCGTCAACCTCGGCCCGGGTCTCGAGGAAACTGATTGCCCGTCGCCAATCCTCGACCTGGACCCAGGGGTTGACGTCTTGGCGGGGCTCGCCATCGCTCGCCCCGAAGGACCGATGATCGTGGACCAGAACCACGAACCCGGCCTCAGCGAAACGGCGGCCGAACCCGTCCAGCCGGTGTTCCTTGACGCCCGCATAGCCATGCGCCATCGAGATCGCCGGATGGGGACCCGGGCCGTCCGGGATGTACAGCCAGCCTCGCAGCATCACTCCCCCGTCGGCCTCGAACTCAATATCTTCGCGTTCAACCATGTTTCGTCCCTTCGTTGGAGATCCTTTCGACTTGTCGCGCCACCAACCAGCGGCTGATCGCGCTCCAGGCCTCTTCCCAGCCGTGGTCGAGCATCATGTCGTGCCCGATCCCGGCAAGCTCTTGTACATCGGCACCATAGCGTCGTGCGGTTGCGCGCGCAGACACCATGGGCACCATTCGATCGTGCGTGCTATAGACACACAGCAGCGGATACGCGGGATCCATCCTCAGTGGCAGGTGGAACAGCAACTGGTACTGAACCCACGGCGACTCGCCACAAAGGGATCGAGAAATCTCCGCCGCCTCATCTTTATCCATCCGCTCGAATAGCATGTCAGGGGGGAGCCGAAGGCTTCGACCCGCGAGGAACCTCACCGCCTGCCATGGGTGGTTCCGCAGGACCGAAAGCACCGTTCCCAAAGCCGGACCAGGCGTGATGGAGCCGACGAGCACACCCGCGCCGACCCGCGCCGGCCGCGATGCCAACGCCCGCTGAACGACCAAGCCACCGAGCGAGTGCCCCACCAACACGATCTCATCACCGTCGATAGCCTCGATGGCGCGAAGGACATCTGCAACATAATCGTTCAGCCGCGCGGAGCGGAGCCGCCCGCCACTTCCGCCGTGACCCCTGAGCGAGATCGCGTATGACGCATAACCGTCAGCTGACGCGGCTCGCATCCAGTTCCTCCAGCAGGTGGCGTCATGGCCGAGCCCATGAACAAAGAGGAGCGCCCGAAGGGGCTTGGCCTCGCCAGCAGGAGAGGCCACGGCGAGCATCTCGAATTGAACTTCGCTATCTGATCCAAACATCATCGTTCTCACGACACGCAAACCTACCAGAATGTAACATAGGTAACAACATTTTACCTCTGTAATTTTATGTGACCGATCGTGCTTGCCGTCACACTCAAAGCGAGTATGCTGCTTACATGCATAGACGACAAACTGCGTTATCCGGAGGAGAGATCACATGATTATCGACACAGCGGACCTCGACCCCACATCCAGCTATAAGCTGCTCATCGGCAGCGTTCTGCCGAGGGCGATCGCGTGGGTCAGCACCCGCTCTACGAGTGGCGTCTGCAACATCGCACCAATCTCGTTCTTCACCGTCGTCGGGCGGCTGCCACCGATGGTGTCGATCTCGCTGCAGCCGAGGTCGGATGGGGTCACCCTGAAGGACACTTTTGTGAACATCCGCGACACCAACGAGTTCGTCGTCAACCTCGCGACCATCGACAACGCCCATGATGTCCATCGGTCCGCCTTCGAGTTTGAGAGCGACGTCGACGAGTTTGAGGCCCTCGGATTGACAAAGGGCACCACGGAGGTGGTACGGGCACCTCGCATAGGGGAGGCTGCGATCTCGATGGAGTGCATCGTCGACCGGATCATTCCAACGCCCCCTTTGCCTGATCACGTCGTATGGGGTCGCGTTGAGCGGTTCCACATCCGCGATGACGTCTACATGCCGGGCGGGCGGATCGATACAGCCGCGCTCGGTGCATTTGGTCGACTCGCTGCGGAGTACTCGCTCATCGACAACATCTTTACGACACCGCTGCCCGACGAAGTCGTGGACCACTGGGCCACCGCGCGGGCTGTACGGCTCGACGAGCGACCCACAAACTACTCCCCTATCGACACCCAGGAATGGTCCGCGTCCGGATCGACCAAATGAGAGGAAAAATGGAGATGACTGCACACCCGACCCTTACCGACGGAACAACCGTCACGGTCACGAGATCCCCGAGTGCACCGAGTGCACCGACGATTGTCTTTGTGCATGGCTTTCTAGACGGCGCCCACGTATGGGACAGTGTCGTAGACGAACTGGGCGGATCTCTGGCCACAGTCTCCTACGACCTGCCAGGCTCTGGAGATCGCACCGAAACGCCGGCGCCCCTGACCCTCGAGGTTCTGACCGCGGATCTCCTTCAGCTGATCGACCAGCTGAACGGACCATTAACGCTTGTCGCCCAGTCGATGGGTACACAAATTGCGGAATTGGTCGCTGCTGCACGGCCGGACCGGGTCACGGGACTTGTCCTTTTGGCTCCCATCCCACTCGGCGGTACCGGCATGCCCGAGGAGGCGGTCGCGCCGTTCAAATCAATGGGTGGGCAGATCGAACTGCAAAGGTCCGTTCGGCAGCAACTCTCGCCGAAACTGACGACTGACCAGCTCGACCGGCTCGACGACCTCGGTTCGAAGCCGTCACCTGAGACGGTAGCTGCATACGTCGACATTTGGAACCGCGGAGCCGACGACGCTCCCGCAATAAGCGCTTACCGCGGCCCGGTACTTGTAGTCCGAGGGGCCGTCGACGGCTTTGCGACCCAGGAATTGGTCGATGGCATGGTCGCTCCCCGCTTCTCGAACGGACGCGTTGCAGTACTGGACGGCGGCGGTCACTGGCTGCACGTTGAGCAGCCAGCCGAGGTAGCAGCTCTCGTGACCGAGTTCGTCGGCAGCTCGGTGTCCGGCGCAGCCGCAGCTTGGCAGAGCGCCTTCGCGGAGAAGTCAGCCGATACCTTCGGCAGCGAGTTCACGGAGGACGTCGTCCTCGAAGCGAGCGTCCTGACCATGCCGCTCAAGGGGCGGCACGACGTTGCGACAGCGCTCGGAGCGGCATCGGGCATCTACGATGCACTCACCTTCACCTCAAGCAAGACAGTTGACGACGTCACCTACCTGCAGTGGGAGGCGGAGGCACTCGGTGGAACTAAGATGTACGGCGTCACCATCCTCACCAAGGATGCCGAGGGCAAGATTAGGCACGCTGCGATCCACCATCGCCCGCTCGGCGCCGTCCTCAAGTTCTCCACAGAGCTGCGCACACGGCTCGACGGAACCCTTGACACCTCGGTCTTCTTCGATCGCGACCATGATCTCGCCCAGCAGTAAGGAGCAGGAACCTGCATGAAGCACCTCAGCTACGCCATCCTGGAAAGCCACGTTGCCGAGATCGTCCTCAACAACCCACCACAGAACCGCGTTGACGAGCAGATGGGCCGGGAACTCCTTGATGCTGTGGACGCCATCGAGGCCAGTGACGCTCGCGCCGTCATCCTGCGCGCCGAAGGGAAGGACTTCAGCTTCGGCGGCGACATCATGACGTGGCCGGAGACACCGCCCAGGGAACTGCGCGCCAAGTTCGAAAGCTTCATCTTCGCCTTCAACCGGTTTGAGCAAATGCCGCTGCCTGTCATCGCCGCCGTGAACGGACTCTGCTACGGCGGAGGCTTTGAGCTCGCGGTGCGCGCTGACGTCATCTTCGCCGGCGAGACCGCCAGATTCGGACATCCGGAGGCGACGATCGGTATCGTGACCGTCCTGGGCGGTATCTACCGCGTCGCCGAACGGGTCGGACGCGCCCGCGCATATGAATGGGCGCTTACCTCCGAACAGGTACCGGCACAGACCATGGCATCCGCTGGCCTGGTCAACCATGTGGTTCCCGACGCCGAGCTGATGGACACCACAACCGCTTTCGCGCAGAAAATAGCGTCCGGGCCGACACGGTCGCACAGCGCTCACAAGGCACTCCTTCGCCTGTGGGAGAACAGCGGGCCCAAAGTCGCCGACGACGCCATGTGGGACATCGCCATGCCGCTGTTTGCATCCAAAGACTCACGGATGGCCCTCCCCGCTGCCGTAGAAGCGATCAAGGCCGGAAATCCACGCCCGGCAATGCCGTTCACCGGCCAGTAAGAAGGTGGGTCTTACCGATAGAATCGAAAAGCCCCACCTTAACTACCAGGGTAAGGAGACGCGCGTGCATGCGCCCGCCGAGCACCATTGGCCAGCCTCCCGAAGGTTTGGTGTAGACGAAGCCCCGGCTGGCCTGGGATTCGTCCAAGACCTACTAAATACGAAGTCGAACAGTCGGGACCGCATGGTTGACCTACTGGACGAGACCGGCAGCAGCCAACGCTGGCTAGATGAGGCCCTCGAGCGGCTGCGGTTGGTTGACTCCCTCGCTCCTGTGAAGAACGTCATCGTGCGGGAAACCGAGCAAGAACAACTTCGCGTCCTGCGCTCCGAATTCAGCCTGGCACTTTCGGCCGCCTCTGATCCTGGCTCAATTCAGCACCCGATCATCAGCTCGGCGACTGCCGTGAGTATTGAGGCCGGGCAAATTCGGCTGCACGCTACCGGGGGCGGCCTGGACCTCATCCGATCGTATCTGCTGGTTCAACTGGTCAAAGCGTCGTACCGCGGCACTCTGCGCCGCCTCAAAATCTGTGCGAACCCGGAATGCGCCATCGCTTTCTTCGACCGTTCGAAAAACTGCAGCCGGCTCTGGCACGACGTGGCCACCTGCGGCAACTCCGCCAATGTCCGCGCGTACCGGCAACGGCTCAGGGAGCGAGAAGCCGCGGCAGCTCAGAGTGCCTGAGCCCAGACCGGAACGAACACACGACGGCCGTCCCAATGCCTCTTGGCGGTCCTTGGGCTGATCAGGTTCAACCGGCAGGCTACGTGGTTGCCATTCCTCTTCCTGTGACCTAACTTATGCTCGCACCCTTGCCTCTGCGGCGCTGGTTGTCGCTCTTCAGCGGAATGCGTAGTCGACGTGGAAACTCGCAGGCTTCCCCCTGAACACGGCGTCCCCACGATTAACGCTTTGATCGACCCCGGATGGCGGATCACTTCGATACCGCTTAGGTTGCCGCCTCAGCCACATTAAAGGCATCACAAGTACAGCCATGGGAGCCCGCGAAGGCGCGCGGCACGGATTGCCTGTAACGCCCCCATGAGACAGTGGGAGCTGTCGCAAATTAATGGAACAGGGGCGACAGGACAAAAGCGCCAGACGCAGGTCGCCAGAGTTTGCAGCCCGCGAAGTGCAGTGCTGCGAGCAGGCCGAATGTCGGGCGGGGTCGGACAAACCCTGCGTGGGGAGCGTCTTGCCCTCCTCCGCACGGGGCCTGACGCTCGTTCTCACGCATCGCGGAGTGGATGCCGCCGTGAACGGTCAACGCATCCGGCTACGAGAGGCTGAAGTACTATGACTCAAAATTGAACGTACCAACTCGAGCAACAGGTGCTGGCCAGGTTCTCCCCTCCCATACGGCTGACCGCGTGGGGCGTCAGGTGTAGCGGAACCCAGCATCGCCATCCGGCAGCCAAAGAGGGTTCCAAAAAGTCATGATGCCCGCGGCTACCGCGCAGATGTAGATACCACAGCGGTGGGCGAGGCTTCGAGGTGATCCTGGATGCCGGACTCGCTCGTTTTTCCTGGTAGAGCTTTGATCTCCTTGAACCCACCCTGGCCGCTTTCCTTGGAGCACCCGGACTGCACCTAATCTCTGACTCAGCGACTATTTCCTCGGGGTGTCGGTGACGGTCGAAAAGTGAGCCATTGTGATGGTTGAAAACTGAGCCACTCGTTCCAAACGATTGGGTGGGTGATCACTGTGGAGGATTGGGCGCTTATTCGGCGGTTGCATCTTGCCGAGGGTGAGTCGATGAGGTCTATAGCCGCGCGGCTGGGGGTATCGAGAAATACGGTTGCCAAGGCTGTCAGTGCCGAGGGGCCGCCGGTGTATGTGCGCGCGCCGCAGGACTCCGGGATCAAAGCCATCGGGCCGGCCATCCGGGCGTTGCTGAAGGAGAACCCGCGGATGCCAGCCACCGTAATGGCAGAGCGGGTGGGGTGGACTGGGTCACCGGCTTGGTTCAGGGAGAACGTGGCCAGGATCCGGCCAGAGTACGCACCGATCGATCCCGCGGATCGGATCAGTTACGAACCGGGCGACCAGGCCCAATGCGACTTATGGTTCCCGGAGGTGCGGATCCCGGTCGGGTCCGGGAAGCCGAAAATCCTGCCGGTGCTGGTGATGGTGTCCTCGCATTCGCGGTTCATCATGGCGCGGATGATTCCGTCCCGCATGACCGGGGATCTGCTCGCTGGCATGTGGGAGCTCCTTAGTGGTTTGGGCGCCGTTCCGCGGCGACTGATCTGGGATAACGAAACCGGCATCGGTCGCCGGAACAGCTTCGCGGCCGGTGTGTCCGCCTTCGCGGGGGTCCTCGCGACCAAGATCGTGCAGGTCAAGCCCTACGACCCGGAGTCCAAGGGAGTGGTGGAACGAGCCAACGGGTTCCTGGAAACATCATTCCTGCCGGGTCGGTCCTTCGCTTCACCCGAGGACTTCAACACCCAGCTCGGCCAGTGGCTGCCCAAAGCCAACGCCCGGCTGGTCCGACGGACCGGGGCCCGGCCCACGGAACTGCTTCCCCAGGACAAGGCGGCGATGCTGGCCCTGCCACCGGTCCAGCCAGTGACAGGATTCGCCGCGAGAATCAGGCTCCCACGGGATTACTACGTCCGGATGGGATCGAACGACTACTCCGTCCACCCGCAGGCCATCGGCAGGTTCGTCGAGATCACCGCAGACCTGGCCAAAGCCCGCATCACCCTGGACGGCAGAAGCGTCGGAGTCCACCCGCGGTCCTGGGGCACCGGACTGACCATCACCGACCCGGACCACGTCGACGCTGCCCGGACCCTGCGCAAAGCCTTCCAAAACCCCGCACCAGCCGAAGACACCGCGGGGCTGCGGGACCTTGCAGACTACGACCGTGCGTTCGGCGTCGCACTCGATGACGGGCAGGTCGCATAATGCCCGGGACCAAAGAAACCGCCGGCCAGATCGAGTACTACTCCCGGGCCATGAAGGCACCCCGAATCCGGGAAGCGGCAGCCCGGCTCGCCGAGCAGGCACGAGAGGCCGCCTGGACCCATGAAGAATACCTCGCCGCGGTCCTCTCCAGGGAAGTCGCCGCTCGCGAAGCCTCCGGAGCCGAAGCCCGTGCCAGGGCCGCCGGGTTCCCGGCCCGCAAATCGCTCGAGGACTTCAGCTTCGACCACCAGCCCGGCCTCAAACGCGACACCATCGCCCACCTTGCCACCGGGGCGTTCCTCACCGAAGCGTCCAACATCGTCTTGCTCGGCCCGCCCGGAACCGGGAAAACCCACCTCGCGACCGGGCTGGGACTGCGCGCTACACAACTGGGCCACCGGGTTTTGTTCGCTACCGCCATCGATTGGGTTGCCCGGCTTCAGGCAGCGCATCAGAACGGACGGTTACCGCAGGAGCTCATCCGGTTGCGGCGCTATGGGCTGATCATCGTCGACGAGGTCGGCTATACACCGTTCGAGCAGGACGCAGCGAACCTGTTCTTCCAACTCGTTTCCTCACGCTACGCGCACGCCTCGCTGATCCTGACCTCCAACCTGCCTTTCGCCCGCTGGGGTGATGTCTTCGGAGACCAGGTCGTGGCCTCTGCCATGATCGACAGAATCGTCCATCACGCCGAAGTCATCACCCTCAAAGGCTCCAGCTACCGGCTCAAGCACACCCAAACGGACTCATTACCCTCGACAAGACCAGAAAATACGGGAGAATAACCAACGTCAACGTGGCTCACTTTTCAACCCACGAAACGGCTCACTTTTCGACCAGCGCTGACACGGGGCAAGGCCAGCGACCTCCGTGCCTTCGAAACATGTTTCAGCAACCTTGCCCATCCGAGGCACCAAAAAAGTCAGCTCACGACTCTCCGTGAAGACAATCAAGAGCTAAAAGCGCAAATCGTGGAGTCAAGGTCCGCTGCCCCTCAACAGTGTGCTCCCGCGGCGTCGCCCACCGTCGCGCGATGTATAGCTGTGGGGCGGCGGCGAGGTGTTGTTCCTCTTCCGACCACGCATCGAAGTTCTCACTTAAGCACCCGTTGCGGGGCGCTTAGTCGGGAACCGCGGACAGCAGCACCTAAGGCGTTGCGTAAGCCCGAAGGCGCGGTCGATGTGGACACCGAGCGCGAGCGCCGGCACCGGCATGAGCTCGTCCCTGAGCGCCGAATACGAACGGGCAAGCACGTCCAGGAGGAACAAGAGCCGAGATGTGTCCCGCGCGTCATCGTCCTCTGCGAGCCTCACCCAGGCCAACAGGTGTGGATCCTAATGCCCGCCATAGGGGGTGACCGGGCTGACGGGTCGAATCTCGACTTGTGTACTCGAGGGCATGAACTGTAGCGGCAACGAGGAGACCGATACTGCTGCGGTCGTGCGGCATCTGGTCTGGATCGTCCCGACGGGAACCGGTCGCTCTGGTTTGCGCCGAGAATCGCAGTCATAACTGCCAGGAGCATTTCACTGTCGTGGGCTTTGAGCCGGGAACGCGAGGACCTTTCCGTGTTCCGTCAGTGGTGTGCATGTGAGGGTGAAAGGCTCCGCAGCGGCATATCGGGGGCGAATCGCTGCGTTTGGACTGGGAGGACAGCTAGCAGCAGGCCGCCATGCAGGGCCCGAATCCCTAAATGTGCTCGGATGCCTCCCATCGCCGACGATCTCGCGCGGCGAGGTATTCGGGGACTGATACGTGGGATCGGGTATTCGTATCCGCGACACTCACAGGGGATCAACGTCTCCACGGTTGGCGGTCATTGTGATCGCTGGCTTTCGGCAGTGTGCGCAGACGAGCTCCACGTCCAGTTCGTGGCCGCAAGAGTGGGTGAATATCAGCGGAGGTCCTTCGGGTCCGGCGAGATGGTCATCGCCCCACTGACGCAGCACTGATATGACGGAGTTGAGGGTCGCGCCGAGTTCGGTGAGATGGTATTCGTACCGTTCGGGGCGTGTGCTGTATGGGCGGCGTTCGAGAAGTCCCTCTTCCTCGAGCTTGCGCAAGCGCGCCGTCAGGATGTCGCGCGGCGCACCTGTGTTCTTGACCATCTCGCCGAAACGGTGCGTGCCCAGCATCATTTCGCGAATGGCCAGCAACGACCACTTCTCGCCGACCACGTCAAGGGCGCGTGCGACCGAGCAATGACGTGTGCCCTCACGCTGATGATTCGAGCTCATGCCCTCGATGCTATCAAGTTTGACTTTCCAACACACCGGGGAACCCGGTTGGATTTTCAAACTAAGTGGGTTATCGTGAAGTCGGTGGTCCCCTTCACCGGCAATGGGCGGTGAAGGGTTTGAGACAAGAACGAAGGGCATGGACAATGACGAAGCTGGATGGCGCGGTTGTATTGGTCACGGGAGCGAACGGCGGACTGGGGAAGGAGTTCGTGGCGCAGGCGGTCGAGCGGGGGGCAGCTAAGGTCTACGCAACGGCGCGCACCCCGCAGGAGTGGGATGACACGCGCGTGGTTCCGCTCGTGCTGGATGTCACCGATCAAGCGTCCGTCCGAGCCGCCGCGGAGGCTGCCGCGGACGTGACCGTGCTAATCAACAACGCAGGCATCTGGACCGACGCGTCTTTGCTAAACAAAGATCTCGCTTCAGCCCGGGCGATCTTCGAGACGAACTTCTGGGGGCAACTGGCGGTCACCAACGAGTTTGCATCGGCGCTCAAGCAGGGGTCCGGTGCGTTGGTGAATGTACTCTCGGTCGTGAGCTGGCTGGCTGTCGCCGACGCCTACAGTGCGACGAAGGCAGCAATGTGGTCGGCCACGAACGCGCAGCGACTCGCCTTCGCAGGAGACGACGTACAAGTGATGGGACTGCATCTCGGCTACACTGATACGCCCCTTGCAGCAGGGATCGACGTGGACAAGAACGACCCCGCTGACGTTGTAACCGCGGCATACAACGGTCTCGAGGCCGGTGAAATTGAGGTACTCGCCGACCAGATCAGCCGTCAAGTCAAGGCGGGGCTTTCGGGCCCGGTAGGAGCGCTTTATCCGCAGCTGGGTTAAGGCGTCCAGTGGCCATTCACGAGAGGGTATCGCGAGACAGCAGACCCGACCCCCGGTTCTTTGTCTGAAACTTGGCACGGTGCTTGACCGCCTCGGCAAGCGGACCATCTCGTGCGGGCCGGCTCGGCCACGCCGGACTCGCCAACCCACAAAATGGGCCTCATTGCGTGGAGACGACGATGCCTGTCTTGCCTGGTTTTGTACACCCGAGCGGTAATCGCTCGGTGTCAGTATCTCCTCCGGGCCTTAACGCCTACTAAGCCATTCCCATCGCCTTCGTCAACTGCCGGCACAGATCGTCTGGTGATCGCCGGCTTTCCCAGTTGACTCGCTTGACTGTAGACACCCACGGACCCACTTCAACCGAGCGGTGGCGGTCCTAGATCCGGCAACCCACTCCTCGCCTTGCACTGGCCGCGGAGCGCCTCGCGAGGTGATCGTCTCCATGGTCCATCACGTCGAGTGAACGAAAAACTGCCCCTGTGCATCCGACGTATGGACCAGGAAAGAAGGACAACTCATGATTGATCTCCCGATGAATGCCGTGGCTGTCACCGGCGTCGGGGCTGTAACTCCGCTCGGCATGGACGCCATGACGTCCTGGCAGCGGCTCTTGAACGGCGAATCCGGCATCCGGCGGCGCGTGTTCGATAGTGCCGCGGGGAAAGCGGTCCCGCCTTTCGCCGCTGGTGAACTGCCCTCGAACCCGGCGGACCTGCTATCCCGAGTGGAGAGCCGCCGCCTCGACCGATCCCAGCAGTCTGCCCTGGCCGCAGCACGAGAAGCCTGGGAACACGCCGGCGCTACATCAGTAGACCCAGAGCGGCTCGCCGTCGCGATCGGCACCGGGATCGGCGGGGTCACGACTCTCCTGGATGAAGACGATGTGCTGGAAGCATCCGGGCCGAGGCGGGTATCACCCCGCACCGTCCCCATGCTGATGCCCAACGGTGCCTCTGCCGTGGTGAGCATCGAATTCGGAGCGCGTGCAGGCGTGTTCACTCCCGTGTCAGCTTGTTCGTCCGGTGCTGAGGCTCTCGCTTGGGGTGCCCGGCTGATCCGCGCAGGTGACGCCGACGTTGTTATCACCGGCGGCTCAGAAGCGCCCATTTCACCAATCACCGTATCCAGCTTCCAGCAGACGCGGGCCCTTGCCCGCCCCGCCAATCCAGCGTCATCGTCGTCACGACCTTTCGCCAACGACCGCACTGGCTTCGTGCTCGGAGAAGGCGCAGCTATCGTAGTGCTGGAGAGCGTTCAGCATGCCGAAGCCAGGGGCGCGAAGATCCTCGCCGTCCTCGCCGGGGCGGGCATCGCTTCTGATGCACATCACGTGACCGCTCCCCGGCCGGACGGAGGAGGCCAGATCCGTGCAATGAGAATGGCGTTGCGTCAAGCGAACATCGCACCCGGGCGGGTAGATCATATCAATGCCCATGCGACCGGCACACCTCTTGGCGACGTCGCCGAGGCACGTGCAATCCGCGAAGTATTTGGTCCGACGGCGGTGACCGCGCCGAAGGCATCAACGGGGCACATGTTTGGAGCAGCCGGTGCGATCGAGGCCATCTTCTCTATCCTCAGTCTCCGCGACGGGGTAATTCCACCTACCCGAAACCTGACGGGAACCGGTATCGCCGCCGAGATCGACCTCGATATCGTCACTGAACGGCGAACAGCGCCACAGCACGCAGTCGTATCGAACTCGTTTGGGTTCGGCGGACAGAACGTCTCCCTCGCCTTTATACGGCCCTAGATACTGAGACCAAAGCCCACCACGGTCTAATGGACTACACCCCCTCCTACGCCTACATGTCGACATGTCAACTTCCGAAGGATTATCGGTCCGGCTTTCAAATTAACCCCTCACTAGTCGGCAGGCAGGCATGTTTATCAAACCAAATTGTAGGTATTCGTCAAGAAATGTCACCACCATTTTCAGCGTCAGAAAAATGTATATCTCTACGCGTATTGGACAAGCGGAAAGGCTCAGCGAAGATGGCGCCCCATGGTGCCGGCTGTGATATTTGCCTAAGTAAGGGATGGCTAGGAAATGACTGGCTTTCGGAGTCGTGAGGATGTCTGGTGGCACACGGAACCCATCGGTCAAGCGAAAAGGGTGGGCAATCTCGCTGAGCCCTTGTGTGAACGATTGTGGGGTGGTTTGCGTGGTTAGTAAGGGCGCGCCATATCGCACAACCTATAGCGATGAGGCCAGGGCGCGTAGAAGCCGCCCATTGCTCGGCAAGGAGTTGAGTGAGTCGTTCGCGTTGTCGGAGGTGAGATCCTGGGGCTCGCTCGGCGTCCAAAAAGCACCCATGCTACTCGTCTCAGGGGGTGCAATGCTGTGCGGTGTTCTGTCAGTCGCGAGGCAGCTAACACCTCAGGGACGTCACACTGCCCCTGGAAGGACAACTGATGCGCAACTACTCAAAATCGACGACTTCGCTATACAGATCCTTCAATTGCAGGTTGGCTACATCTGCAGGCTACTAACCGCCGAGCGATACGCCGCCAAAAACAAGTCCGTCGTGACTGTTTACACCAATTTTCGGGTCGAACCGTATGGTGGGATATCGTGCAACAAACGTGGGCCTCAGGACCAAAGTGGCTTCAGCCGCACGTCTCGACACTCCATACCGGGCCTTGCGCGAGGGGCGTGGCAAGTATGACCCGATCTTCCATTACTGCCAGCCCTATTCCCGTAGATAACCCTACCGAAGCTGGTGCAAGGCATCGGCGCCTGACCTATTCGTTAATGTCAGTCCCGCTCGGTCTTGCCGGGTCTGGGGCTGCTTGGACAGCGGCCGCGCGCCAATTCGACATCACACCTCTCATCGGCGAAGCGCTCTTCCTGGGGAGTTTACTAGGATGGCTGGCCATCACCATCGCCCGCATCCCCATATCTCGATCCCGGTGGCATGAGCTTCGCTCCGACCTGCGTAATCCCGCAACGGGACCGTTTCCTGCGTATGTGCCTATCGTCGGGCTGCTGCTGACCGGGCACTACAGCTCCCACCTTCCCCAAACGGTGTCTCAGGTGCTGTGCATGTTCTGGGTCAGCCTGCTTTGCCTGATCTCCGGACACCTGATTGCAATCTGGTTCGGTGGTACGCTTCGGCTGGACCACCTGCACCCGGGCTATTCGCTTCCAGTGATAGCGGGCCCCTTTATTGCCAGCACCGTGTTGTCCGTTGTCGGCTTCCACGAGGTTGCGTTGACCGCCATAGGAGCGGGCGCCTTCTTCTGGCTCGTGATCGGCACAATTATAATTGGACGGCTCATTGTCGCTGAGCCATTGCCGAGCTATATGGCCCCCACCCTGTCGGTTATCGTTACTCCGCCTGTAACCGGCGGACTTGCCTGGTTTGCGTACTCCGGTGGTCAAGTTGATGGCGTCCAGTTCGCTCTGGTCGGCGTGATTTTCCTGCTGGTCTTGACACAGGTGTTCTTCGTGCCAACTTACAGGAATGCACCATACAGCATTGTCTGGTGGGCGTTCTCATTTCCGGCCGGAGCCCTTGCGGGATACAGCATTCGGTGGGAAGCTGCAATCCATACGCTGCTGTCCGGAGTGATCGCGATGTGTGCACTCGGAGTGTCCAGCGGAACTCTTCTGGCACTGTCGGGTGCGTCGATTCTATCTTTCATTCGAGCCCGAAGAGCCACTCGTGGATCAACAGCCACCCACGGCTGACTTAACCGCCCACGGTTCCGTTTAGAAGGCAAGCGCATCCAGCACATGACTCCAAGACAGTGTCGATGAGGGCCGAAAAGTGTAGACGCCCCCCGGTTGGCAGCTTTGATTATTGACTAGCTGCAAGGAGAAGGCGTATCTGCTCGGCCCCCTTCGGGCTGGCATTAGTCGCGCAGAAACAACAGACGTACACTGTCAATTTCCTCTCTACTCATGGACAGACCCTAGTCGCCTTGCCGCCGCCATCACTTCAGCAGACAGTGGCGTCCCGGTGACGGACCCCTCAACGCACAGACGGCAGTTCTCCTTGCTGGAGGTTCAGACCAGGAAATATCTAAGAATGCCGAAAAATATGAACAACACTCCGAAAAGCACGGCGGTCGCCCGAAGCCGCTTGACATGGACCTCGGAGTTATTCCTGAAATACCCAAAGTAGCCAGGACTAAGAGTTTTTGGCTGGGATGGAGGATGTGTGAAAACGATCAGCGCCAGCCCCGCTAAGACCAGTTCCAGAAACGAAAGGCGGCGATATAGACCGTCCTGCTTAGTGCCTCATTTTGCAACACACAGAGCACCGGCCAAGGTCATTCCGACTCCGATGACGAGGCACAGGACGTCGAAGAACCGAGGCTCACCCAACGAGGACCTTAGATGACTCGATGCTCGGAAATCATTTGCCCTAACAAACTCCTACGCCTGATTCGGATTTCACGCGGCGGGAGTGTGAAATCGGGTTCTTTAGCGGAGTAGCCGTGACCTCGATCCCCAAGAACGCCAGCGAGAGGGTGATTTGCAACTGACGCAAGCGGTGGCGAATTTCCAGACGTACTTCATTGCAAGCCTGCAGAGGTTCAAAGACCCATGAATTCGGCAGTTCCGAAAAGGCAATGAGCGCTGATGTATAGGTAGGTCTGAGTCGCAGTGGGCCGAGGTAGACTGAACCTCGGCCCCCGACAGAACATCTCAACCGGGACCTACCGGATAGCGACCGTACTTGACACTTGCGTTGCACCTGGCGGAGTTGACTGAATACCGCGCAGAACATAGGTGAGAGCGAAGGCGAGTGCGTAAGTGGCGACCAGTACCCAAATCACGGTTTCCAGGCCGAAGGGCTCGGCCAGCGCGGCGATCAGGCTGGCGACCATCTGGCTCAGCGCCGCAGCGAGACTCAGCACCGATACTGCCGCGGCCATTCGTTCCGGCGCCAGCCGGGGAACGATTGCACTGACGGGCACGAACCCGGTCACGCTCAGACCCCACAGTACCGCCATTGTGAGAATCGCCCAGAAGTTGGCACCGATAGCCAGCGGAACGTAGAACAACGCCAGACAGGTTAGGATGCAGCCAACTGCTCCCAGCCAGCGCACCACGCGAAGCTCACCGATAGAGCTCGCAATGTATCCCATGAGAACATTGCCGAGTACGTTCGCCAAGAATGCCGTACCCCAAATCGCCTGCCACTGCTCGATCGGCAGACCAATCGTCTGCGTCATGTAAATTCCCAGCAGGGCGATGAAGACAAAAATGGAAAATGCGTTGATCAGGCGGATCACGCCGCCGATGCCGACCTTGGGATGAGTCTTCAGAATCGTCGCCCCAGCAAGGACACTGCGGACGCTGGAGGAGACCGTTGGTCGCTGTGCAGGCTGGAGTGCCCGCACGAGGATCAGCACCAGCAGGCCGCCGGCGAGAATGAAGCCGGCCTCTAGCCACAGGCTGCCAAGTTGGCCGACCGCCGGAATCACCCACGCACCGACATAGCCGCCGGCGACGCCGAACCCGAATAGATAGAAGAACCAGTACCACCCTGCCGCCCGCGTCATCGAAGTCGATGGAGTGACCAGCACGATCCAGGTGAAGAATCCGTAGGCGAACAGGGGATACGCGAACCCCCGCAATCCGTAGGCGACGAAGGCGAGCGTCCACAAGTTCGATGACAGCGCAACGAGGAAGACCACGTGCAGCGCGAGCCACAGGCAGAAGCCCAGCATCATCACGGCTTTGGGGCCCCACGCTTCCGACAGCCCACCGCTGAACCAGGAGGCGACCGCAGCGGTCAATCCGTAGAAGGCAAATAATAGCGCTATAAAGCCCGTGTTGATCCCCAAGCCGGTCATGAATGGTGCGAGAAAACCCGCCTCCATGCCATCTCCGGTCATGAATAGGGCGATCGCTAGGTATCCCCACGCGATTGGTCGGGCGACGCCCTGTCGATCCAAGAATGACGGCCGGACGGTCACCCCAGTGGATGTTGTCATTTCAGCGCTCCTCGTTGAGTCAGTGACGATGTGGATTGGAATTGACTACCCACTGAGCTTGAAGCTACATGGCGAGGCGATGCGGGTCAATGGGAAATTCGTTGCGCTGCCCCAGGTCCGTACCTCGGCGGCAGTAGCGCCGGCCACTGAGGGCGTCTTGTTCGCGGTCGTCGGGTCGACGGCATTCGTCATGGATTCGGTTGGAGCTGGGCCAGGATGGTTACGAATCCTCCTAGCTAGTGATTATGAATTCCCCCGGGCAGCAGCGTCGGGGAATTCGCCTTTATGAAGCCCACTGGACGGGCCGTCTGACCGCGGGAGAGCTCTGGAAATGTCTAGTCCTAGCCGTCCGAGAGCGGGCGGGGCGCCCCAACCAACCGCTTCCTGGCGCACTTATGACGATGGTTTGTTAACCAGCGCCAAGGTCGCCGATACTCCTAATTCGCCACTGTCAGGTTTGTTTTTAGATCTGGTCCGAAGTCCTAGGCTTCCCTCCCCAGAGGTTGTGGGTCCACCTTAAACTCCCGTCCCGAACAATTCGGAAGTTCGTGGCCGCCTACGGGCAGTTTTTCATAGCCGCTAACACAAGTGGTTACACCACCGACAAAGAGTCCGCCGCTGGCTTGTACTGCATGATGTTCCCCCTAGATGCAATTGCCCCCTGAAGATTAGAGCTCTGAATTGGCATTTGCGCAGCCCGCACCCGCGAAAATGCAAGGTGCCGAAGGGCATACCACCAGTCACATTTCCAAGGCGACTGCCGCACCCTCCCGGGTGAACTGGACAAGCTAGGAAGTCCCCGAGCCGCCCCAAGGCCTCGGGGTCTTCTGCTGTATCCAACGACTTGCTCGGCCGCTAGCATAAGGGCGGGCGCGACGGCGGTTCCTGCGGGGGCCCACTGCCGCACTAGGTTGCCCGCCCCGAGCCAGAGCCACTCTCCTAGCGAGGAGGCTGACTGGGGTGTTTTACAGTCTCGGAGGCCGGTTCATGACGTCCCCAATCCTCAGGACCTTCCTCCGCAACCTCCGCCCCCGCGGAGTATCTCGATACATGACAAGAAGGCTCGAGTCTTTGGATTCCCACTTGGGCCCGTATGACCCCCTACCTGTGCCGCCGACATAGGCCAGGGGGAAGTGGATCTTCAATGGGACATGGGCGCCGGCTGGCACGGTAGCGCCCCCTGCTGCTATTTCACCGCCTATGGATACCCCGCGGGGCCACACCTCTAGGTCCGTTGCTGTATAAGAGCCTATGTTGATGAGCATGGCATCGAACCGGACCATGAGAAGCATCCCAAGGTCTCGTTGTTCGGTATGCCAGTCGATCCTTAGGCGCCAGACTGCCCGGGGCTGATTCAACTCCAGTCTGACGACGGCCTACGAGCTCACGAGCACGGCTAGCGCTGAGAGAGCGATCGACCAAACGTGCCTGGATTCCACTGAGACAGATTACAGGGGCTCCGCAGCGTCTCCCACGCCGCAGACCCTCCCCTATGCTCGCTTGCTCTCAGATATTTGCAAGCGGTTACGCTGACGAGGATGACTGTTTCTCCGAGGTTCATCTCAACTTCCTCGCCGAAGGCATTGGTGCCCCTCGGATAAATCCAAGGTAAAGACTGTTCCGATAATTACTCGTCAAAGGTTCTGGATGCCGATAAACTACTGAGTTGCTATCCTTGACTTATGACGCGGAATTTATCTGGCTGGCCGTGTTCGGTGGCACGCTCCGCAGACGTGCTTGGGGATGCTTGGACCTTGGTGATTCTGCGGGACAGCTTCCACGGCGTCACAAAGTTCGACGATTTCCAGCAGTCCCTCGGCATCGCCCGAAACACGCTCTCCGATCGGCTGGGAAACCTCGTGAACGCAGGAGTGCTGACCAAGGAGTTTTACCAGGACAACCCGCCCCGCTATGAGTATCTCCTGACTGAGATGGGACACGACCTATTTCCTGCACTCGCGGCGATCCTGGCATGGGGCGACCGTTGGCTTTCCACGGGTAACGGCGCCCCGGTCGGGCTCTATCATCGGCCTTGCGGGCACGACGCCGAGGTGGATGTGGTGTGCGGACACTGCCGGCAGAGGCTCGTGGACGATGATCTGCAGTTCTATGTGGGCGCCGGATACCCAGACGTCGTCGGGGAGGGGCACGATTTCCGTGACCGACTTGCACTCACCCCCGGAGGCGAGGGAGGCCGGCCACAGCCCCGCCGAGTCCCCTGACCGCTGACACCTAGACTAGCGGGTCTTTTTTTAATACTCACTCTTGTATTGAGATTCGCTCTGTGCTCTACTCGCAGTGCGGGCATCTCCTGACGGGGAGGACCGTTCGGGGCTTCGCAGCGTTGCGGACCCGATTCTTCGAGCGAGAGGAGCCCAGCAATGCCGCTGTGGCAGATTCACCACCCTGAGAACGCGTACTCCGCGTCAGACAAACAGGCGTTCTCCGAGGCCATCACCGCTATCTATACGGACCTCGTCCACATTCCCGCTTTCTACGTTGTTGTCATATTCGACGAAGTAAAGACGGGAGACATGTTCGTTGGCGCCAAGCAGCGTGAGAACTTCGTGCGACTCAACATCGACCAGATGGCGCGCACCCTCCCTGGCAGGGTGCTGCGCGAGTTTTGGGTCCACCACATCGACTCTGTCATCAAGCCGTGGGTGCAAGACCGCAACTTTGACTGGGAGTTCACGATTGACGAGCCGCCGGCCGATCTCTGGTCGCTGCAAGGCTTTATTCCGCCGCCGTTCGAGTCGGTCGGTGAGGCCAGGTGGATCGAGGAGAACAAGGCCTCTGCTTACACCCAGGCCGAGCAGCTGCCCATCAACGTGATGATGGCGCCTGGCACCCGCGAGAGCTTGTGACCATGACCTTCACGACAATCAACCCGGCCACAGGTGAGCAGCTCGCCTCCTTTGAGACCATCTCCGACGCGGAGGTAGAGTCGCTCCTGTCGACCGCGGACTATGCCTTCAAGGATTGGCGCGCTCGACCGGCCGCAGAACGAGCTGCGATCCTCAAGAATGCCGCCGCTTATCTCCGGGACCAGCTGGATGAGTATGCCGGCTACATCACCCTCGAGATGGGGAAGTTACATTGGGAGGCCGAGGCGGAGGTCCAACTGGCGGCGTCAATCCTGGACTACTACGCGGACCATGTAGACGCATTCCTCGAACCTGCGCCGATTGTCGACTCCCCCGGCGCGTATGTGCAGCCACACCCTATCGGGCCGATCTTGGCCATCGAGCCGTGGAACTTCCCGTACTACCAGGTGGCCCGCGTTGTCGGGCCACAGCTCGCGGTGGGTAACGTGGTTCTGCTTAAGCACGCGGAAAACGTCCCGCAGTGTGCGATGGCGTTCGCCAGGGCCTTGGAGCAGGCCGGGGTGCCAGCGGGCGTGTTCACGAATCTGTTCGTCACGCACGAACAATCGGCGCAGATCATCGCCGACCCGAGGGTCGCCGGGGTCACCATTACGGGCAGTCCACGAGCCGGAGCGGCTGTCGCTGCCGCTGCAGGCCGGCACCTGAAGAAAGTGGTTGCCGAGCTCGGTGGCAGTGATCCGCTGATCGTCCTCGAGGACGCTGACATTTCCAACGCAGTATTCGGCGCGGTATTCGGGCGGATGTTCAACAACGGGCAATGCTGCGTGGGCTCCAAGCGCCTCATCGTGGTAGGCAAGGATCGCGGCGAACAGGTCATCACCGCGATCGCAGAAGCGTTCGGCGCGCTCACGCCGGCCGACCCAGCTGTGCCGGTCGGGGCGTTAATAAACTTGGGCCCATTGGCTTCCGAGCGTGCACTGGGAATCCTGCTGGAGCAGATCAAGACCGCTGCCGCGAACGGCGCGCAGATCCGCGCCGGCGGCAAGCGGGTCGATCGGCCCGGGTTCTACCTGGAGCCGACGATCCTCACCGAGATCACTAACGACAACCCCGCCTACTCGGAGGAGTTTTTCGGCCCTGTCCTGGCCGCATACGTCGTCGATACCGAGGAGGAAGCGATCGCCCTGGCCAATGACACCCCGTGGGGACTCGGAGCGTCCGTGTTTACGGGCGATAGTGCACGAGGCCAGCGCATTGCCACAGAGCTCGACAGCGGCATGGTGTTCATCAACCAGCCGGCTTGGACCAGCGCAGAGATGCCCTTCGGTGGGACCAAGGCATCCGGCTTCGGCCGGGAGCTGGGCAAAGCTGGCTTCGGCGAGTTTGTCAACCACAAGCTAGTTAATGTCGCCAAGGTAGGCTCCGGTCCCTGGGGCCCCTCGCCGGAAGTCTGAGCCGCGGACGCGGGCCGTCATATCTCGGCGTGCCCGCGCCGCCCCGTCATACAGAGAAAGCAGCATGATATGACCGTCGTACTTACTGTCGCGCCCACCGGGCCGATCGCCACAAAACGGGACAACCCGAACCTCCCCACGCAGCCGCACGAGATCGCCGAGGAGGTGCACGCAGCCTACCAGGTCGGCGCCGCCGTCGCCCACCTGCACTTCCGGGATGCCGCCGACGCCCCGACCGCAAACCTCGACATCGCCAGGCGCACTGTGGACCTGATCGCGGAGCGGTGCCCGATCCTGATCCAGATCTCCACTGGGGTGGGTCTGTCGGTACCATTCGAACAGCGCGAGGCTCTCGTCGAACTGCGCCCCCGGATGGCAACCCTGAACCCCTGCTCGATGAGCTTCGGAGCGGACGAATTCCGCAACCCGCCCACGGACGTGGCCCGACTCGCTGCCCGCATGCACGAGCTAGGCGTGAAGCCGGAGCTCGAAATTTACGACACCGGACATCTCGATGCGTGTCTGCGGCTACGGGACAAGGGGCTGCTCGACGACGAGCCGATGCAGTTCTCCATCGTCCTCGGCGTCCAGGGCGGCATGGCGGCCAACGCCGATAACCTCCTGACCATGGTCCGGCGCCTGCCGGAAGGCGCGGTGTGGCAGGTCATAGCCGTCGGGCGGGCCAACCACGAGCTCACCGGTATCGCCATCGCGCTGGGCGGCAACGTGCGTGCCGGACTCGAAGACACCCTGTACCTGCGCAAAGGCGAGCTTAGCAAGGGCAACACCCCCCTCGTCGAGCGAGCAGCGCAGATGGCAGCTGCCTACAACCATCCACTGGCATCAGTCGCCGAGACCGAAGCCCTCCTCCACCTGCCCTCCCGCTGACAGCGGACCACATCCGAAGGACTCCCTATGGGAAGCACACCCGCACAGACCCCGAGCATCGAGAAAGCCATGGACGGCGCGGTCGCCGTCCTCACGCTGACGCACCGCCCTTACAACCTCATCGACAAGGCGTTGGTGCACGCTATGATTGATGCGCTGCAGTGGGCACTGGATCAACAGGCCCGTGCCGTCGTGTTACGCAGCGGGCTGCGGCACTTTTCTGCCGGCGCCGACCTGGACGCGATGCTCGCCGATACCCGCAACAGTGATGTCCTGGACTGGGACCTCGTGGACCTGCTCAACGCTTTTGACGAGCACCCGGCACCAATCGTCGCCGCAGTGCACGGCACCTGTGTCGGCGGCGGCTTCGAGCTCGCGCTGGCCTGTGATCTTATCGTCGCCGCCGCATCGACGAAATTCGGCTCAGTCGAAGTCACAGTTGGCCTCCAGCCACTGATGGGCGGCGTGCAACGTGTTGCTCACCGCGCCGGTGCCGCGCGGGCGAAGGAGATCGCATTGCTCGGACGCCGCTACGATGCAGCCACCCTCGAGCGGTGGAACATTATCAATCGCGTCGTCGCCGATGAGGACCTCGACACGGCCGTGATGGTGCTCGCCCAGGAACTCGCCCACGGCCCCTCTGTGGCGAACACGGCGACCAAACGGCTCGCCTCACTCGCTGTCAGCCATGGAATCGCCGCCACCGACGCGGCCATGAGCGAACTGCAGCGAGCAATCTTCCGCTCTGAGGACTTTGTGACCGGGGTCAATTCCTACCGGGAGAACGGCATCGGCCAGGCTGCCTTCGAGGGTCGGTGACCGCCATGACCCAGGCACTTCCGCTGGAAGGATTCCGCGTCGTTGACTTCTCCCGAGTCCTCGCCGGCCCGCACTGCGCCAAGAACCTTCTCGACCTCGGCGCTGAGGTCATCAAAATCGAACCGCCCAGCGGTGACCTCTCCCGGCGAGCATTCCCTGGCAACGGTGAAATGTCTGGCTACTATGCCCAGCAAAACGCGGGGAAACGAAACGTCAGCATCGACCTGAACATCCCCGGCGCCCGGGAAGTCGCGGCCCGCTTGTGCGAGAGTGCCGACATCATTGTCGAAAACTTCCGGCCCGGCGCCCTGGCCGGATTCGATCTGGATTACGACACTGTTGCCCGGACCAACCCCGCAATCGTCTACGCGTCCATTAGTGGCTACGGCCAGCAAGGCGCGTGGCGCGGCCGGTCCGCCTACGCTCCAACGGTGCAGGCCGAGACAGGGACCACAGCGACCACGCTGGCGCACTTCGACCGTACCGGCCGACCGCGCAGCGACGCGTTTTCGCATGCCGACGTTTACGCCGGACTGCACGCCACGATCGCGATCCTCGCTGCCCTTACTGACCGCGCACGAACCGGCCGCGGTCGCTACATTGACGTGGCGATGGCTGCAGTCATGCTCTCCATCAACGAGCGTGTGCACGCCGATCTTTCGGGTGTCGACCTCGGCGCGGAGCGGGCCGTACTCGGTGCCACTGATGGGCCGTTTTTCACGGGGCCCGACGGGGAGACGTTCGCCAGCCCTATGAGTCTAATCGGGAGCCTGACCTTCCCGTTCTACGTGGCCGCCATGCGGCGCCCCGATCTCGCCCAGGACCCGAGGTTTCTCACCCCGGCACTGCGCGAGCAAAATTTGCCTGAACTGCACCGCATTGTCCAGGACTGGGTCAACACGTTCGAGGACATGGGCTCCTTGGACGCTCAGATGGACGAGGCAAGGATCGCCACGGGACGGGTCCGCACCATTCAGGAGTTCGCTCGGACTGATTGGGCATTGGAGTGGCCGGCGACTCGGACCGCAACAGACCGCGACGGCACGATCTTCCCGATCCCGGGGCGTCCATGGCGCTTCGATGAGCACGCTGTTTCGGCCGATAAGCGTATCGCCGCGTACCGGGGCGAGCACAACGAAGAAGTTCTCGCCGAACTCGGTTACGCGCCCAAGGCAATCGATGAGCTCGTGGACTCCGGGGCCCTCGTGGCCGCACCCGTCACCGCACTCCCGGTGGATGCCGCCGACGACGTACCGGAGACACCTGGCACGCCCGCCGGCATGACCTTTGGAGGTGCCCAATGACACAGGCCTCATCATCTATCACGGTCCCGCCTGCTTTTCAGAACCGCCGCCGTTCACTATGGTCCGCGGCGATTGGTAACGCCTTGGAGTGGTTTGACTGGACCCTGTACACAACTTTTTTCCTTTTACCTTGCGATGAATCGCTTCGACACAACGGACTCGATTTCGGCGCTGCTGTCGACGTTCGCAGTGGTCGCCGTGGGATTCGTCGCTCGCCCCATAGGCGGGCTGTTGATCGGGTGGCTCGGAGACAGGACGAGACACAAGTTTACTCTGGTGGTGACCATGTTGCTGCTCGCCGGGACGAGCGCCGCGATCGCCGTCACACCTACCTACAGCACGATCGAGGTATGGGCGTCGGGGCTGCTGCTCTGGCGGCTCCTGCAAGGGCTCGCCCAAGGTGGCGAGACGGGGCGTCGCTTACACCTGCGTCGCCGAACCTCGCTCCTGCTAACAGACGCGGCTTCTGGTCAAGCGCCGTCTTCATTGGTGTGATGATCGGCGTCATGGCCGCCACGGCGCTGGCCGCAATCTTGACCACACAGCTGAGCACCGAGGCGATGGAGGCATGGGGATGGCGGACAGGGTTCGCTCTCGGAGCAGTGCTGGGCATCTACGCCCTGTTCCTGCGCCGCCAGGCCGTTGAGAGCGACATCTTAGCCACCGATCAAGCGGTCAGCCCCTTACAGAAGGCAACGCTGAACCGTCGCGACGTACTCCGGTTCTCCATCCGCACCGTCCTAATCTCGGCGTTCGCCCAGGTCTGGTTCTACATCTTGGTCACCTTCCCGCCGGCGACCGCCATCGCCACCAAGGCATGAATCCCGGGGCGCATACATCGCGAGCCTACTCGCCCAGCTCATCGCCGCAGCTTTGCTTCCCGTGTGCGGGCTGCTGGCAGACCCCTTCGGACGCAAGCGACTCCTCGCCGTCTACGGCATCGGAGTCATCCTCGCGGTGTACCCGTCGGTCGCATTCTCAGCTCAGAGCCCTGGACCTTGTTCATCTCCCAACTGATCGGCCTGATCGTGTGGTGTCTTATCGCCAGGATGTTCCGCGCACTGCTGTCTGAACGAGTACCAACTGCCGCTCGTGCCTGCGGTGTGGGGCTGGCCTCCTAGCTTACCGTCGCGGTGTTCCGGCGGCACCGCCCCATACCTGAACACCTGGCTCGGCTCCCTCGGCCTGGGCTGGATCTACAGCATCTACGCCATGGGCCTCGGCGCTGTGGCGCTCATTGCCGCTTTCCTCGTCAAAGAAACCGCCGGCGTTCCGCTCGAATTATCGGGACGGAGCAACTCAGTCAAACACCGCAAAAATCTGAAATTCGCATGAAGGAGAGCCTCCAATGCCCATCGTCGACATCACCCTCCTTCGCGGCCGGACCCCGCAGATCCTTCACGATATCGCCGATGCCGTTCACGACGCCCTGGTCAGCGAGTTCGGTATCCCCACTGACGACCGCTTCCAGGTCATCCACCAGAAAGAGCCATACGAGCTAATATTCGACCCCACGTTCCTTGGCGGCCCCCGCACTGCCGAGTTCGTGATGGTGCGAGTCGTCGTCGGCAAGGAACGCCCGATCGAGACGAAGCACGCCCTTTACCGGGCGATTGCCGGCAACCTCGCCGAACGAATTGGTATCGACGTCGAGGATGTCTTCGTCGCACTCGATACGGTCGCCCTCTCCGACCTGTCAGTTGCCGGCGGCCGCCCCTTTGCACCCCCGCACCTCGCCCCGCCGAAGGAGTAACCCAAGTGTGACAAGAACGGCACGCACGGTGGCAGCAAAGCCACGCTGTGATGGGCGGAAATCATCATTCCCGGGAGCCCATTGCCATTCGTTGTCGCCGAAGTGCGGCGGGGTGCCCTGGAATAGCCCGTTCGGCTACCTCCGGGCTCAATGGACTTATCCAGGACTCGGAGGAACATGGGCGCAGTTGCTGCACCCTCGCCCCGAAAAGGGCATTTCGGCAAGCGACTTGCCCCGCACCGCCTGTACAGGGAGACGGCAAAATGAGTTAGAGAGCAGTTAGCGAGAATGCGCTTCCAGTGGGCCGAGGCCAACGGTCATCAGCCCACTGGATTGTCATCGACGCGGCCACTCGGGTGAGGATCTTGGCGGCGTCCGCGAACGTGTCCTCGTCGGGCCTCGCGGCTTCGGTCAGTGAGGCGACCCGCTCGAATGGGCCGTTGCCCTCCAGGTCGAGCCGGCCAGCGATTGCCCACGACGGAACCTTTGCTTCGCGCGCGAGTTCTGCCACACGCACCGGGGCCTTTCCTGCGAGAGATTGAGCGTCGAGCGACCCTTCACCGGTGAGCACCCAATGAGCGCTATTCAAGTCACCCCCCAGTCCCAGAAGCTCCAGCATGTAGTCAGCGCCCGGAACGATCTTCGCACCAAGCGCGACGTGAAGACCGGCGGCAATGCCGCCCGCTGCGCCCCCTCCTGGCACGGCCTGGGGGTCGACGCCGAAACTGCGGTGCAGCGCCTGGCTCCAGCGTGTCAGGCGTGACTCCAAGATTGAAACGGTTGCGGGATCGGCGCCCTTCTGCGGCCCGAAAACCAGCGCAGCGCCCTGGCTACCGAGCAGTGGACTGTCCACATCAGACGCGACAACCAGTTCTGTCCCCGACCATTCAGCATTTTCTAATCCTGGAGTGATTGACCAGACTTCATCCAGCTTTTCCGGCACCGCTATGATCCGCCGACCGCTCTCGTCATGGAAATGAAAGCCGAGGCCAGCAAGCAATCCTGCGCCGCCGTCCGTACTCGCGGATCCACCAAGAGTCACCACGATCCGCGATACGCCAAGCTGTCCCGCCGCTAGTATTGCCTGCCCGAGGCCGACGCTCGTAGCCGCTTGCGCTGTAGTAGCTGTTGGTGACAACTGTTCTATTCCGCAGATGGTCGCGAGTTCGATATACGCAGTCTCCTGCCACCGCGCAATCTGTGCTTCCTTTGGGACCCCTAATGCATCGGCCGCCTGGATGTCGATCAGGCTCGCACCCCGCACGTGAAGGGTATCGAGCGTCCCTTCGCCGCCATCGGCGACAGGGCGTATCACAAGTCGTGCGGCAGGCAGAACCTGAAGCACACCCGCCGCCATCGCTGACGCCGCCTGTGCGGCGGTCAGGCTGCCTCGAAACTTGTCTGGGGCAATCACAATGGTCGGCGCCGATATTAACTTCGTCATAGCGTCAACAGATATCATCAGAGGGTTGGAAAAAACAACCCTTGTGAAGTTATGCTAGTTGCATGCGTACGCCTCGAGTTCCCGACCCGCGCGTCTGCTCCATTGACGCCGCACTGAAGATCATCGGCGAAAAATGGTCGCTCCTAATAATCAGGGAGATCACATTCGGTCAGCATCGCTTCGATGACATCGTTTTCAATACTGGCGGGTCGCGCGATATTTTGGCTGCCCGACTGAGGTCCCTGCAGGAGACGGGCCTAGTACGCCGCGAGCCATACGAAGCGAAGCCAGAGCGATTTGAGTATCACCTGACCGAAGCGGGCGAACAACTCTTCACCGTAATGCAGTCGATCCGAGACTGGGGTGATCGCTACGCCCGCACAGATCCTGAAAACATCGTGTCTTTTTATCACGACTGCGGCGCCCGCCTTCGGCCCGAACTAATCTGCCAGGACTGCGGCGGCCCCATTGATGCTTCAAATCTTCACGGTGATCGCGAAGTCCATCGTTCGGACTTGCCCGCGAGCTAAACGCGCAGGCGACAATAGCTGGGATGCATATTCCCGAGTGGGTTGTATTTTCCAATCCTCAATTATAGGCTTACGGTGTGGTCCTGAAGGCCCACTGTGCAGCACAACGACAAAGGAGTCACAATGAACGACATCTCCCACCCTCGAGTTGCTCTCGTCACGGGCGGCGGATCCGGCATCGGTCGGGCCATCGCAATTCGATTGGCTACTGACGGCTTCGACGTCGCCGTGAACGACATCTCAGAAGAGAGCGCCAACGCCGTTGTCAAAGAAATCCAAACGCGTGGGCGTCGAGGCTTCGTTTCTCTTGGTGATGTCACCAAAATGGATGAGATTAGTGCGGTCGTTACAAGCGCGGCCGAACACCTCGGTCGCCTAGATGTAACTGTCGCCAACGCTGGCATCGCCGCTATCGAAAGTTTCCTCGACGTGTCCCCGGATTCTTGGGACCGAATGTTCGCGATCAACACCAAGGGCGTCTTCTTGACATGGCAGGCAGCGGCCCGCCACTACATCGCTGAGGGCCACGGCGGAAAGCTGCTGGCGACGGCCTCACAGGCAGCCTTTAGGCCGTCGCCCGGCATGCCGGCTTACTCCGCCAGCAAATGGGCTGTCCGCGGCCTTACCCAGGCCGTCGCCAATGAACTCGCGCCGCACGGCATCACCGCCAACTCCTGGGCACCCGGAATCGTCAACACGCCGCTGTGGGAGACGGAACGGGACCTGTTCGGCAAGCTCGTAGAGACCATTCCACTCGGGCGGGCGCAAGAGCCTGAGGACGTCGCGGACCTGGCATCCTTCCTTGCCTCTCCGCAGTCCGACTACATCACAGGGCAAACCATCATCGCCGACGGCGGAATGCTGTACTCCTGAGCCGACCCCTAAAGAAACTGCAAGGACGCCACATGAACTCCAAACCCACCCTAGCGCCGCCAGAACAGCTGGCTAATCTCCCGCAAACCGAAGGCCTTGCCCGAAACGGCGATGTGAACATCCACTATCGCACCTACGGTTCCGGCCCGGCACTCGTACTTCAGCACGGCTTCCCGGACAACGAGTTCGGCTGGTGGAATCAGATTCTTGACCTGGCTCGCGACCATCTCGTCATAACACCCACGTTGCGCGGCTACCCACCCAGCAGCGTTCCGGAAAATGTTGGGCGATACATGATCCCGGAACTCGCGACGGACATTGGCGCGGTTCTCGACCACCTCGGACTCGAGAAGGCCGTACTGGTTGGTCACGACTGGGGAGGTGTCATCCTCCAAGCCTTCGCTCTGTTCAACAGCGACAGAGTCACCGGTCTGGCATTCCTGAATACTCCAGTACTCCAACCCTTCATACACCATGTCAATCACGACGTGCACCAGCAAGAACTATCTGATTACACCATCGCCTACCAGCGGTTCCAGGAAGGCGACGAGAAGAACATCGAGTACATCACCCGCTTCATTCGCGACCCCCAACGGCGCCAGGACGTCACCGAATACCTCGAGGCATCACCGATGCACGGCATGCTCGCTTATTACAAGATGGGCTACCCAAGACCTCCCTATGGGGCACCAGATCCGGAAGATGTTTCCTCCTTTGTGTATCAGGTCCCCTCACTGATTCTGTGGGGTCTGGAAGACCCATATTTCGACGCGGCGCACCTCAACAATCTATGGAACTGGTTCACCCTCTCCTACCGATTCGTAAGCATCCCCGGCGCAGGCCACTGGGTACACCAGGACGCTCCCGGCAAGGTAAACGCTGAACTTCGTTCCTGGCTGCGAGACCTTAACGAACCTCCCTTCGTCACCACCCCCAACCCGGAAGGACCCACCCTTTGAGCACTTACCACGCCGAGACAATTGAGACGTCCTACATCCAGGGCACGCTTGCCCGTTACGGCTACCGCGAATACGGTGTCGAAGGGAGCAGCCCACTGCTGCTCCTAAACCGCTACCGGGCAACCCTGGACGACTGGGACCCCTTGCTGCTGGACCTGCTCGCAGCCAAACTCCGCATCATCATCCTCGATAATGTCGGCGTCGGATACACCGACGGCACCGCCCCCGACACGATCGCCGAAATGGGCCTCGGCGTGATCGACTTCCTCAACGCGAAGGGCTTGGGCCGTGTACACCTGCTCGGCTGGTCAATGGGCGGCTTCATCGCACAACTGCTGGCCGCGGACTGTCCTGACCGCTTCGAGACCGTCACCATCGCCGGCAGCGGTCCAGGCGAGCCGAGTATCCGCCCCGCCGAGAGCGAGCGCTCCATCGCGATCCGCGGCAAGGCCGAACCCGAGATCGAGGACATCCTCTACCTCTTCTTCCCCGATACCGACGGGGGGCGAGCCGCGGGCGCGGAGGTCCTCGGGCGTAGCTATAACCGCGCTGACGGAATCACCAAGGAGGTCAAAAAAGAATCCTGGCTCAACCAAAATGCGGCGATCCAGCGCTGGAACAGCGGCGAGGACTCAGGATGGAACCTTCTGCCTGGCATCACCACCGTCCCTCTTATGGTCGCCAACGGCACCCAGGACGTCATGGAAGATGTCCAGCAGACCATTGCCATGGCCCGCCGTATTCCGAATGGAGTCACCGCAATTTTCGCCGACGCAGGACATGCCTTCCTTTTCCAGCACGCCCACCGATTCAGCCAACTCCTCGTTGGCTTCACCTCATAACCGACGGCGGGGTTCTATCTCACTGACCGGGGACCTGCAGGCTGCGATAATGTGCAGGCCCCGGCTTGTCGACTCTAGCTGCGCGGGAGCTGTCAGGCTCAGGACGCAGCGGCTATAACTTCCACAAACGGCCGCTAGACCAACTACGCCTCGGCAAGTTAGCAAGGCCATCGCCTGGGGCAACCAACGAACTCACCGGGTACGCGTACAGCTTCAGCTTTCTCCTAGAAAGGATCACTGGTGTGCTTCAGGTCATCCGTTCTAGCTTGAAATCCGACTTCGGTACATCGGAGTTTCCAGCGTTGCGGCAAACATCCTCTGGGAAAAAGTTCGCTGCGTTCAAGCCCTACCCCTCCAACACCCCAAAAAGGTTCAACGAACCGCCGCGCCAGAGCGACTGCTGAGCAGCAGTTCTGCCGGAAGACCTGGAATATTGACCCCTACAGACCCCAGCAACAGGGTCGGTCGCGACGGTGGTGTCGCGAAGCCCACGCACGTTCTTTTAATTGGGGCAAAACCCGCTGTCACAATCCATTACACCAGAATTGAAGATAAACAATGATTGCCACTGCCCTCGGGAACAGCGTGAAGATAAGTGTAACCACCCGTCAAGAAATGGACCTAAAGATTCAAGAAAGCGTGGCGCTTCTCGTAGAACGCGCAGCAACATTCAAGGACAGGGGAATACTTGTTACCCGGCACACTGACTGTGACTTCACGCTGGGACTAGATAGCACGATCTCTTACGGAGAAACACGGGAAATCGATCGGCGCCATTGACGAACTAGGCGCCTTGGCGCCTGCCTCCGAGAACGGTCTGCGTTGAAGTGATACCGGAGCTCTAGACAGGTACCCCGCAAGATTACCATTGGCGACGAATCCGAAGCCGGCAGGTCTTGGTTGCTTCTAAGCCTACGACGTCACGATACTGTTCCCCGGCCCTTCCGTAACCGATGTGGCAAGAACGGCCTACGAAACCATGCCGACCTCGACGTCAGACACCGCAAAGTTCGAAGAGCTTCGGCACCAGCTCGGGGACAACCTGCACTTCATGAAAGTCTTGAGCAGTTCGTCCCGCGGCGGAGGCCTGGTCCCAGCACTAGCGTGGGCGTACACGCTAGTGCTGAACGGCAGCGGATATACCGATCACGACTCATTTTTCTCGGGCACCCAATAGTTCCGAACTGCTAAACCACGGACGCGCCGATCCAGGCAAGTGCGCGGTGAATGACAGTTCATACGAACATCGCGCCGGAGCAGGGCCGCCAACGCCGTCTACCAGGGGCGTCCGCAGCAGCGAGAGTCCATAGGGCTCCCGTGAGAAGGCTAACGCGATTAAGGTTTAGGCTCTCCGATCAAAGGCAACGGCGCGAATGTGCATCCCTGCACTCGTGCGCGGCTCACGAAAAACGCAGATTGCCGGCCCGTGCATGTTTGCCGAGTGCGTACATCGGCAAGTAGGCAATGACGCTGGAAAGGATCGAGGCGGGCTATTCATTTGCTACAGGAGACTTTACTGGGCCCGCATCGCTATTTGGAGTGCGAGGTACGTCAACGCCTCGGGGTAAATATGTAAACAACGCCGGTCGAGAACACCCCGCAGATTGATGTATTCGCTTTCCCGTTCAAACGCCCGAGGAATTTCAGTGCACCCGGTCAGATTTGACACTAAATAAGAAGAAACACCCCACGATCGGGGGCAGCGCGGCTACCGGCAAGGACTACGTCCACGCCAGATCCGCATGATGTCCCTTGGGGGTGCGATCGGCGCGCGGCTGTCCCTCAGAGCCGGCGGCCAATTCGCAGTCGCCGGTTCTTGCATACGCTTCATGCGGAGTTTTCGCCTACTTCATCCTGAGAGCATTGGGAGAGCTGATCAACGATCGTCCATTCTCCGGTTCCTATGTGTCATACGCGACCGAGTGCGTGGGCCAGAAATGCAGCATTATTGCCGGATGGCCGCAGTTCTTTTATGGAGCACGGCCGGGACCGCAGACGTCACGGCAGTTGCCTTGTACGCCCATTACTGGACCGCTTTCTCCGCTGTTCCGCAATGGGTCCTCGCTGGGATCCCCCTTGTAGCCGTGCTCGGTTTGAATCTCTTGGCCGTCAAGGTTTTCGGCGAAATGGAGTTCAGACTTGCCCTGATCAAGGTGGTTGCGCTCACGGCTTTCCTCGTCATCGGTACCCTGGTGTTGGCGTTTGCCTTGCGTTTGCACGCGGGCGGAGCGTCGGCGACGATAAGAGAAAGAGGGGGTCGGGCTGCACCAGCGGCGTAGCCCGGACCCCCTTCTCGGCCGGCGTCCGGCCGGTCATTCGTTTCACTTCTGCTGAGCCAGCGTTCAACCTATGCGATACTCCAGGACGGCGGGCGACGCCGTCTATCGTTGTCACAGACGCAGCTCGCCCACCACGTAATCGATGCTGGACAGCAATGCCGAGACGTCGTCTGGGTCGATGGCCACGAACGTGGCGATGCGCAACTGGTTGCGCCCCAACTTGCGGGTATGGCTCGGTGTCCACGATGCCATTGGCGCGCAAAATCTTGGCCAAAGCGCCGGCGTCTACCCTCTCGTCAAAGTCGATGGTGGCGACAACATTGGACCGCTCGTCGGGGTTGGTAACGAAGGGAGTGGCGAACTCGGAGGCATCTGCCCAACGGTAGATCCTTCCGGCGGATTCGGCTGTACGCGCCGCGGCGAAATCCAGGCCGCCGCAGGTGTTGAGCCACTGTACTTGAGCATCAACGGTCACCAGAGTAGACAGCGAGGGGGTGCTGTACGTCTGGTTCAACCGCGAGTTGTCGATGGCTGCCCTCATATCCAGGAAGTCCGGGATCCAGCGTCCACTGGCCTTGATGCGCTCGGCGCGCTCCAGCGCCGTCGGAGAGAAGAGCCCCAGCCACAGGCCACCGTCGGAAGCAAAGTTTTTTGGGGGGCGAAGTAGTAGACGTCGCTCTCGGCAACGTCAACGTCCAAACCGCCAGCAGCCGAGGTGGCGTCTATCAGCACGAGCGCACCCTCATCAGCTCCGGCCACACGCTTTACGGGTGCAACGACTCCCGTGGACGTCTCGTTCTGCGGCCACGCATAGACATCGGCGCCGACCTCAGCCTGCGCTGCCGGACGAGTGCCGGCGGTTGAGGTAATGATGGTGGACGCTTCCAGGAATGGTGCCCTGTCGGTGGTGATGCAAACTTCCGGCTGAACTCACCAAAGGATAGGTGCTGGGCCTTTTTCTCTACGAGGCCAAATGTTGCGACATCCCAGAAGGCTGTCGCCCCGCCCAGGCCCAGGCCCACCTCATAACCCTCGGGAGCGCGGAACAGCTGGCTCACGCCTTCGCGCACGGAACCAACCAGATTCTTGACCGGGGCCTGTCGATGTGAGGTGCCGATGATTGCTGTGGACGCCTGAGACAAGGCATGAATCTGTTCCGGCCGGACTTTGGACGGGCCTGAGCCAAACCGCCCGTCCTTGGAAAGGAGTTCGGCGGGGACTGCGATGCAGGTCTTGCTCACAGGTGCTCCAATGCGGGATATGACTTTGCTCCGGGCGGGGTTACAGACTAAGGGGTCGCCCGGACGCGGAAACCAGTTCTCCCTGATTACGCTCCGGGCAGCAACAGACTCTACACCCAGATTCCCTTCTGGAGTCGCCTCATCAGGTTGCTATCCGACGCAACAGGCGGTTTATCGACCGGCTGGTTGACACTGTGATGTGTGGCACTTACCTTTGAAGCAATGACAGGCGTGTGAGAACAGGTGACTAAATCCCTGAGCAAATCACGTGAATGTTCTGGTTCTATTCGCGCATCGCGATTCAAGGAGGAGTCCGCTATGACATCAAATGAGGTACGTGAACCGCTGGAATTTCCTGACCCGCAGACGGTTCCAAGTCTGGGCCGAACGGTTACGGCAGCCTTGGAACCAGTTCTCGCCCCGGATTACCGGGACCGGGGCTGGTGGCGGGACCGTACTGTCATCGATGACTTCCTCGAGCATGCACAGAACCAGCCGGAGAAAACCGCAATTATCTCTCATCACTCTGACGGGGCTGTCGAAACATTCACCTTTGGGGAATTGGCGGGACTCGTCGACCAGTACGCAGCCGCTCTCTTGAGCTTAGGCGTCCGCCCCGGAGAGGTTGTGTCCTTCCAGCTGCCGAACTGGTGGCAATTCACTGCTCTGCACTTGGCCTGCGGCCGTATCGGCGCCGTTACCAACGCGATATTACCCATCCTCCGCCGCCGTGAGGTCGCCTTTATCTGTGAACGCCTCCAGTCCCGCGTATTGATCACCCCGGCGGTCTTCCGGGACTTCGATTACGCGAAGATGGCCTCGGAGGTGGCGGCCAGCGTGCCCTCCCTCGAGTGCGTCTTCGCCATTAGCCCTCCGTCTGGGGCGGCACTTCCCGACGGCGTAGCAGACTTCAACGTCTACTTTGAGGATCCCCGCCACACTCAAGCCCATCCAGCAGCCGATCTCGAAGCCCTGAGGCCCGATCCGGATCAGGTGGCGCAGGTCCAGTTCACTTCCGGGACAACCGGTGAGCCCAAGGGTGCCGTCCATACATGGAACACTGTCTTCGCAGGAATGCGTCCTTCATACGAGGCTGTAGGCCTCGGCTCCAATGACGTACTCCTGGCCTTCTCCCCCATGGCCCACACGGTAGGTTTCTACTTCGGGGTCACGATGCCAATCTGCTACGGCATGACCGCGGTTCTTCAGGACACCTGGGACCCGGTGGTCGCCCTTCGGCTGATCAGAGACCACGGAGTAACGTGGACGATGGCCGCCACGCCGTTTCTCTTGGATTTGTGCAACGCCGTTGGCCCGGAGGGCGTCCAGACGAGTCTGCGACGCATTAGCTCCGCCGGGGCACCCATACCCCCGCCGCTCGTCGAACGTGTGCGCAAAAGCCTGGGGGCGAAGCTCTTTTCTGTTTGGGGTATGACAGAAGTCGGCGCCATCACCTCGACCTTGGCCTCGGATGACCCCGAGCAGGCTGCGGCCTCAGACGGGGTCCCGCAGGAGTGGAACCAGCTGAAAATCATTGACGGGGCTGAGCAGGAGTTGCCCCGGGGTACCGTCGGCAGACTGGTGGTGCGAGGAGCGTCGATGCTGGTCGGTTATCACCAACGTCCGGACCTGTTCGCTGCCTCATTCACATCAGACGGTTGGTTTGACACGGGGGACCTGGCACGAATGGACGACCGGGGCTACGTTCGGCTTAGCGGCCGGGTTAAGGACATCGTTGTGCGCGGAGGCGAAAACATTCCCGTCGTTGAAATCGAGGGTGAGCTGCTCAGACATGCAAAGATCAAGGAAGTCGCTGTGGTTGGCGTGCCCGACGAGCGGCTCGGAGAACGAGCAGCCGCCGTGGTTGTCCCTGCCGACCATAGCAAGCCTCCTACCCTGCCGGAGCTAACCACCTTCCTCGAAGTGTGCGGAATGGCTAAGCATTTCTGGCCCGAGTACCTGGTCGTGGTTGATGAACTACCCCGCACCGCGACCGGAAAGATCCAGAAATTCCGCGTCCGGGACCTTATTTCCGGACGAATCGGAAACTCGAATGCTTACGAGAACCTGCAGGCACCTTTGGATCTCGGGTTCCTGACGCTGCGTAACCGAATGATACAAGGGGCGATGCACACTCGGCTGGAAACATTGGATCGGCCCAAGGAACGCCTGGTGGAGTTCTACCGGGCTCGCGCCAAGGGCGAGATTGGGCTCATTCTAACCGGCGGCTATGCCCCGCACCCCGATGGCCGGATGGATCCGGACAGCGGTGTTCTTGACACCCCGGAATCCATTGACGCCCACGGGCATCGAGAAATCTGCGAGGCCGTGCACGCCGAGGGCGCGGCGATCGTGCTGCAGATACTGCATGCCGGCCGGTATGCAAAAGTCCCCGGATGTGTGGGGCCGTCAGGCGTACGCGCCAGGATTAACAAATTCACACCCCGCCCACTTGAAACTGAGGAGGTGTGGCAGCTCGTCAATGATTTCGCCAACACCGCTGCCCTTGCGCGTGAAGCTGGGTATGACGGCGTCGAGATCATGGGGTCCGAGGGGTACCTGATCAACGAGTTCACGGCCCGGCGAACCAATGACCGGTCCGATGAATTTGGAGGAGACCTGGACGGACGTCTGCGCCTCCCGATCGAAATTGTTCGAGCCGTCCGTGAACGTGTCGGTAAGGACTTCCTGGTTATTTACAGGATCTCCTCCATTGATCTGGTTGAGGACGGCCTCACTAAGGAAGAGATTGCAGAGCTCGCCAGACGCGTTGAGCGCTCCGGCGTGGATATCATCAACACCGGCATTGGCTGGCATGAATCCACTGTCCCGACGATAGCGGCCAGCGTGCCCCGTGCTGCCTGGGCCTTTGCGATTAAGGACATCAAAAACGCGGTCACGGTCCCTGTTATCGCTTCCAACCGGATCAACACCCCCGACAAAGCTGAAGAACTTCTTGCTGACGGTGTGGCCGACCTCATCTCGATGGCCCGACCCCTGCTGGCCGACCCGGATTTCGCACTTAAGGTTCGAACGAACCGGGTCGAGGAGATCTGCACCTGCATCGGTTGCAACCAGGCATGTCTCGACGCCATCTTCACGGACCGACCCGCAACCTGCATGGTCAATCCCCGGGCAGGCCGCGAGATTGATTTCCTTTTGCCCTTGCCCGAGGTACGGAAGCGGATCGCCGTCGTCGGTGCCGGCCCTGCCGGCCTTGCCTACGCCCTCAACGCAGCTGAACGCGGCCACATTGTGACCATTTTCGACCAGGCGCCGGCTATCGGCGGCCAGATAAACATGGCGAAAAATGTACCGGGCAAGACCGAGTTCGGTGAAGCCCTGCGCTATTTCAACGTACGGCTCAACAAACTAGACGTCGACATCCGACTGGGAGCACCCGCTAAGGTAACCGACCTGACGCCAAATAATTTCGATGCGATCGCCCTCGCCACAGGGGTGACCCCTCGCCTGCCTGAGATCCCGGGCATCGACCACCCCAAGGTCATTTCCTACGTGGACGTCCTGACCGGAGCAGCAAACCCCGGTCATAAGGTGGCGATCATAGGGGCAGGAGGAATCGGATACGACGTCGCCGAGTTCCTTCTCGGCGATCCCAAGGAGTCCCTTGTCCCCGACGCTTTCCTTGACGAGTGGAACGTCGACACCAACGGCACCAGTGAGGGCGGGCTCTTGGGCACAAGCCGGCGTGACCGACAGGAACCTCCCCGGCACGAAATCACGATCTTTCAACGCAAGGCTTCACGTATGGGCCGAACCCTTGGAAAATCCACAGGATGGATTCTTCGGTCCCGGCTGCTCCATGCCGGCGTCCGCGAGGTCCCGGGCGTGGTTTACGAAAGCATTGACGAAACGGGGCTACACTACTCCATCGACGGCACAAGCCACGTTCTTGAAGCTGATACCGTCATCATCTGCGCAGGGCAGGACAGCAACCGCAAACTTTTCCACGAACTGACTGAAGCCGGCCTAAGTCCTGTTTTGATTGGAGGGGCGCACACCGCCGCCGAACTCGACGCCGTGGCTGCGATCCATCAGGCAACCCGACTGGCCTGCACCATTTGACCCGGGTGGGATCCCTGGACAGCAGCTTCCACCACGTAAGCGGCTTCGTTCGGACACTTTGCTGATAACGGTGTAGCCGCTTTGTACCAGTGACAGCTGGGAAGTCTGTTTCTTCCATGAGGCTCTCGTGCTGGTAGATGCCTCGGCGTCCATGATTCTGATCTGCAGTGGCACATTCGATTCGAGTATCTTCATGCGGCATTCTCTCCGCAACCCATCCAACGGCTGCACGCCACAAATGATTGGAACCTGCAACATGAACAAAATCGGGCTTTCTGCTCGCCCCACTCTAGAGCTCGTTGATGATTTCATTGAGCGAAAGGTTCGGGAGCGCGGCGAGGCAATGGACCGGACCGGCGAATTCGACAGAGACTTGCTCGACGAGGCGGCAAGCCTCGGTCTGACCGGCATGCTTTTTGACGATTCTCTTAAACCGGACCTCTCGTCCATGCCGTTGGCTCACGACATGGCGGAACGACTTGCGGCGGTTTGCGCACCCCTGGCAATGCAGATCGGTGTGCTCAGGATTGTTGGGTACCTCCTCGCAAGGTACGCGACCCAAGATGTCCAGGACCGCTGGCTGAAGAGTACAACAGAGGGAAAAACGTACGGCTCCTTCGCATTGACAGAACCTCACGCAGGCACGGATCTTCGTTCACTCTCGACCGTTGCGGTCCGCAGCGGAGACACCTACCTCGTGAACGGACGCAAATGCTGGGTGGGCTTCGCTCCCTGTGCCGCCTATGCAATAGTCCTCTGCAAAGAAGGATCTGCCGCCCGTGACGCCAAGACCCTTGCGTTGGTCGTGGATATGGAAAGCCCAGGGGCACGTGGCGTGTGGGGGCCAGAACTCTCAGGATTCCGCGGCATGCCAAACGGCGAACTTTTCTTTGAGAACGTAACCGTCCCGGTTGAGAATGCGCTGAGGGTAGAAGGCTTCGACGGAATGATGGACGGTTTGAATATGGCCCGCATAGAAGCTGCCGCTTACGCCTGTGGCTTATTGCGCGGAGCTTTGGAGGAAGCCGTGTACCGCGCATCCACCCGGAAGGCGTTTGGGGGCAAGATCGCAGACCTGCCCAGCATCCAGATGAAACTCGGACGCATGCGGGCTGCTTACCACACTGCCCGCGAGCTGACACTGAAGGCCTGCAGATCCTATATGGAAGGACGAGGCGGTGACCAGGACCTAATCTCCATCGCCAAGATGACGGCCTCCGACCTGGCCCGCCTGCACACCGACGAGGCTATGCAGATATTTGGAGCGGCGGGAGTAACCCTCCACTCGCGCGTAGAACGGTTGCACAGAGACTCCAAGGCAACACAGATATTCGACGGAACAAGCGAGATTCACGAAACCATGGTGGGCCGCCGCCTTGTGAGCGCCTTCGAGCGCCACTCAGGAAAAGATTTCATAGATCAGTTGGCTTAGTAAAGCGGGCCGCCTTCGTCTCCTGCACACAGTGCCGTGAATTCCTTCGCATTGGTGAGTCCGTGGAAGTTTGGCTCCGTGGGCGACTGTACCGCCATGGACGAGTTGACGCCGTCATGCCCGACGGGACCGGATTTTGGATGGCTGCGGAGGCGGTTCTCCAGCGGGAGTTTACAGACCAGGTCTGCGGTTTTGAGACGTGGGGATAGCACCCGCGCACGAGCGTTCTGCCCAAGTGGTGGCAGGAATAATTCAGGACCAACACGCGTGAAATCACGGCACGCACTGCGCCATCCCCGGTCGGTTGCCCAGGTGTTCACCTCATACAACACAGCCCGGAGGATCGAATGGGACCTTGCCCTTGTGGCGAGCACCCCTGAGCTTCAGCTGACACCACGCCAAAGGCGCCAACCGCTGATACGGACCTGGAGGCCCCCAGCCCGTCGGAATTGTCAGGGGATTAGTCTCCCCGCGCGCGTTAGACCGAACCTCACCCCAGGCTCTGAGCCAGACTAAATGGCCTGACCAGGGGCAGGATTGTCATGCGGGAGTGCCTCTGGCACGGCTGCGGTCGGGGACTGTGGGGCTTTCGCCAGCATCGTAAAGGGTCCTTGCGCGGTTTCTTGTGTTCCGGCAGCAACAAAAGGCACCCCGACCGAAAGGATCTGGACCGCGGACCGAATGACCGGCCGTTCAACGTGATCCGCGAAGAGACGCGCTGGCGCTGTCTGCCCCCGCGTGTTGGCCCGCACAAGGTCATCCCCCATCTGGTGACGGCATGGGTTCCGGGCGTCATTAGCACTTTGTAGATGTGCCGCTATCGACCATCCTTGGTCAGTTCCGGCGACGTGCGGCATCGGAAAGGTGGAGCCCCCGATACAATGCGGGGCCAGCTCAAAAGCCATAGCGGCAAACGTCCGGTCGTGACCTTGGTGATGGCCCCTGGCCTCGTGTCGGCGTCATTCAGCACCTTGAAGCATTGCCGGACGGCGCTTACCCAGGGAAGAGCCGCTGCACCGCGACCTTTGATCTCGCTAATATGATGCAATTGCAGCAGGTCCGAGCGGTCTCCCTCCGAAAGGTCCGGCCGTCCCCCCGCGCCAGAATTAACTCCGTCACGCCGGATCAAAGCGGCCGCCTTCCACAATTATGCGAAGCGCCGTTTGCAGCGGCGCCACACTAAACAGCCTGCACCTGGAGATACCCACGCTCCAGGTCCTTTCAACTGGGCCAAACCTTGCCACTGGCATAACCACGTCGGCTGAAGCGTCCCCTACCCCTACCCTGGTTTCAATGTTAGGTACCTGTAATGGACTCGCCCGTCGAGGGACGTCCCTTCACCGGCGAATAGTCCGGGATCTTCGGACGTCAATCGTGCCTCTATTTGAATGGTGTCGATTGCCCTGCGGACGTGATCGGCATCCACAGACCATTGGCCAGAACGAGCCGATGCCCCGCTCCATTCGGGAGCGGGGCATCGTATTGACGTAAACTCTCCGATTAGTCCAGTGTCGCAGGCGCTGTGGACGAGGCCGCCTGCTGGCCATGTGTGAAGAGTTCTCCCACTTTGATTTCTGCTTCCTCCAGCTTCCGCTGGCGGGGGACGACGACCGTTACTATCGCACCGAGCAGGGCAACTCCGGAGAATACGTAAAAGGCAGTCGGGCCGCCGAGCCCGGCTGCGGCCAGCCACCCGCCAATAATGGGGCCAAAGATGCCGCCCAGCCGCCCCATGCTGGCGCAGAAGGCGACACCAGCGGCGCGAGCGTTGGTCGTGTAGTAGTTCGATTGAAAGCCGTAGATGAGGATTTGGGTACCGATAGTGCCTGCGCCGGCAACGCCGATGAACAGAAACAGCAAGGGCAGCGGAAATTGGAAGGTCATTAGCGTCAGGGTGATTCCGGCCAGGATGAAGGTCGCAGCGATAACGCGTTGGGGTCCGCGCTTGTCTGCCAGCCGTGAGCCGATTAGGCAGCCGATCAACGCCCCAAGGTTAAGGATGAGGATGAAGTAAAGCGGGCTGAATTTGTAACCATAGCTCTGCATAATGACACCCAGCCAGGTGTTGAGCCCCTATGTGAGGAGCAACCCGCAGAAGGACATCAGTCCAAGGAGGATGGACGCCGCGGCGAACTGCTTGGAGAGCACGGCTGAGTAGCCGGTCTTCTGGGGAGCAGCACCAACTTGCTTGATTACCTGCTCCTCCAGGAGCGGCACGCCGGTTTTGATGGATAGCTCTTTAGCCCGCGATGTTTTACCCCGGGCCAGCAGCCAGCGGGGGGATTCCGGAAGCTTCCACAGAGCGAGTGGTACGAGGAGCACCAGTGGCGGTATGGCGCCGATCAGAAACAAGCCACGCCATCGGATCTGGTCCAGCAGCAGAATTCCTGCAAGTGCGGCCAATACACCGCCTGCGGCGACTCCACAGTAAACGAGGCTGTTGTAGAACTGTCGCCGGCCGGGGCAAATTCAGCCATGGTGGCGCCCGCGGTGGCAATGGCGATGCCTAGTCCCACGCCCGTGATGAACCGCATCAGCCCGAAGGCAAATACCGATTCCATGTGTGCGGTGATAATCATCCCGATGGAGAACCAGGCGATGCCGCCGATCATGAGCTTCCTACGACCGAAGAAGTCACCGATCGAACCGCAAAACAGTGAGCCGACGAGGACACCGATAAGAGCGTAGGAGCCCACCAGGCCTGCGACGGCTGGGTCGAGGGGGCCAATTTGTGAGGGGTCGGCGAGGAGGCGCGGCAAGGCAACGCCGTAGATGACGAGGTCGTATCCGTCGAACAGCATGGCGCCGAAAATGATGAAGGCCACGAAGTTGGCCGTCTTTTTTCCAGTTGTGGATTAGCCGACACGTCGGTGTGTGGTTGGGACATTTTTCCCGGGTCCTTTCTGGGGCGGATCGTCGAGAGGCCCTTCCTGGAGGGCAGATCCGATGTGGTCCACACCACACTAAGACCCAACGGTCGTTTAATAAACCGGCTAGTCGAACAAATTGCCCGACTCCTGCTAGAGAAAACGCCATTGATCAGGGAGGACTCTATCCATAGTCAAATCGGTTAACCAACCCTTTAGAAGGTTTCTCGACCACACGGTTGAGTTTTTTCGTGATTGAGCCTAATGTGGTGTGCAGCACGTGGAGGTCCAAACCTCCCAACCAATCGATGAGGAGGCGAAAATGAGTGACGTCTATGAGGACATCTGCTATGAAGTCGAGGGGCCCGCTGCGGTCATCACGATCAGCCGCCCGGAGCGTTACAACGCATTCCGCGGGCAGACCGTCGAGGAGCTGATTCATGCGCTCCGAACGGCTTGGGCCGACAAGCAAGTCCGTGCCGTAATTCTTACCGGCGCGGGCGAAAAAGCGTTCTGCAGCGGCGGTGATGTCAAGCAGAAGGCGGAGACGGGCGACTACGGGCCAACAAAGTCAGGGTTATGGGAGGTCGAATACCTCCAGAAAGTAATCCGTGACATGCCAAAACCTGTGATCGCGGCTGTAAATGGCATCGCGATCGGGGGCGGCCACGTGCTCCACGTCGTTTGTGATCTGTCCATTGCGTCCGAGACTGCCCGGTTTGGCCAGGCCGGTCCGCGCGTCGGGTCGTTCGATGCTGGTTACGGAACGGGGTTCCTGGCGCGAGCCATTGGTGAAAAGCGGGCACGCGAAATCTGGTTCCTCTGCCGCCAATATGACGCTGCCCAGGCGCTTGAATGGGGCCTCATCAACAAGGTAGTCCCCGCAGCCGAGCTGATGACGGAAGCCAAAGCCTGGGTAGATGAGATCGCCCAGCTCTCCCCCACGGCCATTCGCTTCCTGAAGGCCGCCTTCAACGCCGACACCGACCACCTGGCTGGCATCGGAAACGTCGCGTTCGCAGGGTTGGACCAGTTCTCGCAGACGGACGAGGGCCATGAGGGTGCCGAGGCATTCACCGAAAAGCGCAAGCCCGATTTCAGCAAGTTCGCCGCATAAGGAGCCACCATGACTTTCGAGAACAAAATTGCACTGGTAACTGGCGCCGCGTCAGGTATTGGCCGGGCTATCGCCCTCAATCTCGGGCAGGCCGGCGCCACCGTAGCTGCCGTTGACCGCAACAAAGGGGGAGCTGCCGAGACGGCTGAAATGATTGGCGACGCGTCAGCGGCGTTCTACGCGGACCTCGGGGACCGCGAGAGCATCCTTGCTCTCCACGATGCCGTCAGCGGCCAGCTGGGCCTTCCGGACATCATTGTAAATGCAGCCGGTTTCGACAGGGTGGAGCCGTTCATGAGCAACGATGCAGACCTGTGGTCGGCACTGGTGGCCGTGAACTTTCTCGGCCCGGTACAGCTCTCCCATGCCTTCCTCAAATCAATCCTTGCGGAGGAGCGGAAGGTTAAGATCATCAACATCGCCAGTGACGCCGGGCGCGTAGGCAGCATGGGTGAGACCGTGTACTCGGGGACCAAGGGAGGTTTGATCGCGTTCACCAAGTCGCTTGCTCGTGAAATGGCCCGATACGGCATCAACGTAAACTGCGTCTGCCCCGGCCCCACGGAGACGCCCTTGTTTGAAACCCTGCCCGAAAAGATTCGCCTGGGACTGGTCAAGGCTATTCCATTCCGCCGGCTCGGAACCCCGGAAGAGGTCGCGGACGCCGTCCAGTTCTTCGCCTCAGATTCGGCTGACTTCGTCACGGGTCAGGTCCTTAGCGTGTCCGGCGGCCTCACCATGGCAGGGTAACCAAACAGGCACTAGGGCAAAAAGCCTTGAACCCAGCCTGCTGACGCATCTACTGATCGGATCCGGCTTCGTCCCGAACTGCTAAGACGCCAGCATTAACGGTAAATCCCTCAGTTATCACAGCACATCAGATGTTTAGCTTTTCCCAAGAGAGGAAAAAAGCATGACCAACGGATCCAGCGCCGATGTCGTCGCTGCCCTCAACCCCGGTGCCACGGCCAGCGTCAAGGCCGTGGCTGCCTCTGTGCGGTCCTACGCCTCAGGCACCTCCGACGTGCCGCTGCTGGGTGAAACTATCGGCGAAAACCTGGACCGTATTGCCTCCGCCTTCCCTAACGCGGACGCGCTCGTCGACATTCCCTCCGGGGGGCGGTGGACCTACACGGAACTCAACGCAGAAGTCAATGCACTCGCAGCGGCGCTCCTGGACCTGGGCCTATGCCCGGGGGACCGCGTGGGAATCTGGGCGCCCAGCAGCCCGGAATGGTTCATGCTGCAGTATGCAACCGCGAGGGTCGGGGTTATCCTCGTCCCCATCAACCCGGCCTACCGCCGGCACGAGCTCGAGTTCGTTCTCAATCACGCCGGTATCAGGATGGTGGTCTCAGCACCGCGTTTCAAGACCTCTGACTACGCGGCCATGCTCTCGGAAGCGCTGCCCAATACCCCCACCGTGGAAAAGGTCGTCTACCTGGACAGCCCAGAGTGGGATGACCTGCTCGAGCGGGGCCGGGCGGCACATTCAACGGACCCCTCCTCCGTCGCCGATATCCAGTCCGCCCTGTCCATGGACGACCCCATCAATATTCAGTACACCTCCGGGACCACCGGCTTCCCCAAGGGTGCAACACTGAGTCACCATGCGGTACTGAACGACGGCTTTTTCATCGGCGAGCTTCTTGGCTATACCGAAATGGACAGGGTTTGCATCCCCGTGCCCTTCTACCACTGCTTTGGTATGGTCATCGGCAATCTTGCAGCCACCAGCCACGGCACCGCCGTGGTCATTCCCGCCCGCTCGTTCGAGCCGGCCGCAACGCTGAACGCGATACAGGCCGAGAGGTGCACCAGCCTGCTGGGCGTTCCGACGATGTTCATCGCCCAACTGGCCCACCCCGACTTCGGAAGCTATGACCTGAACAGCCTCCGGACAGGATCCATGGGTGGGGCGCCCTGTCCTGTGGAGGTGATGAAAAAGATCATCGACCGAATGGGAATTACGGAAATTTCTGTCTGCTACGGCATGACTGAGACCGCTCCTATCTCTATGCTGTCCCGGCGCCACGACAGCCTCGACAAGAGAGTCAATACCGTAGGTCGTGTCATGCCGCACCTCGAGGTGAAGATCATCGACCCCGAAACCGGCAGGACTCTCCCCCGCGGCTTCGCAGGTGAATTCTGTACCAGGGGCTATTCGGTTATGGCCGGCTACTGGAACGACCCTGAACGCACGGCTGAGGCCATCGACGAGCATGGGTGGATGCACTCCGGGGATATCGGCCTTATGGACGATGAAGGCTACGTCGCTATTACAGGCCGGATCAAGGACATGGTCATCAGGGGCGGCGAAAACCTCTACCCCCGGGAGATCGAGGAATTTCTCTACACCCATCCGGACGTTGTTGATGCCCAGGTAGTTGGCGTCCCCGACGCCAAATTGGGAGAAGAGCTTATGGCCTGGGTCAAACTCCGTGAAGGAGCTGAGCCGATGACGGCGGAAACTTTGCGCGCCTACTGCAAGGGCAAACTCGCGCACTTCAAAGTGCCGCGGTATGTCCACGTCGTTGACGAGTTCCCGATGACTGTCACCGGAAAGATCCGGAAGGTGGACATGCGGGAAATCTCCGCCAAGCTCATCGCAGGTCGAACCGCCTGAGCCCGCCCCGCAAGTGATTAATTGAAGCCGCGCGGCGCTATCTCGTTTCCCCGGGGCGTCCAACTCGTGGAGTGGGTGGACCGGTTGGTTGGAAATCTAATAAAAACGCATTTTGCGCTGTGAGGTCCCCCGGCGGGGACGTCGCGGTGCGTCCGACAAGGAAGTGAACCGAAGCAACATGAAGCGAACCATCTTTGACACCGAGCATGAGACGTTCAGGACCCAAGTTCGTGACTTTCTCACCTCTGAAGTTGTACCCCATAACCGTGCATGGACCGAAGCCGGGATAGTCCCCAGGGAGCTTTTCGCTAAGGCCGGCGCTGCCGGCTTGCTCGATACCGCGATCCCGGTTGAGTACGGAGGCCGCGGGCTCCGGGACTTCCGCTACAACCAAATCCTTGGTGAGGAACTGGCAGCGGCCAACCTGGCCGGCGTGGGACTTGGGCTGACCCTTCATACGGACATCTGCACGCCCTATCTGCTGAACCTGGCCACTCCCGAGCAGGCCCAGCGCTGGCTGCCGGGAGTTGCCTCGGGCGAGATCATCACCGCAATCGGTATGACCGAGCCCGAGATTGGTTCCGACCTGGCTTCAATGACGGCGACAGCCATCCGGGATGGCGATCACTATGTCGTCAACGGCCACAAGACGCTGATCAGCAACGGCATCAATGCTGACCTGTTGATTGTTGCCCTCAAGACCGATCCTCAGGAGCGGCACAAGGGAATCAGCCTATTGGTCCTCGAGCGCGGAATGCCCGGTTTGGAATTTGGGAAGAACCTGAAAAAGGTGGGTCTGAAGGCACAGGACACCGCCGAATGGCTGTTCCATGACGTTAAGGTTCCAGTAGCCAACCTCCTCGGCCAGGAGGGCCAGGGGTTCAAGCACCTCATGATAAATCTTCCCGCTGAGCGGCTCTCGATGGGCTCCTACGGCGTTTCTGCGGCTCGGGCCGCGTTGGAATGGACCTTGGACCATGTTCGCGAACGGACAGCATTCGGTTCTCCGATCGGGACCTTTCAGAACACAAGGTTCAAGCTCGCTGAGCTTGCTACAGAGGTTGATGTCGCCCAGTCCTTTGTCGACGCATGCGTTCAGGCATACGACACCGGTGACCTGACTGCGGCAGACGCCGCTAAAGCTAAGTGGTGGTGCACCGAGCTGCAAGGCAGGGCACTCGACGTCGCAGTCCAGCTCCATGGCGGATGGGGATATCTCGAAGAGTACGCAGTGTCCACAGCTTGGGTCGATGCGAGAATCAGCCGCATTTACGGAGGCACCACCGAGATCATGAAAGAGGTCATCGGAAGGGACCTCGGCTTGTAGTGGCCCTCGCGGCAGGCGCGCTTGGCAGCCTCCGCCCAGCCCGGAAGTAGTAGGAAGTTGGGATGCTGCCAGCAGGCCGCGGAAGGGGCAGCCCGGGGCATCGCACCCAGGCTGCCCCTTTTTGCCGCAATCGCTCGGACCGCCTTCACAGTAGCCGGTCCTGCCCCTGACTGGCCGCCCACCACGCCCTTACCGCCGTCAAGCCCGGTCCAAGGATGACCGCGAGAGCGACAATAAAATATGATGGCCTCCCGCTATCGCTTGGGAAATTCACCCCATCCGACGGCGGGAGGCCTCAGTTTGCCTACTGCTAACGCTGGATCATGCTTTAGATATGGCCGCGTGACTTAGCGATATACAGGTGTCCGCTTCTCCAAAAAAGCATTGACCCCCTCGACCCCGTCGGGAGCGGCAATAACCTCGCGGATCGTCGCCGCCTCCACGTCCATTTCTTCTGCCATGGTCCTCGTTGCGGACTGGGCCATAAGCCGTTTGGCACCGGAGAATGCCGTGCCCGATCCGTCGCGGAGTGCAGAAACAATCCGGTCGACCTCGCTCTGAAGATCCACAGCCGGCACCGCCCGGCTGATGAGGCCCCATTGCGCGGCCTCTTCGCCCGTCAAGACCCGGTTCATCAAGGCCAGATCCATGGCCCTCGCCCAACTCACACGCTGAGGAATGACCCAGGTCAGGCCGCAGTCAGGCGTGAGGCCCGACGCTGTGTAGGCCATTACAAGTTTTGCCTCTGCAGCTGCGAGGACAATGTCGGCAGCCAGAGCAACGCCCAGTCCGCCCCCCGCTGCTGTCCCATGCAGTACGGATACGAGCGGGATCTCCAGCGACCGAAGAGTTGCAATTCCCGCGTGCAGTTCGTCAGCCGTCGCCTGTACCTGAGCGCCCCTGTCATCAGCCCCCGCAAACTCGCGCAGGTCTCCCCCAACGCTGAAGACCTTACCTTCGGCGGCCAGGACACCAACGCGGATTTCACCAGTGGCAGCTCCCTTACTCAAACGGTCCGCGGCCTTCCTCAAGGCCATTCCCATCGGCTGATCCAACGAGTTCCCCGCACTCGGCCGCGCCAACGTAATGCGGGCAACTCCCTCCACAACTTCCCAGGTGATTCGGTCGAACAGGTTCTCAGCCATAAAGGGCTCCTCAAAGGCAACGAAACTAGTGGTGTGCGCCTCAATTCTAACATCCCACTCGACTGCACCGCCGAAAAATCGACCGAATGGTTTACTTTGCCTGTCGACTTACGCTTGGCTCTTTATCGACTCTGAAGACGGATGTCCGACTTCACGGTTGACCACCCGGTGAACAGGAGTTTAGGGTTGTGACAAACCGTGCTTGGAGTGGTGACTGCCGGCAACGGCACAAGAGGCCGCCCCCAGTGCTGCGAATGAATCCTGGAACGCAAATGAGCAGCCCTGCCGCTACCGTTGCAGCCGGTTGGGGCCGGGCGGGGACCGCGGAAGAAAAGCGTCCAGGTCTCTGGTGTCCCGCCTGACGGGCGCCGCAGGTAGCTGGGCGCTTGGACGAACCAAACTATTCATTAGGAGACATGATGCCAACGCAAACGATCCATGGTGAGCTGACCAAATCCGAGGTTAGTGACGGCATCGCCGTCCTAACGATCGATCGGCCCCAGGTCCACAATGCGCTGAACGCGCAGGTGCTGGACGAAATCCGCTCCTTCCTCACGGACGTCCGTGACCGGGACGATGTGAAGGCTGTGATTTTCACGGGTTCCGGAGAAAAGGCCTTCATTGCAGGTGCAGACATCTCACAACTCGTGGATTACACCCCGCGGGACGGGCTCATGGCCAAGATGCAGCGGCTCTACGACGAGATCGAGGAGTTCGAAAAGCCAACGATTGCTGCCGTTAACGGCTACGCACTGGGAGGCGGCAATGAGCTGGCCATGGCCTGTGACATACGAATCGCTTCCTCAAACGCACGATTCGGTTTACCCGAGACGAACCTCGGAGTGCTTCCCGGTGCAGGCGGCACTCAAAGGCTTGCGCGCCTTGTCGGCAAAGGGCGAGCTGTCGAACTCATCTTGACAGGCAGGATGTTCGACGCCGAGGAAGCATTTCGGATCGGTTTGGTAGCCCGTGTGGTCGCGCCAGAAAGGCTTCTTGAGGCCGCCCAGGAAACCGCGGCCCAGATTCTGGCAAAGGGCCCCCTGGCCGTGAGGCTGGGCAAGATCGTGATAAAAAACGGTTTCGAAACCGATCAGCGTACCGGAATGCTGCTGGAACGGTTGGCCCAAGCCCTGCTTTACGCCTCGCCTGAGAAGGTGGAAGGCACGAACGCGTTCCTTGAGAAGCGTCTCGCAGCCTTTGATCGGGTGCAATGAGAGGCTCTCACGACAGTTCGGCCAGTTCCCTGTCGGGAACAGCCCTGGTCATCGGTACCGGAGGTATCGGCGCCCAGGTGTGCAGGGACCTCGCCGGTCAGGGCAAGAAGGTCTTCCACACCTATCACCAGAGCCGGGATGCCGCCGAGGAGTTAAGTAATTCCCTCGGTAGCGCCTCCGCTGGCACGAGTCCCCTTGACATCCGTGATGAGACCTCGATCCGGGAGGCTGTCGAAAAGGCCGCGTCAGTGCTCGGACAGGTTGACATCCTCGTAGTAACCGCAGGGCACCGCCATGAGTTTGCCCGGTTTGTGGACACACCCGCCATTCTGGCTGGTGAGATCCTAGAGCACGAGCTGGTGGGAGTGATGTCTCTCGTCCGCGCCGTACTTCCGTTTCAGGAAACCGCGGGATACGGGCGGATCGTGCTGGTCGGCTCGGACAGCGGAAAAGCTGGGACCGCGTGCGATGCCGTCTCCTCAGCGGCCCGCGGCGGGTTGATTTCATTTGCGCGGTCTCTGGCCCGGGAAACGGCCAAGGACGACATCACCATCAATGTCGTATGCCCCGGGCCGACTGACACTGAACTGCTGCATTCGATGCTTGATGCCGAGGGGACCACGGCAAAGATCATGCAGGGCACCGTTCGGGCAATCCCTAAACGCCGCTGCGGGACAGTTGGAGAAGTCTCCGCGATAGTAACCTTTTTGGCCGGCGACGTGGCGGGCTACATTACAGGCCAGGCAGTCAGTGTCAGCGGCGGGCTCACAATGAGCTAAGCCGCAGGGCCTCCCCAGGTACCGCAGAGGCGAAGCCGGGTCGATCCAGGACAGCGCTGGGACCCTGCAGTTCCGGGGACGACAGAGATCCTAGGGAGTAGAGCCCTTAAAGGAACATTCGCAGCGCGCAGTCAACGATGTCCCGCCGTACGGCGGCCCGTTCGCTCGATGTCGCATCAGGTCGGATCCACACCGAAGACTGATTGAGGATTCCATGGAGGCATTGCATTGCAACGTTGATATTGGGGCAGTTGAATTCGCCGCCTGCCACGCCCTTGACGACGGCCTCGCGGAAGACAGCGTCATGACGACGGCGCATGTCTTTCATGGAATCGGCAAAAATCTCCGGCCATGCACGGGGCCACGAGAAGACTGTGGCGATTTCCGGTGCCGTTTCGGTCAGAATCAGTATCTGCTCATCGATCAGCGCTCGGAGAAGATCCGCCGCAGAACCGCTCTCAAGTGCCTGTCGGCGGGCGTCAAGACGGCTAAGGACCTCCTGGGTCAGAACTTCCAGTGCCGCCGCCACCAGAGCGTCCTTGCTCTCAAAGTAGTGATACAGCGTTGCTTTTGCGATATCGGTCTGCTCGGCGACATCCTCCAGGCTCATCCCCTGGTAGCCGGAGGTGGAGAGGATTCTGGTCGCCGTGCGCACGATTTCCGCCCGGCGCCTGTCACGTCTACGCTCCACCCGGCTTACTCCAGCTGAGGCGGTACCGCTGCCAGACGATCCGGACTTCCCCGGAAGGGCCGCATCCGCAGGCAGAGTCGCGGTCGCACTGTTGCTCTCGTTAGTCAAGATTTCCTCGTCCCTTGGATCTTGTGGCAGCACCACTATCGCTACTGATCATAGCTCGTCGTCGTATAGAAGGTCGAAAACCGACTTATAAAACGGGAAATCGACTGCTTAGTTGGCTGGCCGAACTCCATGCCGTAACTTAGGGGCCATTGGCGTCTGAGCGGCACAAAATAGGGCACGGTCCCCACAAATCACAGCAGAATCCCGAGGAGGCGACATGGCACCTAGTAGCAGCGAGAGTGGATCTCTCAGTATGGTGGAGTCCGGGCTGACATTTCCCGGCAACCTTTCAGGGATCGCGCGATTCGTAGTAATTCCGCCTGGAACGCCTCCCCTGCGGAAACTCGCGAAGAGTCTCGGTGTTGACCTTGGCAGGGTCACGGGAAGCGGTACTTCCGGAAAAGTTACACGCAGAGACGTAATCCTGGAGGCCCAGCGCCCCTCCGGGAGGGGGCGCTCCGAGGCCGCAGGGCAACTGACTTCCAAAACCGATGCGCGCATCGGACGCATTGCCGTCAGGGGTGCGCGTAAGGCCACTGCCGCTGCCATGGTCGCCTCCGCCTTCACCGCGCCGCATGTGAGCATCTTTCTCGAGGTCGACGCCACCCGCACGATGGAGTTGGTCCGGCGGCTCAAGAGCAATGCGGACTTTTCGGGCGTCAAGGTCTCACCGTTGCTGATTCTGGCTAAAGCTGTACTGTGGGCCGTCAAGCGCAATCCGGAGGTCAACTCCACCTGGAGTTCCACCGAAATCGGCGATGAGATCCATGTCAAGGACTATGTGAATCTCGGCATTGCCGCAGCCTCGCCGAGGGGACTGTTAGTGCCCAACGTCAAGGACGCCCAGCACCTGAATCTCCCGGAACTGGCCGCTGCGTTAAGTCACCTGACGGCCAAGGCTCGATCGGGCAAGACCCAACCGGCGGACATGCAGGGAGGGACGCTCACAATTACCAACATAGGTACGCTCGGCCTTGATGCAGGCACTCCCATACTCAATCCCGGCGAAGTTGCAATCGTCGCCTTCGGTGCCATCCGACAGAAGCCGTGGCTGGTAGAGGGAAAAGTGGTGCCGCGCTGGATCACCACACTCAGTGGCAGTTTCGATCACCGAGTCGTGGACGGGGACAAATGCGCCAGCTTCTTGCGGGACGCCGCGGCGATCCTGGGGGAACCCGCTCTTTTGCTGGGGTAGCGACAAAAGATCATGAGCCGTTTCCGGCGCCTTCCGGCTCAGCCGGGCGCTTGTCACCCACAAGCGCACTGAGCTCGGGAGGCGGCGGCGAAAGCACTAAAGCGACTTTATGGGCGAGAGTTCGACCATGCGGTTGACTGATGCTAAATTCTGGGCTTATCTTAGGAACAGAGGATCAGGACCGCCGCAACGCCAGCGCCGGCATCGGGGTCTGACATTCATGAAATACGGCTGGCTGACTTGCCGAGGAGTCCGATATGACGTTAAAAGAGACACGGGGCCCCGATTTTTGCCCTGGGCGCGCCTGGCTTCGGTTCTTACCGGCTGAGCGGCAGGACCAGCACAGCCCAGCGGTCCACCAGTCGAAGTGCTTGGTGGAAGGCGCGCAGATGACCGCGGCCCTGGCCCGACACGAAGCAGATCGGCTTCTGTCCTCAATGCCGTCACAAACCCATTACCCACTGGTCCCCTGACCCGCCGATGAAAGGGCCCCTCATGACCGCCACCAGCGCTCCTTCTGCTCCTGCGACTTCAACGTCCAAGTCCCGGGCGCCGGGAGCCTCCTCTGACTACTTCCAACTGGATGATGACCTCACTACTGAGGAAATTGCTGTGCGAGACAAGGTGCGGGCTTTCGCAAAGCAGCGGGTGCTTCCAGTGATAAATGAGTACTGGGAACGCGCTGAATTTCCCTGGGAGCTGCTACCGGGCCTGGCCGAGCTGGGCATCATCGGCACAACGATCCAAGGCCATGGTTGCCCTGGCTTAAGCCGCAAAGCCGCAGGCATGGTTGCACGCGAAATGGCGCGTGCTGACGGGAGCATCAACACCTTCCTCGGCGTCCACGCCAACTTGTGCATGGGGGCCTTGAACATGCTCGCCAGCGAGGAGCAAAAGGAACGCTGGTTGCCCGCCCTCGCGCGGCTGGAGAAGACCGGGGCCTTCGCCTTGACGGAGCCGGACCATGGCTCCGACTCCGTTGCGCTGGACACCAGCGCGCAGCAGGACGGTGACACGTGGATCCTGAACGGGCACAAAAGATGGATCGGGAACGGACATGCGGCCGACGTTGTCGTGCTCTTTGCGCGCAATACCGAAGATGGCAACGTCAATGCCTTCGTCGTAGAGAAGGATGCCGACGGTCACCACCCTGCCGGTTACATGCCTGAGGTGATTACCGGAAAAGTAGGTAAACGCGCGATCAATCAGGCGGACATCGTCATCGAAAGCCTGCGCCTCCCCGATGAGAACCGACTGACAGGCTGCCACTCCTTTAAAGACGTCTCATGCGTACTACAGGCAACCCGCGGCGGAGCGTCCTGGGAAGCCGTTGGTCACGCCATGGCCTGCTTTGAGATCGCAGCCGAATACGCATCGAAGCGCACCCAGTTCGGCAAGGCCATCGCCGGCTACCAACTCGTGCAGGCAAAGCTTGCGAACATGCTCAGCGAACTGACAACCATGCAGTTACTCTGCAACCGGATGGCCGAACTTGCCGACCGGGGGCAGCTGACGAACGCTCAGGCATCGATGGTCAAGATGGCAACTTCCCAGAAGGCCAAATGGATCTGCAACGAGGCCCGCGACATGCTTGGGGGCAACGGCCTGCTCCTTGAAAACCACGTTGCCCGGCACATGACCGACATGGAGGTTGTATCCACTTACGAGGGGACCGACTCCATCCAGGCACTGCTTGTGGGCCGCGATATCACCGGCATCTCCGCTTTCAACTAGCCCGCCCTGCAACAGATCGTCAATGCGAACGGAGCAACATAATGAGTGAAGCTTTCCTCGTCGGTGGCGTACGCACGCCCGTGGGCCGCTTCGGTGGCGCCCTTGCACAAGTGCGCCCTGACGACCTTGCGGCCCTGGTGCTCAGGCACGCAGTTACCGATGCGGGCCTCGACCCCCACGACGTCGACGAAGTCATCCTCGGCAACGCTAACGGTGCGGGGGAAGAGAACCGTAACGTTGCCCGGATGGCCTGGCTGCTGACAGGGTTTCCCGACACCGTACCAGGAGTAACGGTCAACCGCCTGTGCGCTTCAGGCCTCTCCGCCGTCATCATGGCGTCCCACATGATCAAGGCCGGCGCAGCTGACCTCGTCCTCGCCGGCGGGGTCGAATCCATGTCCCGCGCCCCATGGGTAATGGAGAAGCCTGACAAGGCATACGCCAAGCCCGGAGACGTCTTCGACACATCCATCGGATGGCGCTTTATTAATCCGAAGTTCCGTCAGATGGACAAGTTCACCTACTCCATGCCCGAGACTGCGGAGGAAGTCGCAGCACTCGACAAGATCTCCCGCGAAGACGCTGACGCGTTTGCCATGTCCTCGCACGAAAAAGCCCTGAATGCCATCAGCGCCGGACACTTCAAGCAGGAAATCATCCCGGTAACGGTCAAAGGACCGAAAGGCACCGAATCAGTCGTGGACACCGACGAAGGCCCCCGGCCGGGCACCACCATGGATGTACTCGCCAAGCTCCGGGGAGTAGTTAAGACAAATGGAATTGTCACGGCGGCCAATTCCTCATCCCTCAATGACGGCGCATCGGCCATCCTGGTCGCCTCCGAGCGGGCGGTCCAAAAGTATGGGCTTACCTCACGCGCACGCATAGCCGATGGCGCATCAGCCGGCGTACCGCCCCAGGTCATGGGCATCGGGCCCGTACCTGCAACGCAAAAAGTACTCAAGCGTGCAGGCTGGTCTATTGACGACCTTGGAGCGGTGGAACTCAACGAAGCATTCGCCACACAGTCACTGGCCTGCATCCAGCGTCTGGGCCTTAATCCCGGAATTGTGAACAACGACGGCGGAGCCATCGCTCTAGGGCACCCACTTGGCTCCTCAGGCTCCCGTTTAGTGGTCACCCTCCTCGGCCGCATGGAACGCGAAGGCGCCGACCGCGGCCTGGCCACCATGTGCGTAGGCGTCGGCCAGGGCACCGCCGTGCTTCTGGAAAAAGTCGCATGACCCCACCACTCGTGAAAGTACAGACCTGCCCGGCAGACCGTGCCATGCGACCCAACGATGAACTAGGAACAAAACCATGACCAGTAACAACGACCCCGGGGTTCCTCCGGTTGTAGGAGTCCTGGGCGGCGGACGCATGGGTGCCGGCATCGCGCACGCCTTCCTGATTGCCGGTTCAAAAGTGACCGTGGTGGAGCGCGACACCGCCTCGGCCGACGCCGCGCGTGACAGGATCGAGCGTGCCCTCGGGAAGTCGCTCGAACGAGGAAGTCTTAAGGGTTCCCTGAACGACTGGGCCCGGAACCTAACCCTGTCAACAAGCTACGCAGACTTCTCGTCTTGCGGGCTCGTCGTTGAAGCGGTCCCGGAGATCTGGGACCTCAAGTCTGCTGCGTTGCAGGAAATCGAACGCAACCTGTCCAAATCGGCTTGGCTGGCAACCAACACGTCCTCGCTCTCGGTAGACGGCCTTGCCGAACAGCTTCAGCGTCCCGAACGCTTCTGCGGTCTGCACTTCTTCAACCCCGTCCCTGCCTCGAAGCTTGTAGAGGTCATCATTTCCAAACACACGGGCGACGAAGCCAAGACGTTGTCCTTGAAGTGGGTCGAAGGCCTCGGCAAGACGCCGGTACTCGTCAACGACGCCCCTGGCTTTGCTTCCTCCAGGCTGGGTGTCGCAATTGCATTGGAAGCCATACGCATGGTTGAGGAAGGTGTCGCCTCCGCTGGGGATATAGACAAAGCTATGGTCCTTGGCTACAAATTCCCGGTGGGTCCGCTGGCCCTGACAGACATTGTCGGTCTGGATGTGCGGCTTGATATTGCGGAGTACCTTGAATCCTCCCTCGGGCCGCGTTTCGCCCCGCCGCAACTGATGCGTGACATGGTTGCCAACGGTGAACTGGGGCGCAAAACCGGCCAGGGCTTCTTCACCTACGAGAGTTAGTCGACATAAAGAACTCCGGCTAATGCAGAATATGCAGGTATCGGAGTGCATAGTGTGGCCACCACTAGGGTGGCCACACTATGTTGCTTCCCCCGGCGGCTCCAGCCTGCCGTGTGACCAGCAGACGCCATTCCTGTGACATTCATCTGCCAGAGGCCGTGGAAGCTTCTGCAGAGGCGGTGACGAACACCCGATGAACTGCGAATCGCTTTCACCAGCCCCAAAGCCGCCCTCATCACCAGCTGCAGAAGTTTTGTAAGCCCTGAGTCGGACTGCGGACTGCGGAGTCGCCTACACGTACGTGCGGACCACCTTCAGTACAAGACGCCAGCGCACGGGGTTTCCATCAAGAGCGTGCATCACGCTGCCTTCAGCGACGTAATGCGCGTCCGTTGAGCCGGCCACAGGCGCCCCCCAGCCTGTGGACGGGCAGTGCTCTCCAGTCAGCGGCCTGGTGGCCGTTGGTCCGGCAAGACTTCTACGTGCACTCATCTTCTTCATTGATCGATCGCCTTTCAGTGTTGTGGTGAGCTTGTCCACGACATCGATGGCGTGGAGAAGAGACCCTTTGGTGTTGCACGGCGCTGTGGCGGCACGCGGGGTAAGTAAAGTCAGAATGTTCGGAACGTCAACGGCCGCCCGGAAGTAATTGTGGACCGGGCCCCGGCTCTGTCGATGAGAACCGGGGCCCGGCTGGCAAAGCCGGTTCCTGTAAATTACGCATGCCGCGGCTGAAGCGGCTGTTCAAAGGACTGTCCAAGCTCCCCCTGTGGGGGGAAGCGCTCCCGGGTTGCCCTGGCTTAGTTGGAGTCGGAGACCGACACCAGAATCGCTCTCCCCCGAGGCTGGATTTGGCTTAAACGGCTTTGATCAATCCCCCTTTGCGCAGGTCGGCAATAGTGGGGTAGCCGTCGACTGCCATGAGGAGATCGGCTTCGGCGAGTATGGAGCGGAGCTGTTGGATCACGCCGTCAGTTCCCCCTACGGCCAGCGCATACGCGTAGGGTCGGCCAATACCGACGGCGGTCGCGCCCAGGGCAAGAGCTTTGACGACGTCGCTGCCGTTCCTGACACCGGAATCGAATAGCACGGGAACCCCATCGGCAGCTTCGACGACTCCGCCGAGCATCTCCAGCGCGGAGAGCCCCCCGTTAGCCTGACGGCCGCCGTGATTGGAGCAGTAGATTGCGTCCACGCCCAAATCGATCGCCTTGCGGGCGTCCTCCGGATGGCAGATGCCCTTGGCGATGAGGGGCACGTGAGAGACTTCACGGATCCACTTAAGATCGTCCCATGTAAGGCTGTTGCCAAAAACCTTCATCCATTCCCTGGCCGCAGCGGCGGGGTCCTCCTCAGGGCTCTTCTCGAGACGCTTCCTGAAGTACGGATCAGTGAAGTAGTTGGAGAGGCAATACCCCCGCAGCTGCGGGAAGCTTGCGTAATTCAAGTCGCGGGGGCGCCACCCGGTGACCCAGGTATCCAAGGTCAGGGCAATTGCCTTGAAGCCTGCGCCCTGGGCACGGTTTATCAGGCTCTCTGCCAGGTCGCGGTCACCAGGCGTGTAAAGCTGGAAGAAGCCAGGCGTTTGGCCAAGGTGTTGTGCGATTTCTTCCATGGGATCCATGGACAGCGTGGAGGTCATCATAGGGACACCCGTGGCTGCCGCAGCCTCCGCAACCCGCAGGTCGCCGTGGAAATCCTGCGAACAGAGACCAATCACGCCAATGGGCGACATGAAGATGGGACTAGGCAAGTTCACCCCGAACAATGACACGGAGAGGTCCCGCTCATAGGATCCGTTGAACATCCTGGGGACGAGACCCCATCGGTTGAAAGCTTCCACGTTGGCACGCTGGGTGTGCTCATTGCCGCAGCCTGCAGCGACGTAGTTGCGCACCCACCACGGCATAACCGCGTGTGCCTTCTCTTCGAGAGAGGCAAAGTCGACCGGATAGCGCGGCGCTATGCCCTTGAGACCGTCGAGGTAAATTTCGTACTGAAAGTCGCCGTACTGCGGGGGCCGGTTCATGTCATGTCCTGTCCGATAGAGGTAGGGCTGGTGGGGCGGGAACGGTTATCTGCGCCGGGGTCTGCGCCGTGCTTTTCTCGCTTACGCGTCTCGCACTCCGGGCTTCTATAGCTTCCAGAACAGACACCATGTCGAGCCGGGCGTTCCCAAGGCTCACGCTCTCCTTATAAAGAGCGCTGCTGAGATCCAGAATCGGGGAGGCTATTCCTGCAGCGCGGGCAGCGTCGGAAACAAGGACCGTGCTTGCATAGGCGTCGTCAGTTGCAGCCTGCACTTCGAACTCGCGGGCGATGAGCTTCGGGATCTTTATCCTTACGAGGTCACATGCCATGGGACCGGAATCTATCGCCTCCTGAAAGGTGGTCAGGTCAAGCCCGGTCCGGTCAGCGAAGTGAACGGCTTCGGCCAGCGCGGCCAGCATCGAAGTCAGGTAGTGGTTGACCGCGAGCTTCATGAGCAGGCCATTGCCGACAGGCCCGCACGAAATGGTTTTCCGGCACATGGGTGCCAACAGCGGTTGGACCTCGGACACAGTCTCCGCGCTGCCGCCAAGGAGCGCCACCAGCTGACCCGCCTCGGCGGGCTTCCGTGAACCGGAAACGGGCGACTCAACGTAGCGCCCCCCGGCGGCATGGATGTCGGAGGCCAGGCCACGGGAGTACTCGGGGGCAGCGGACCCCATTGATATGACGAGATGACCGGCAACGATATCCGCAAACTCTTGGGTACCGCGCCCGAGGACGCTGTCGGTCACCTCTTCGTTCACCAACATCAGGATGACGGTGCGGGTATGGTCGAAGACCTCACGTACGCTCGCCGCCACGACCGCTCCGGCGTCGCGGAGCGGTTCAGCGCGCTCGAGGGAACGGTTCCACACAACGAGCTGGGTACCGGACTTCGCCAGGTTCAGTGCCATTGGCTGGCCCATCACACCGAGTCCGATGAAGCCGATCGGCTCCCGAGGACCCCGGAAATCTGGTTCGATTGATTCAACCATGGAGCTTTACCATCCACCCGCGGGTGTCCTCGGCACGTCCGTACTGGATATCAGTCAGTCTCTGCCGTATTCCCCGGGTTACCTCACCGGCGGTATTTCGGGCGGCAGGGACTTCGAACTCCCTCGCCTTCAAGGTCCCTAGCGGCGTGATAACCGCAGCGGTCCCGCAGGCGAAAACCTCCGTGAACGTCCCATCCTGGGCACGCTCGCGCCACTCGGCCAGGCTGACCGGCCGCTCCTCCACTGTCAGCCCGAATTCCTCGGCGGCGAGCCGGAGAACAGAATCCCTGGTGATCCCCCGAAGGATAGTGCCGGACAACTCCGGAGTTACGAGGCGTCGGTCGTCGGTGACGAACATGATGTTCATTCCGCCGAGTTCCTCCACAAAGCTTCGTGTGCTGGCATCAAGGAACAGGGTTTGCGCACAACCATTCTGCTTCGCTTCGGCGTATGGGCTAAGACCGGCAGCGTAATTGCCGCCACACTTGGCTTCACCCGTACCGCCGAGTGCCGCTCGCGTGTAGTGCTCGGTCAGCCATACATCGACCGGTTGCAGGCCGCCCCCGACGAAAGCGCCTGAAGGACTGGCGATAACAACGTACTTGACCGTTTGCGAGGGACGTACACCCAGGAACTGCTCGGTTCCGATCAGGAAGGGACGCAGGTACAAGCTTTTTTCATTTGCAGGATCAGGCACCCAACCGTGATCCAGCTCAACCAAGGCCCGGATGGAATCGAGGAATGTTTCGTCGTCCGGCGCAGGCAAAGCGAAGTGCGAGGCGGAGCGGCGCAGTCTGGCGGCGTTCTGCTCGGGCCGGAACGTCCAAAGGGTGTCATCGGGGTGCCGGTACACCTTAAGGCCCTCAAACACCTCCTGCGCATACTGCAAGGCAGACGCGCCCGGAAGAATCTGTAGTGGACCGAAAGGCTGGACCCGGCCATCATGCCAGCCCTGCTCCGGACTCCAGTCGATCGTGGTCATATGGTCCGTGAAATGAACCCCGAAACCAGGGTCGGCGAGCACTTGGTCCCGCGCGGCAGTCTCCACGGGCAACGGGTTCGCGAGCACTTTGAGGGAAAGCTTCTCATGTAAAGTCATATGACAATTGTCACGTTTCGCACGTGGAACAGGATTGCAAATCGTGCCCTCTACTCGCCTCGGTGAGCAATCATTTGTCATCTCGACGCGAGTCCTCAACTAGTTGTTGTCGTGCATTTATTGGTGTCCTTTGCTTGAAAACAGGAAAACATGCCACCCCGTGCCTGGAAGGGGAGGTTTCGCAGCTCTCCTCGGTTCATGGTGAATCCGGTTTCGTGTCTTGAGAACTGAAGGGCTCGTAGCCCTGCTGTGATGGATGTTCTCTACGCATTCATCAAGAGTCAGGAGCTACGAGCCTTGATCGAGCCTACTTCCCCGCGCCCCGATGCTGCCACCGCCATTTTCAACCTGCCCGACTACCGCGTCACCGGCGTCGAGCTCCTCGCGTTCGGGAGCGCTGGATCAGTGTCGAGGCCACTGCCGAGGCCGGCTGCCCGTCGTGTGGGGTGATCAGCACCCGTGTTCATTCCCGCCGGCCCCAACGCCTGCGTGACATCCCCGTGGCGGGCCCGGTCGAAGTGGTCTGGTCCAAGCGGAGATTCTTTTGCGATGAGTACCTGTGCCCGCGCCGGACATTCACCGAGGAGACCGCCCAGGTCCCGCGCCGGGCACGGTCGACCCGCCGGCTCCGGGACGCCCTCGTGGCCGCCGTCATCGGATCCGGAAGGGCCGCAGAGGAGGCTGCCTCCTCGTTCGGTGTCTCTTGGTGGCTCGTCCAGCGAGCCCTGGACTCGGCGGCGCTGACCCTGCCTGATGTTGACGCGCTGGCACCGCGGATGCTCGGCATCGATGAACACCGCTACCGGTCCGTGCGATTCTTCCGCGACCCGGCCACCAAGGCCTGGAAACGCTACGAACCATGGATGACCACCATCGTCGATCTCGACACCGGACAGGTCCTCGGGATTGTCGATGGCCGCGACAGTGAGGGCGTCGGGGACTGGCTGATCGCCCGTCCGCTGGACTGGCGGCTGGGCGAGCAGGTCGTCGCGATCGACCCGTCGGCCGCATTCCGCAAAGCCTTGCGGATGTGGCTGCCCCGCACCGCTGTCTCGGTCGACACGTTCCACCTGGCCAAGCTCGGCAACGACATGCTCACCGAGGTCCGGCAAGCCTCACCCAGCAGGTCCATGGCCGACGGGGACGTACCATCGACCCGGTCTGGGCCAACCGACGGCTGCTCCTGCGGGCCGGCAACACGCTCTCAGACAGTGCCCGGGACAGGCTTAGCACGGTGTTCGCGACCGACGATGTCACCGGGAAGCTGCAGGCCGCGTGGTTGGTCAAAGAGCAGCTTCGGGCCCTGCTGGCTACCGGCTCTCTTGCCGACGCCGCCGCCGCGAAAGACAGCCTGCAGTCACTGATCGAGAAAGCCGCCCAACCCGAAACGAACCGGCTTTGGCGCACGGTCTGCCGGTGGTGGAAAGAGATCGAAGTCCTCATTGTCACCGGTGCGACAACGGCGAAAGTGGAAGCCAACAACACCACGATCACAAAAGGACAGGCCGGGGATTCACCAACGCACGCAACTACAACACGAGTATCCTGTTGCGCAGTGCCGCCGAAACAACGGTATGAACACCCCTCACGGCAGAACATCCACCACGAACCGCGAAGAGCCGGTTTCGCCCCTAAATGGATTTTAACGTTTTCATTGTGAAGCGCGAGCCGACTTTTTGAACGCCGGGAAGCGTGAGAACGCTTTCAGTTAGAAATTTCTCATAATCGGGGAGACTCTCGACGGCGATCCTCACAAAGTAGTCCGGGGACCCAAACATTCGGTGCATCTCCACTACTTCGTCAAAGCCAGCCATCGCGACTTCAAACCGGTCTACGCTCTCGCGGTCAAACGCAGATAATTCCACGTCGAGAATGACCACAAAGCTTCGCCCTGTGGCCGCAGGGTTGGTTACCGCGCGGTACCCCAAGATTACTTTTTCCTGCTCCAGGCGTTGCACCCTCCGAAGGCAAGGACCAGGAGTCAGGTGCACTCGCTCGGCAAGCTCGACGTTTGTCAGGCGCCCGTTTTGGGTGAGTTCGTTCAGTATTGCTCGGTCTATGGAATCCATAAATAAAGATTGCCCTGGATGTCTTTTCGGAGCAATATGTTGACATATGCCCGCGCGCTGTGTGTTTATTAAACAGGGTCGATGGGTTGTGTGTGCGACTAGCGCGTGTCCCCCACGCGCAAACCGGCTTTCAACCCTTCGGGTCACAGAACCTGTCATTTCCGCAAACCCAAGGCTTTCCAGAAACCCTCCAGCGCCTGCTTCCGATGACAGATACTTGCCGCATATCAGGTATCGAAACGGGCGCTGGCAGGACGGAGTCAATCCCTTATCTCATCTCGTCAGGGCGTTCGAATCTCTATTGTCATCATTCGCGATGCCTGCACGGCCCTCGACAGCACTTTTGGCGAGGGCGAACGTATCGTTAAGCCGAGAGTGGCGCTGTCCATAGGCGAAGTAGATGGCGATACCCGCTAGGAGCCAGACGCCGAAGAAAATCCAAGTCTCCACGGCCAGGTTGGTCATGAGGTACAGGCACAGCACGGCGGAAACGATGGGAAGCACCATGCCGAAGGGGACGCGGAAGGCCGGCTTCAAGTCAGGCCGCTTCCTCCGCAGTACGAGAACCCCCAAGCTGACCATGACAAAGGCAGACAGGGTGCCGATGTTAATCATTTCCTCCAGAAGGTCCACGGTGGTGAGACCGGCGACCAAGGCAACGGCCGCGCCACAGGTGATCTGCAGCCGGACGGGCGTTGAACGCTTCTCACTTGTCTTTGACAGGGAGCGCGGCAACAGGCCATCACGGCTCATGGCGAGAATGACGCGGGCCAGGCCCATCAGCATCACCATGATTACGGTGGTCAGTCCGACCAGGGAACCGAAGGCAATTACCTTCGCAGCATCCGTGTTGCCTACGGCCTCGAAAGCAGTGGTAAGCGTTGGGTTCTTAACTTCGGCTAGCTGCGTGTAGGAGATCATCCCGGTCAAGGCAAGCGATACCAGGATATACAGCAGGGTCACCACAATCAGGCCCCCAAAAATGCCGCGAGGCAGGGTCTTCTGCGGATTCTTTACCTCTTCCGCGGAGGTCGCTACCACGTCGAAACCAACGAAGGCGAAGAACACCAGTGCGGCGCCGGCGAAGATTCCCAGAGTGCCGTACTGGGCGGGGACAGCGCCCGTGAGGAAGCCGAAGAATGACTGTTTCATGATGTCGGCGGTGCCAGTGTTGGCCGTTGGCACAGAAGTCGGGACAAATGGAGTGTAGTTGGGAAATTTCAGGTAACTGAAGCCCACGATGATCACGAACACGACAACGGCAATCTTAATCACGGTAAAGATGTTGCCGACGCGGGCAGACAGTTTGGTTCCGAGTGCCAGTAGTACGGTGAAGATGGCGACGATGAGGAACGCGCCCCAGTACAGATCAATTTCCCCGAGTGAGAGGGCAGGGGGTATTTCTACGCCGAAGAGGCAAAAAACCTTGCATAGGTAGATACCCCAATACTTAGCGATCACCGCCGCCGCGGTGAACAGCTCCAATATCAAGTTCCAGCCGACGATCCATGCCAGAATCTCACCCATGGTCGCGTATGTGAAGACGTATGCAGAGCCAGCAACGGGGATTGCGGTTGCGAATTCTGCGTAGCACATGACCGCCAGTGCGCACGTGATGGCTGCCACCACGAATGAGATTGTGACCGCGGGACCGGCAAAGTTCGCAGCGGCCTTGGCGCCAATGGAGAAGATGCCGGCGCCGATGGCCACAGCAATGCCCATGATCATCAGGTCCCAGGTACTGAGCGAGCGCTTTAGTTTGCGCCCAGGTTCCTCGGCATCGTTTATAGATTGTTCGATGGATTTTGTCCTGAAAAGGTTCATAGGAACTCCAGTGGCTGGGATGGAATGAACGGATAATTTGTGCCAAATGCGAGTAGCTAACGGCGCAGACCGAGGTCGTACCTGCGCCCATGTCAAGGCAGTGGATCGGTCGAGCACGCGTCGTGAAGGTTGCGGCTGCGTTCGTGGGCCAAGCCCTGGTTTTGAAGTACCATCTGGTGCCGGGCCCCAGATGCAGTAGTCCTGTACCGGAGTGTCGCTAGTCAATCCGGTGGATCATGATCGGGTCGTTTTTAGGAACAAGGTCCGATTTCCCCAAGTCAAGGCGCCAGCCATACCATATCCTCCGATTCCTTGACGGTGTCCACAGACGCGGTGGTTATGGAGCCATCCCTGTAGACAACAGCGACAATGTCTCCAGCCGCCAACTTCGTCCAATCATGAACGGGTCAGTCAAGCGGTCTCTTGATGGCGTCCGCTGGTCCAGAACCCAGAGGTCGCGGTTTGGATGAGTACATCCCACTTACTTCCGGGGGCGCCTAGTATGAATGATCAGGTCCCGGGAATTGTCCCGAGCGGACTTCATCGGCGTAGGTTCTCGCAGCTTCGGCTATGACGTTTCGCAGGTTTGCATATTGCTTGACAAACTTGGCCATTTTCCCGCCTCGAAGGCCTGCCATGTCTTGCCATACTAGGACCTGGCCGGTTGTGGCATTTCCTGCCCCGATGCCAATCGTGGGTACCGGGATAGCGGCATCAACAAGTGCCGCGGTGGCGGCCGGGACCATTTCCATGAGGATGCAGAAAGCTCCAGCTTCGGTTAGAGCAACGGCGTCATCGATCAGTCGCTGAGCTGCGTCGCCTCTGCCCTGCACACGATATCCCCCAAGGGAGTGCTCGCTTTGCGGAGTGAAGCCGATGTGCGCGACTACAGGAATACCTGCTTCGACCATTGCCCGGATAGTCTCGGCATAGAAGCTGCCGCCTTCGATTTTGACAGCGTGTGCCAGGCCTTCCTTCAGGAAGCGGACGCCGGTTGCCACTGCCTGTTGCGGAGAAACTTCATAGCTTCCGAAAGGCAAGTCGGCGACAACGAGTGCGCGTTTCACCGAACGGGCCACCGATCGGCACAAGGGCAGCAATTCGTCAACGGTGACCGGCAGACTCGTTTCGTTGCCGAAGACGTTGTTTGAAGCAGAATCCCCGACGAGGAGCGCCTCTATGCCGGCCTCGTCGAAGATCTCAGCAGCGTACTGCTCATAGGCGGTGAGCATGCTGAAACGCTCTCCCCTGTCTTTTGCCTGTTGAAGGTGATGGGTACGAACGCGCGCACGAGCACTGCGGTTCTTCTCGGGGGCCGGATTTTCAGCCGTGACTGGGTCTTGTTTCAACGGGTGTAGCTCCTTGAATTGGCGCTCAAGGTATCTCTCGTTTCACTGAGCATTGAGCTCGTCTTGGGGTTGGCCAGGGCGAAAGGTGGTCGGAAAAACCCAGGGCTGAGAGCCCCTGCAGGGTCCTTACCGAGCTGAAGGATCCTGTTTTCATGATCGACGTGAACAACAACTGGGGTGTGGGCCCGTGCTTGCGCCGTGGACATGTCTGCGTAGGTAATGATGATTACCGTGTCACCTTCATGGATAAGGTGTGCAGCAGCGCCGTTGATACCGACCACTCCGCTCCCATGTTCCCCCGCAATGGTGTACGTTTCCAACCGTGCGCCATTGGTAACGTTAACAATTGAAACAAGCTCCCCGGCTAGAATGTCGGCCGCGTCCAGGAGATCCAGGTCCACCGTTACCGAACCGACGTAGTGTACGTCTGCGTGAGTCACCGTACAGCAATGAATTTTGGATTTAAACATCTTGCGATTCATCTGATCCATCGTGTTCAAGGTCCTTTCGCCTTGTGGTTCATTGACGGCCAACAGCCGTAGCAAGGCGGGCGTCCTGGCGGCCCTGCCGCTTCAGCCGTGGCGTGATCTGCCGATAGATACGGTCCGTGACGGTCTCTATCGATCCTGTACCAATAACCTTCAGGAGGATGTTGCGCTCGTCGTACTTGGCCACAACAGCCTCGGTCTGCTGGCGGAAAAGGTCCAGGCGGTGGCGGATGACAGCTTCGTTGTCGTCACTTCGTCCGGCCTCCTGGGAACGAGCGATAAGCCGCGCCAGGAGCTCGCCATCGTCGGCGGTAAGTTGAAGGACGATATCGAGTTTGAGGTTGTTGTCGGCCAGGACGGCATCTAGATACTCCACTTGCGCACTCGTACGTGGGTAGCCGTCCAAGAGAAAGCCCTTCTTGGTATCTTCTTCGAGAAGACGATCCCGGACGAGGCAGTTCGTCAAACTGTCCGGGACAAAGTCACCGCGATCCAGATACTCCTTCGCCGCTAGGCCAAGGGGCGACTGGCCTTTTATGTTGGCCCTGAAAATGTCGCCCGTGGAAATGGCAGTAATGTTCAGCCGGTGCGACAGCCGTTCGGCCTGTGTTCCCTTGCCGACCCCGGGGGGGCCAATGATCAGCATTCTCGTCATTAGTGATCCTTCTTGTTCTCGTTTATCTACATCTGCAGGTGAAAGGGAGCGAATATCGGGGTGTAATGGGTCTTCCCGCTGCCAATATGGCGGCTGTTCTCCCCCGGAAACGGGCCCGCAGCAAAAACTAGTTTGCTGCCCTAGATCCCCCTGTTGGCATGTTCCACGGCTTTCCATTCCTCGATCCTTGCCTGCTGCAGCGGCGTCCGGCGGTTGAAGTACCAGGCGGCGCCCAGAAGCAGGAACCACACCGGGGCAACCACCAGCGCGAGCCGGGTGTCCTCGGCCTGGGCCAGCGCCACGAGCATGAACACGAAGAACGCCAGGACCACGTACGGCATGAAGGCCGAACCCGGCATCTTGAAGGCGGACGCCTCGTGGAGTTCCGGCCGGCGGCGGCGGAACGCGATGTAGCTGATGAGGATCATCGACCAGACGAACATGGTCAGCACCGATGCCACGGAGGTGACGATGGTGAAGGCGCCGATCACGGAGTCGCCCGCGTACAGCAGGACCAGACCTGCCAGCAGGAAGATGCAGGAGAAGAGCAGCGCGTTCTGCGGAACCTTGCGGAAACGCTCAGCTTGCCGAAGGCCTTTGGGGCGTTTCCGTCCTGCGCCAGGCCGTAGACCATGCGCGAGGTGGAGTAGATGCCCGAGTTGGCGCTGGACGCAGCCGATGTGAGTACCACTAGGTTGATCACGACGGCGGCGATCCCCAGGCCTGCGAGGGTGAACATGCCGATGAACGGGCTGCTGGCGGGGTCGATGCTGCGCCACGGGTTGACGGCCATGATGACCACCAGGGCGCCCACGTAGAAGAGCAGGACGCGGATCGGGATCGAGTTGATGGCCCGGGGGAGGTTTTTTCCGGGTCCTTGGTTTCGGCGGCCGCAGTACCCACGAGTTCGATGCCTGTGAATGCGAAGATGACGATCTGGAAGCCGAGGATGAAGCCGAACAGGCCGTGCGGGAACATGCCGCCGTCGTTCCACATGTTCGCCAGGTTGGCCACCGCGCCGCTCGGCGAGGTGAAGTGGGTGGCGATCATGACCACGCCGGTGGCGATCAGGGCGAGGATGGCGACAACCTTGATGATGGCGAACCAGAATTCCGCCTCGCCGAAGGCCTTGACCGTGGGAAGGTTCAGCAGGATGAGTACCACGGACGTGATCAGTGCCGGGATCCACAGGGGCGTGCCCGGCGCGAGTTTGTCCACGTAGCCGGCGATGGCGATGATGTCGGCCACGCCCGTCACCACCCAGAAGAACCAGTAGGACCAGCCGGTGAAGAACGCTGCCCAGGGGCCGAGGATGTCGCCGGCGAAGTCGCTGAAGGATTTGTAGTTCAGGCTGGAGAGCAGGATCTCGCCCATGGCCCGCATGACGAAGAACAGCATGAAGGCAATGATCATGTACACGAAGATGACGGACGGGCCGGCGAGGGAGATGGTCTTGCCGGAGCCCAGGAACAGGCCGGTGCCGATGGCACCGCCGATGGCGAGCAGTTGGATGTGGCGGTTGTCCAACCCTCGCTCAAGCTGGACAACGTGGCGTTGGTGGGGACCCTGACGGGTGGCCGGAGTCGACGTGATCGCAGGACCACTACTGGGCTTGGACATCGGTGTCTCTCCCTTTGGAAAGGCCGCACGTCGGAGAGCTGCCGCCGAGGTACGGGCAGCCTGATGGAAGCGTGAGGCTCGAAGCTGCCGGCGCAGCAGCACTCGACAGATGTGATTTAGCTAATGTACAGATCATTCGCGCCAAACTCAACCAAAGAGGAGAATTTTCAACCCAATGGTCGGGCATACGACTGACTCTGATGATGCACCAATGAAGGTCATTCGGAGGCTTTCATCACCCGGGGCTACATTCGCCAGCTCGACGCCGAGGCTAGCCCTGCGACCGCCTTCAGCCGGAGTGGGATCCCACCGGAACGGGTCAGCCCAGAACGACAGAAAGGTTCGGCCTCGAAGGTGGTTACAGGCAGAACTCCTCGAGGTGCAAAGCCCTACCGCTCCGTGCGGCAGTCGCACACAGCGATCCGGGGGCAGAGTGCAGGTCAGTAGGACTCATTCGATATCACGGTTCTGATACTGGAAGCACACCACGTGGACGTTGCTTAAAGTGTTCTCTTCATAGATAAATGTTGCTGTCATGGGTCTTTGCGGCGCCATTTCTGCAAGCCTGTGGCGCCGTAAAAATGGGAAAATTAACTCATGCAAAGCACCGCTATACGATACTCAGCCACGCCCTTTTCCCGAAGACGGGAGGTGGGCAAGGGATTGCAGGACTCCTTTGCGGCCGGATTGGGCATGTACCCCTTGGGCATCGCCTTCGGTCTCCTGGTGATTCAGGCGGGCCTGCCATGGTGGGTCGCCCCTGCCTTGTCGATCGCTGGCTTCGCCGGATCCCTGGAGCTCCTACTGGTCAGCATGATCGTGGTCGCAACGCCGCTGGCGACCGTCGCGCTGACGACATTTCTGGTCAACTTTCGCCACGTTTTTTATGCCTTTTCCTTCCCTTTGGGCATCGTAAAGCACCCGGTAGCAAAGGCGTACTCCGTCTACGGGCTGACTGACGAGGCTTACGCAGTGACGGCGGCATCCCAGGGTACTTGGACACCGTGGCGTTTGATTACAATGCAGCTCGCATTCCAGAGCTATTGGGTCGGTGGCGGGCTGACGGGCGTAGTCGTAGCCTTCTTGTTGCCTGGTCCCATTACCGGGCTGGAGTTCGCGCTGTGTGCCCTCTTCGTTACGCTCACACTGGACGCTGCCCGTAGCCGAGACCAGGTTCCCTCGATCCTCTTGGCCGGGGTGAGTTTCGGACTGTCTGTGCTGATCGTTCCCGACCAGTCTCTGTTCGCGGCGCTGGTTCTGTTTCTGGGCCTGTTGCTGGGCCGCTTTACGCTGCTGCCACGGCTTGCAGGACGAGGGTCCACCGCCCGAAAGGACCTTGGGAATGCCTGAAACGGGCTATATCGCGGCCGTCTGCGCCACCGTTTTCGTAATCACCCTGAGCCTAAGGGCCATCCCTTTTGCACTCCTGAACTGGCTTCGGGACTCGCCCCTAGTCAAGGTTCTCGCCCTATGGATGCCCGTCGGGATCCTCGGGATCCTGGCGGCTACAACCCTCCAACGGACTATTCATGCAGAGCCAACGCATGCCGCTGCGGCCGTTGTTGCTGTTGCTGTGACAGGGGCGGCGCACCTGCTGGGCGGGCACCGTACGCTGCTCAGCGTCGGCATCGGCACTGGGGCTTACGTACTGTTGCTCCACGCTCTTTGAGCATGGGTGAGAAAGCACGGTGGCGGCCCTGCGTGAGCAGTGCCGCCACCGAAGCTCAACAGTTTCCTCTACACGCCCTGGGGACTCTCGGTATAAGAAGACTCCGTGTGGTCGCTCTGCGGTTCGCTGAACCGTTTCCGTGGTCGCCTGCTAACCAAGCTCACCGCGGCTGCGGCGATGGTGAGGGCGACAGCGGCCAGGATCAAGCCGCTGTCAAACGATCCGGTCGCAGTCTTAAGCGCCCCGGTTGCATATGGCCCGACAAAGCCGCTGATGTTACCTGTGGAATTGATGAGCGCCAGCCCTGCACCCGCCGTCGTAGCCGAAAGATACTGCCCCGGAAGCTCCCAGTAGAGCGGAATTGCAACGTAGATTCCGCTTGCGGCGATCGACAGCATCACCATGGACATCACTGGGGTGTCCACCAATGTGGCCATTACGAATGCTGCGGCAGCAACGAGTTCTCCGCCGACCACGTATCGAAGGCGATTTTGGCGCCTGTCCGAATCCCGTGCCACAAAGAACATGGTGATGGCAGCAATACCGAAGGGAACCGCGGTGAGCAGCCCGATCTCCATGACCGAAAATTTGACGCCGTACCGGGATTGGAAGGAGTCGATAACCTGTGGCAGGAAAAAGCTGAGGATGTAGCTGCCACAAGAGAGGCCGATGAAGGCGAGGGCAAAGCCTATGATGCGGGGATTGCGCAACGCAGAGAGTGCCGAGGCTGCTTTGTGCCCGATGGATTCCTGGCGCTCCCTATTTAGCTGGTCAACGAGGAAGGAACGTTCCTCGTTGCTCAGCCAGCCCGCCAGCGCCGGTGTGCTGGGCAAGAGCCAGAACGCTGCGATTCCTACGATCACCGTAGGGATGCCGAAGGCCAGAAACAGCCACTGCCAGCCTGCCAGCCCCAGGAAGCCATTCAGGCCCACCATAGCGGCCGACGCCAAGGGAGCACCTATAACGGTGGCGATCGGCGCGGACATCAGGAACAAGGCCGTGATACGTCCCCGCATCTGGCTTGGGACCCACAAGGTGAGGTAGAGCAGCACACCGGGAAAGAAGCCGGCTTCGGCGACACCAAGAAGGATGCGGGCGACGTAGAAACTCTGCTCACCGACGATGAAAGCCGTCCCTGAGGCTACCAGACCCCACGTGACCATGATCCTTGCAAGCCAGATCCGCGCGCCGACCTTTTGCATGATGACATTGCTCGGGACCTCGCAGAGGACGTATCCGACGAAGAAGAGAGCTGCACCCAGTCCGAACGCCGTGGCTGTTAGCCCAAGGTCATTGTTCATGCTTAGCGCCGCGAAGCTGATGTTGACCCTGTCCATCCAGCTGAGGAGGTACATGATCATGATCAGCGGAACGATGCGCCGGTATATCTTGCGGTAGGCCGACCGGCCCAGGTCGGAGATGGGTACCGACTTAGTGAGTCCACTCATCATTATTTTCCCCGTTCTCGTAGTTACTGGAGAAGGTCGGGCTGTTCGGCGATGATCGCGTCCCATAAGGGACGGAAGTTGAGTCGCCCCACTTCGGAATTTCCGACTTCTTCGAAAGTCTTCTGCGCGATCTCGGGCTCGATTTCAAGTGGCGTCCCGGCCGCCATAGCTGCCAGTTGTGCCTGGCAAGAACGTTCCATCGTGATGAACCACCAAGCTGCCTCGGCGACACTTTGGCCGACCGTCAGCAGGCCGTGGTTGACCAAGATGGAGGCCTTGCCCCCACCCAGTGACGCCGCAATGCGCTTGCCCTCTTCTTCATCGAGAGCGGGCCCACCGTACTCGCGGTAAAGGCCATGGTCATTGTAGAAGGCGCAAGCATCCTGGGTGATCGGGGCCAGCGGAATACCCAAGCTGGCCAAGGCCTTTCCATATACGGAGTGTGTATGTGCTGCAGCGACTGCATCGGGGCGGACTTCATGGACTTTGGAATGGATGGCGAAGGCCGCAGCGTTGACCGGCTTGTCTCCTTCGACTACATTGCCTTCGTGGTCGACGAGAATGAGATCCGAGGCCTTGATAAGCCTCCAGCTCATGGCGAGCGGGTTAACCCAGAACTTGTTGGGGTCGCCGGGATCCCGTGCCGTGACGTGTCCTGCGAAGCCTTCGGAGAATCCGAATTTAGCGAACAGACGGAAGGTTGCTGCAAGTTCCTGTTTGCGAATCAGCCGTTCCTGTTCAACGGTGCGCTCTTCACTTTGAGGGAAGGCCCGACGAACGTTTTCAATTGGTGAGGCAGAGGTTGCGTTGCGGGTGGTCTCTTCATTGAGTGTGATCGTTGTCATGTCTAAGACTTTATGGTTCAGCGCATAAGCTGCAGAAGGTGGGAATTGCCCACACATTGGTGCCTTTGGGTAGGGACATCACCCTGTAGTTGGCTTTTCATTTGGAACGGATACGTGGACCAACCCATGTCAGCTCCCACTGACGGCGCGGTCCAGGTTGCGCACGTGCAGGGCGATGGCCAGCTCAATCAACCGATCAGCTGACCTCCAACCGGGACCCAGCAAGGTATCGATCCGGTCCATCCGGCGATAGAGGGTGTTGGGGTGGATATGAAGCTTTTCGGCTGTCGCAGCGTTTGACTGACCGGATTGGAAGAACGTCAACAGCGTCCCGGCGAGGTCGCTGCCATGGTCGCTGTCACGCTCGAGGAGGGGTCCGAGGACGGTGGAGACGTAGTGGTGAAATTCGCTTTTAGCGGCCGAGTCAAAGAGGAAGCTGTAGATCATTAGTCTTCGGCAGTCCTCGACTGCAGGTTCGGTGCGGGACACTGCCAGGATCCGTGCTGCCCGGCGTGCATTGTGAACGGACCTGACGAGTTCCGTTCGTCCTGTGACGGGGGGAGCGAGAGCCAGTTTGGTTGGAGATCCGGGTCCCAGAAGTGCCTTTGCGCGGGCAATAGCTTTCTCAGTGTTGGATTCTGTAAAAAGCAGCAGCCAACCGCCCAGGTACTCAACGGAAATACCGCCCAGTGCGGCGGCGACGCGGGCTGCGTCGTCCTGGCCGGCCCTGCCGCTCTCAGGTTTCATGGCGAAGCCGGCCGAGATAGGTCGGGTTAGGTCCAAACCGAGACGGCGCGCCATCCGCTCCGTGGACTGAGGGTCGTTGACGTCGGGGCTCAACAAGGCATGGACAAAATCTGTCTTTGCAGCGCTCTCGGCGCGGGCTACGGCTGCGTCGGAAAGAAGGAGAAGAGAGAGGACGGTGAGGCCTTCTTCGAGTAACCGGACATCTTGTGAAGAGAATCCGGCGTCCTTTCTTGCAATCAAGCGGCCCATTGTTTCCGCGCCGGCAGCGAGGTCTCGAAGTAGTATTTTTGGATTTGGGGCTGGGTCGGGCCCGGGACTTCGTTCGCCGGGGTCCTGGATCACCACATGAGCGTCCAGCGCTGCTGCCAGCGCTTCAGCGAGCTCTGAAACTGTCCCTCCTCCTAGCGCGATACTGGCCAGGCAAGCATGAAATTCAGCTATGCGGCGGTCTCGTTCCGCAGCCTCCAAAGCTTGCGAGTGGGCCGATGCCAATTCCTTGGCTGTCCGTTCCCCCGCTTCATAGAGGCGAGCGTTGTGAACGGCGATCGAGGCGTGTGTCGCGACCGACGTGAGGAGCTCGATTTCGGCCTTCTGAAAATGTCGGGAGCTGCGGTGAGCGGCGAACAGTACTCCCAAGAGATCGTTGCCGAAGATCAGTGGTACGCCAAGGACGGAGACGATGTTTTCACTAAGAATTTGCCGGTCGCTGACGCTCGTGTGGCTTATCCGGGTGTCGGCGAGGTAGTCGAGGGTGCTGAAAGGATGCCGGTTTTCGAAGATCCGTCCTGCGATGCCGTGCCCAGCCGGAGCCGGGCGGCTTGTCAGTTCATCTCCGATGGCTCCTGCAGCCGCAGGAGTGTAGAGGGTATCGCCCTCCAGCAAACAAAAATATGCGACATCTACTGCAAGAAGTGATCTGACTTGCTGAACGAGTTCCCGTAGTAAATCGGGTGTTGGGCGAATCGCTGTTAGGCCGGCTGCAAGCGTATTGACCGAGCGCAACTCATCTTTGCTTCGTTGCTCCTCCAGCAGACGGCTGCGAATCCGCAAAGCGAGCTCAGCACCCGGTCCATCGCCTTGCTCGGCGGCATCTTCGAAGTCGGCAAGCGGCGCGTTTCCGGCCAACAATCGTAACCATTCGTGTTCCAAACGATCGCTCCCCTGCAGATAGTACTTCGTCGGCCAAGACGCGATGCTCCCGCTCACGGTCGTGGCCGCGATAAACCGGGTGCATGCCGTGTTGTCAGGTGCTGTTGACCCTTGGGGCTCTCCTGATTGCCGCAAGACCTGACGCGGCGAAGGTACTGCCCGGCCACGGCGGCTCGGGCAGAACCTTCGGGGTTTCAGCCGGTTATTCTTACTCGTCCGTCCGTCAGCTTACGCACTGATCCAAATGGGTTCCTGGGGCTCCGGGATGCGCTCGGGGCTGCGGATTTCTTCAACCCAGGCCAACGGTTCGGGCGCCGATCCGGGGGCCGCCTTCCATCCGGATGGGGTACCTGCTGATCCAAGTGCGAGGCTGGCACCACGGGCCGCCCAACGTACCTGCGCCGCGACTTGGGCGATCCGCTCCAGAGTCATGCGCTGGGATGGGCCGGAAATACTGATGCTTGCCACAACGGTATTGTCGGGACCCACAATGGGGGCTGAGATGCAGCGGAGTCCGTATTCGAGCTCCTCGTTGTCAAAGCCGTAGCCCTGACCACGGAGTTTCATTAGGTCTTTTTCAAGCTCCCCGTAGTTCTTCACCGTCCGATCTGTCTTCGGAACGAAGTCCTCGTCCCGGTAGAGGCTGTGAAGCTCGTCCGCGTTCAGCCCTGCCAGCAAGGCCTTGCCCATGGAACTGACATACGCCGGCGCCGACTTTCCGACCCATGAGTGCATCCTGACAGTGTGCCAGCCATCAGTGATGGCAATGGTCTTGGCATTGCCCCCCTCGAGGATGGCAAGGTGACCGGTCTCGCCAGTACGCCAGGTAAGCCAGCGGAGATAAGGGAGGACGGTGCGTTCGATGTCCAGGTCCTGCTCGGCGAGTGTTCCCAGCGCCGCTATCTTGCTGCCTACCCGGTACGTACCAGGCAAAACGTCCGCTTCCAGGAAACCTGCATACGCCAAGGTCGACGCGAGTCGGGACGCGCTTGATTTGTGCAGCCCCAGCTGGGAGGCCATTTCCCCGATCCCTATGACCCGCCGTTCACGGCTGAACATTTGTAGGATCTCCAGGCCGTGCAACAACGAGCCCACGACTCGACGGTCGCCTGCGTTCTTTGTTGTGGATTCGGGACCCTTGATTTCACTGTCCACGGACATTTGCTACTCCCTAGCTTCCGTTTGAGGCCACAGAGGCCTTAATAGAAGGGTAGGCCAATTGTTTTGCGATGGCCTTCCCTGCCCGGTATCCAAACGTCATACCCACTGCCAGAGTGGCTCCAGGGCCCGGGTAACCATCGCCTGTCCAGAACGCGGCAGCGTTGCCCGCAGCATACAGGCCGGCGATTGCCGTGCCATCGGGGCGGAGAACGTTGGCGTTCACGTCGGTGACCGGTCCGCCCTTGGAGCCAATAGTCCCGGGCAGCATCCGGACCGCGTAGTAGGGGGCACGGTCAATCGGTCCAAAATTAGGGGCCTCGGGTTGTGCCGGGTCACCGTAGTACCTGTCATAGGCGTTGCTGCCCCGGCCAAAGTCAGGGTCCACGGCATTCTTGCACGACTCATTCCAGCGCGTAACCGTTTCCTGCAGACCGTTCGCGTCGATTCCGACTGCCGAAGCAAGCTTCTCAAGCGACTCGGCCTGTGTAACATGCGATGGCACTTCGCCGCTGGGGGCAAGACCGGGCAAGGCGTACTTCTGCCGGAAAACCTCGTCGAAAATCAGGAACGCATCGCGGTTGGGATACGTGCCGTCCTGTGCGCGCTTATGCAGCGCCTTGCCCAACTCGTTGTAAGGACTTGCCTCATCCACGAAGCGGCGACCCTGCCGGTTCACCAGGATCTGACGCGGCGCACCCCGTTCACGGACCAATCCGCGCGGGTACTCGGCTCCCTTGAGGGTCTCCCCCGGCACCTGCACCATCGGCATCCACCAGCCTTCGTCGGTGTTGTCGAGTGCGGCACCAAGTTCGCGGGCCAGCTTCAACGTGGTTCCGGTGTTTTCCGGTGCAGCGGCGGACACTGCCAATGGCTCCGGAAGCAGCTGGTTCTTCAGGGCCGGGTCCTGGTCGTAGCCGCCGGTGGCCAGGACCAGAGCACGGGTCTGGATTTTGACAATACCGTTGACGCCTGCGACGCGGACATCTACGGAGTCGATTGACCCTTCCGCATCCAGATGGGCCCCAATGAGAGCGGCGGAGGAGACCAGCTGAGCACCTGCACGCACGGCGCCGTCGACGAGTGCTGTCGCCAGAGCTACGCCGGCCGTGCGGATTCCACGGTTACGCCGTTCCTCGATTTGCGCCTGGTCGTAATTGGAAGGGTACCGCCAACTTTCCCAGTCCTCATGGGTAATGGGCGTGTATCCCGGAGGGATACGGACTTGGCTGGCCTCGGGCACAAGGGAATCGGTTTCCAGCGGGACCATGTCAAAGCAACGCCCACCCGCCCGTGAACCGGGAAGATCGGTATGGTAGTCAGGGTAATTCGGGCAGGCGACCCATCGGTGCGGCGTGGTCGCCTCAACGAAGTCAGCCATTTCGGGCGCCGTGCGGGCGGAAGCTTCGACCATTTCCGGATACTTGGGGCTGTAGATTTGCCGCATGTACTGAAGTCCGGTCTCGATGTTGTCAGTTGTTGACCGGTAACCGGGGATCCAAACACGTCCTCCGGAGAGGGCGGTGGTCCCGCCGAATTCATCAGCGCTTTCCAGGACAAGGACATTGGCGCCGCTGTGGGCGGCGGCTATGGCGGCAACCAGGCCGGCCGCACCGGATCCGGCGACAACAACGTCGACGCCGCTCGGGGGCAGGGACTCGTGTGTCATCGGGTGACCTCCAGCGTAGGCGCGACTTCTGCCGACCATCCGGCTGCAGCAAGGTTAGCAATGTCGGCTGCCAGCCTGCCGTCGGGGGATTCGTTGTCGACGAGTTCGTAGACAGTCGGGCCCGTGAATCCGATTTCGCGAAGCGTCGCGGCGAAGGCCGCAAAATCGACGTCCCCTCGTCCCACTGAGGTATGGGCCCAGTGATCGTGCCAGGTGTCGCTGATGTGCGCCAGGCGGAGGCGGCGCGCCACCCGCCGCAACCCTTCGGAAGGGTCCTCCAACGCGAGGGCGTTGGCGACATCGTAGGTGATTCCGAGGTTGGGTGAGTCGATCCGATCGGCGATTTCAAGCAATTCTGCGCCGGAGCCAAGGAAGCCGTAGGGGCTGTTTTCCAGAGCAATCGTGACGCCCAGTTCCACGGCCCTTCCGACAAGCCGTTCAAGTGCATCGTCGAGGACCCAGTGCACGGCTTCCGCCGGAGCTGGTGCCAGTCCATGCCGGCGGCCGGGAATAAGGACGACGAAACTGGCTCCCAGGTCGTGGGCGAGTTCGATCTCGGCACGCATTTGCTGTTCGCTGACTTCACGAATATGCGGATTGGTGCTGATGAGATTCAGGTCCACGAAGCTGGGGTTCAAAGAGATGGGCTGTACGCCCATGGCGGCCATATTGCGCTTGAGCTCGTGGCGTTCATAGGGGCTGAAGGTCGGGGAGAAAAGGTGCGGAGGAGCCGTCGTGAGTTCGAAGGTGCTCAATCCGTTTTCAGCCAACCCCCGCAGGGCATCGATCAATGGGGCCTGGTGCAACCAGGAAAAGCTGCAGCCGCTGAGGGGCAGAAGCTCCTGGGAAGTCGCTGGAGTGGTGGCGTCGTCCTGGATTTCGGTACTCATCAGTTACCTTCCTTTGAGGCTTTGGGTGTGTTCAGGTTCAGGACAATGAGCTTCGGGTCGGTCATGTCCTGTACAGCAAACTTGGGTCCTTCAACGCCGATGCCGCTGTCCTTTACGCCGCCGTAGGGCATTGAGTCGACGTGGTAGCTGGAGGTGTCATTAATGATGACCCCGCCCACCTGGAGGGATTTGGCGGCATGGAAGGCCCGGTCCAGGTCCCGGGTGAACAGGCCCGTTTGAAGCCCGTACTGACCGTCATTGACTTGCTGTACCGCCTGGTCCACGGAATCAACCGGGACCAGGGTGACGACAGGGGCAAACGCTTCCTCGTTGAGCAGACGGATGTCCGGGAGCGGATCGATAATGAGGGCCGGCTCAAGGACGGACCCGTCCAGCTGGCCGCCCAGAACGTTGTCGTTACCGCGTCGGGCTTCAGCAATCCAGGACGCAGCACGTTCGGCTTCCTTCGCAGCGATCATCGGCCCTACATCGGTCCCCTGCGCACGGGGGTCACCAAAACGCAGCGCACCAACGTTGCGGCGCATTTTTTCGGTGAGTTCGTCGAAGACGCCCCTCTCCACAAGCAGGCGCTGAACACTTGTACAAACCTGCCCTGCCTTGCGGTAACCGGCTTTGGTTGCCAGCCGGGCGACAAGGTCGAGATCCGCGTCGTTGGCCACTATCGAAGCGCTGTTGGCCCCAAGCTCCAGATGGACACGGGCGATACCGGAATTGGCCTTGATCATGCGTCCAACCGCCGTCGACCCCGTGAAGGTGAAGAAACGGATGCGGTTGTCGCGCACCAGAGCGTCTCCCGTCGTCCGGCCCGAGCCGCACACTACTTGAAGGTATCCGGCCGGCAGTCCGGCGCGCTGGAAGATGTCCGCGACCGCCATGGCACACAGGGGTGTCACTTCAGCCGGCTTGAGGACGACGGCGTTGCCGGCAGCCAGAGCCGGTCCGACCTTGTGGGCAACGGTTGAAAGCGGAGCGTTAAAGGGTGCGATGGCACCAACGATCCCAACGGGCACCCTGGTCGTGAAGGCCATGCGGTTTTCACTGCCCGGAGTGGCCGCCACGGGGATTTCCTCGCCGGCGATACGGACCGCCTCGCCGGCGCACAGCCGGTATAGGTCGGCGGTGCGCTTGAGTTCGTTAACAGCGTCCGTGCGGGTGAAGCCCGTTTCCGCGATGTACAGCGCGACGATTTCCTCCTGCTCGGCCACGAGGAAGTCCGCTGCTTTGAGCAGAATCTCCTGCCGGCGGGCGGCGGGCAGAACCGTGCGGCTTGCTGCCTGTGCTCCGGTAATCGCGCGGTCGACATCTGCCGGGGTGGCAACAGCAACCTTGGCGATTTCCTGCTGCGTGTACTTGTCCCAGACGGTAACGACGTTGGACGGGGCCTGCCACTGTCCGTCGATCAGCAACCCGGTTCTTCCGGTTTCCATTCGATCTCCTTCGATCCATGTAAGAGCTTGACTATGTGACTCACACTACCCTATGTTGGCTATAACGCAAGGGATTGCCCATTACGCAAAGGAGCTCAGAGTGGAACGCAACGGCGCAGAAATAATTACCGAACATCTGATCCGGGAAAAGGTGCCCTATGTCGTTGGCCTGTGCGGCCACGGCGACCTCGGACTACTGGACGGACTCTACGACCGCCAGGATGAAATCAAGACCATCTCGGTGCATCATGAATCGGTTGCCGGCTTCATCGCGGATGCCTACTACCGCATCAAGCACGAACCCCTGGCCACGTTCACCTCGTGTGGCCCGGGATCCGCCAACATGCCTGTTGCACTCGGCTCAGCCCTGATGGATGACTCCGCTTTTCTTGCCATCACGGGCAATGTGGCCACCAGTCAGTTCAACCGGGGACCCTTCCAGGAAACCGGCCGCCACTACCAGGCGGACTTCACCAGCGTCATGCGGCCCTACGTCAAGCGCAGCTACCAGGCGACCCGCCCCGAACAACTTCCCTTGATGATGCGTCAGGCATTTGCCACCATGCGTAACGGCCGCCCCGGTCCGGTCCACCTGGACGTGCCCTTGGACGTCTTCGTCGAAAAGACCACCACCGAAGTCGAAGATGCTGCTCTGTGGGACACTACCGGAAGCTCCCGCGTAGGAGCCTCCGCCGAACACGTCGCTGCAATTGCCAGACTTCTGGCAGAAGCACGCCGACCCGTGATCGTCGCCGGGTCCGGCGTCGAGCTCGATGAGGCAACCGAAGACCTGCTGGTGCTGGCCCGGCTGGCCAGCATCCCGGTGGCGACTACGCCCTTGGGCAAGTCTGCCATTCATGCAGATGACGAATTGTCCCTTGGCGCCACAGGACGCAACGGCACCTACCAGGCCAACCGGGCTACCCGCAACGCCGACCTCGTCATCGCTCTCGGAACCCGTTTCGACGACCGCTCAACGAGCTCTTGGCTGCCCGGCTACACCTATTCCTTCCCGGAAACCAAGCTCGTACACGTGCACATTGATCCCACCGAAATCGGGCGCAACTTCCCGCCAACGGTAGGTGTCGCGGCCTCGCCGCGCGAGGTAGTCCGCCAGCTGATCCGTGAGCTCCAAGCCGGCCTCGACCTCTCCGAGACCTCAACCTCGCGTCAGGAGTGGCTCAACGACATCAAGGTCTGGCGGGAAAGCTGGGAGAGCCACATCGCACCCAACCGCACCTCCGATGCTGTTCCCATCCGCCCGGAGCGGGTACTCCACGAACTCCGCGGCGCGCTGCCTGCAGACGGAATCCTGATCAGCGACGTTGGCGTCCACCACAACTGGATTGTGCAGGAGTGGCGGCCCGGCACCAAGCAAACCCTGCTGCAAAGCTGGGGATTTGCCTCCATGGGCTTCGGCCTCGGCGGTGTCATCGGCGCCCACCTTGCTGCCCCGGACCGCCCTGCGGTCGCCGTCGTAGGCGATGGCGGCTTCATGATGCTGCCCAGCGTCGTCGCAACAGCAGTCCAGTACAACATTCCCGCCGTCTGGGTTGTCTGGAACAACGGGGGCTTCATGTCAATCCGCGACCAGCAGCGCCTCTACTTCGGCAAAGACCGCGAACTGGCCACCACCTTCCGCATGGACGCAACCGGAGAGCCGCACCAAAGCGACTTCGCTGCCATGTCCCGGTCCATGGGAGGCGAAGGCATCACAGTGACCCACCCTTCGGACCTTGGCTCGGCACTGCAAACCGCCATCGCAATGAAACGGCCAGTGGTCATTGACGTCCGCGTTGACGACTCCATCGGGCTCCCCTCGGCGGCCACCTGGGAACTGCCCCCGCTGTCCCACCCCACCCCCTCCTTCGGCTGGCCCGACACGTAACCCAGCCCTCCCTACTATTCCCTCCCCACCAATCCGTTCTCTCAAAGAAGCGAGCAACAAGTGACCACACATGATGCGCCCGCGGCGCCCACCGCGAAAATGATCCGAAAGGTCACGATGGCCGGCGCCATCGGAACCACAGTCGAGTTCTACGACTACTTCATCTACGGCACAGCAGCAGCGCTGGTGCTGAACAAGGTCTTCTTCCCCAACGTTGACCCGCTCATCGGCACGCTGACGGCTTTCGCCACTTTCGGTGTTGGCTTTGTCGCCCGGCCCTTCGGTGCCGTCGTTTTCGGCCACCTCGCCGACAAGGTGGGACGCAAGAAGATGCTCGTCTTTTCCCTGCTCCTGATGGGCTTCGCCACATTCGGCATGGGTCTACTGCCTACCTTTGACCAAATCGGCGTCTGGGCCCCCATCCTCCTGGTCGTCCTCAGGCTCTGCCAAGGCTTCGCCGTCGGTGGCGAATGGGGAGGCGCAACCGTGTTGGCCACAGAGTTCGCCCGCCCGAATCGGCGCGGGCTGGTCGGAAGCATCGTACAGATCGGCTCCCCCGCCGGCCTCCTCCTGGCAACCGGCATGTTCGCCCTCATCACCCAGTTGCCCGACGACCAGCTCATCGCCTGGGGCTGGCGCATCCCCTTCCTCTCCAGCATGGCCTTGGTCGCCATCGGACTCTACATCCGCCTGAACATCCTCGAATCTCCCGAATTCGAGCGGGCCAAAAAGGAACTCAAACTGGAAGAGTCGGCTGAACGTAAAATTCCGGTCGTCGAAGTTTTCCGTACCTCCTGGCGCAGCCTGCTTGTCGCCATGGGCGCCCGGTTCGCACCCGACATCGGCTTCTACATCGCCGGCACCTTCATCGTCAGCTACGGCAAAAACCTGGGCTATGCGCCGTCTGCCATCCTCACGGCCATCACGGTTGCAGCCGCCCTTGAAGTTATCGCAGTACCCTTCTTTGGTGCCCTTTCCGACAAGATCGGCCGGCGCAAGGTCTACATGGCCGGTGCCCTGTTCTGGATCGTGTTCGCGTTCCCGTTCTTCTGGCTCGTCAACACGGTGTCCGGCCCCCTGCTCTGGCTGAGCGTCATCGTTGCGTTCGTCCTCGGTCACGGAGCGATGTGGGCCGTGGCGGCCTCCTTCTATGCCGAACTGTTCCCCACCCATGTCCGTACAACCGGTGCCTCACTCGGCTATAACCTCTCAATCGTTTTCGGCGGCGGACCGGCACCATTCCTTGCCGCCTCCCTTGTCGCAGCCAACGCTGGCGCCTCTTGGCCGGTGTCTCTTTACCTCATCCTGGCCGGGACGATCACGTTTGTCGCAGTGCTGCTGGCAAAAGAAACAGTTCGTAGGGACCTGGGTGAAACCGACGCAAAAGCCGCCGGTGCTGGGCATGGAACCATCAACGCGAGGACAAACTAATGACAGTACTGGTAACGGGCGGCTGCGGATTCATTGGCAGCCACATCACCAAAGCTTTGGCCATGAGGGGCAGAACGATAGTCGCGTTTGACAGGAATCTCCGTTCTGCCGAGGAAATTGCAGGAACAGAGCTGGCATCGCAGATCACGGTCGTGGAAGGCAACGTCACAGACACAGCAAAGCTGGCTGCCGTCATCCGCGAACACGAGGTCACCGAGGTAGTCCATGCAGCTGCCATCGTCGGCGTGGCCGCCAGTGCAACCGGCCCGTCTTTCGCCGTGCGGATCAACGTTGAGGGCGCACTCGCACTCTTCGACGCTGTCACGGAGACCAGGCAGGTGAACCGGATCGTGGACCTCTCTTCTGAGGAGGTCTATGGCCACTTTTCACAGGACCCGATTCCCGAGGACTCCCCCCGGGCGCCCATCTCCCCCTACGGCATTTCGAAACTCGCCGTTGAACAATTGGGAGAGTACTACGCGGAGCATCACGGTCTTCCGTACGTTGCCGCCCGCCTGTGCTGGGTATACGGTCCCGGATTTCCGCGCAACCGCGTCCCCAACAGCTGGTTGGACGACGTCGCAACGGGCACAAAAAGTGTGATGCCCCGCGGTGGCGACCAGCGGATCGACTTCACCTATATTGATGACGTCCTGTCAGGAGTGATTGCGTTGCTTGAGGCACCCTCACTACGCCATCGCGCCTACAACGTTGCCACCGGTGAGGCGGTGACGGTCCGCGAACTAGCCGGCACAATTCAGCAGCAGAACCCCACATGGAGTGTGGAACTTGGCCCCGGAGCACTCGAATTGGCTCCCGGTGTCCTGGCCGCTCGCAAAGGCGCCATGGACACGGACCGGATTTATAGTGAAATCGGGTGGCGTGCCACAACCTCCCTGGGCGACGGTCTGGCCCGGACCCTGACTGCCATCACCGACACTGAACAGGTTTCTAAATGACCGCAACCACCCAGCAGGACGCCGCCCACAGCGGCGTCCGCACCATCACCGCCCTGGTTAAGAGCGACAACCAGCCGGGGCTGCATAACGTCGACGTCGTCGTGCTGCCCGAACCGGTTCCCGGCCCCGACGAGGTTCTCGTAGAGCTCATTTACGCCGGTCTGTGCCACACAGACACTGCAATGGTGGACCAGGACGCAGCCGCACGCGGCGGCTACCGCCCGAATTTTCCCCTGATCCTCGGACACGAATTCGTTGGCAGGGTCGTGGAACTCGGCACCGATGTTGCCGCCCTGGTTTCAGCTGGGAAAGCAGCAACAGGCTTGCAGGCGGGGCAGCGGGTCGTGGGGGGCAGCCATGTCACCTGCCGTACCTGCAGTCGGTGCCGTGCCGGTCGTTCCATGCTCTGCGAAAACCTCAAGGTCCTCGGACTCGACATTGACGGGATCTGTGCATCCCGGTTTGTCGTTCCCGCTGTAAACATCGTCCCTGTTCCCGAATCCGTTACGGACAAGGCCGCAGCGCTGGCCGAGCCCTTCGCCGTCGCCGTGCACGCCGTCGAACGCGCCAACCTGGACCGATTCCACTCCGAGTCCCGTCCCCGTGTGGCCGTAGTGGGTCCCGGAACAGTCGGATTGCTCGTCCTGTGCGCCCTGAGCGGGTACGAAGTCACCATGATCGGCACCGCCGCTGACGCAGGACAGCTCGAACTGGCCCGGAAACTGGGAGCCACCGAATGCCTCGCTCTTGAACCCGGCCAGACAGTAAACCACCCATTCGACGCCGTAATCGAAGCGGCAGGACACCACAGTGCAGTGGCCACAGCAATAGATGTCTGCGCCGACGGCGGAACGGTAGTGTGTGTTGGGTTGCCCGCCCGCCCGACCCCGGTAGACACCGCCGACCTTGCCCGGCGTGAAGTAAACCTCGTCGGGTCACGCGCATACGACCTTTCAACCTGGCGGCAGATGGGACAACGGCTCGTCGATGCGCCCCAACTGGAGCGGCTCGTAACGCACAGTCTTGGCTTTGACGGGTTCGGCCAAGCCATTGAACTCCTGCGGAACAGGGAAGCCATCAAGGTCGTCCTGAACCCGTCGCCGGCCACCCAGGGAAACAACAACCGATGACCGTCTCGAACAGAAGGATCGGCACGTCCGAGCTCGAAGTGGCGCCACTGGCACTGGGCGGCAACGTCTTCGGCTGGACAGCCGACGAACGCGCATCAATGGCCGTGCTGGACAGCTTCACCGCCGCAGGCGGAAACTTCATCGACACAGCGGATTCCTATTCCTTCTGGGCACCGGGCAACCAAGGCGGGGAATCCGAAACAATCATCGGCCGCTGGCTTTCAGCCCGCGGCAACCGAAACGAAGTTGTCCTCGCCACCAAAGTCAGCCAGCACCCGGACTTCAAGGGCATGACACCCTCGACCATACGATCCGGCGCCGAAGCATCTTTGAAGCGCCTAAACGTAGACGTCATCGATCTCTACTACGCCCACTTCGACGACCTGGCAACCCCGCTCGAGGACAGCGCCGAAGCGATGTCGGCACTCGTGGACACCGGCAAGGTCCGGTACATCGGCATCTCCAACTATTCGCCCGACCGGATTCGGCTTTGGCTGAACATCTGCCAGGAGAACGGGCTTCACTCCCCCATTGCCCTCCAGCCCCAGTACAGCCTGATGGAACGAGGCATTGAACATGACCTTCTCCCGCTGGCAGAACAGGCCAAACTGAGCGTCATCCCGTACTACAGCCTCGCGCGCGGTTTCCTCACCGGCAAGTACCGGGGCGGGGCCGCAGTGGACAGTCCACGTGCGGGCGCGGCCCGGGCGTACCTGGACGAACGGGGCGAACGGGTGGTTGCAGTCCTCGAATCAATCGGACAGCAGCACGGCGTGGCGCCCGCAACCATAGCCCTGGCCTGGCTCGCCGCCCAGCCTTCAGTGGCCGCCCCAATAGCCAGCGCCCGCAGCAAGGAGCAGTTGAAGGACCTGGTTGCGCACTTTGCGCTGCGCCTCTCCCCCGTCGAGTTATCGTTGCTGGACGACGCATCAAGACTACGGTGACAGCACTGACCCCCGGCCGGGACAGCTCCCGGAGTCGCCTCTCAACGGTCCTGCAATACATCGCTACAGCCACCATCTGGGGTGCGAGCTTCCTTTTCATCAAAGTCGCATCGGGAGGGCTATCGCCGGCCCAGGTTGTCTTGGGCCGGCTCGTCGGCGGAGCGCTCCTTTTAGCCCTGCTCATGCTGCTCACAGGGCGCAGATGGCCCAGAGGGTTGGTGTGGCTTCACTTTATGGCGATGGCCTTCATCATGTGCGTCGCCCCGTTCCTGCTCTTCTCCTGGGCGGCCGAGACCCTTCCCTCAGGGCTGTCGAGCATCTTCAACGCCACAACACCTATAGCTACCCTGTTGTTGGCCCTTGCGGTGCTGCCGGAGGAACGGCTTACCAAGGTAAAGACTGTGGCCCTTTTTGTAGGCGCGGGAGGCATCGTCCTAGTTCTTGCACCATGGCAGTTGGGGCGGGCTGCCGAGGCAGCAACACTCCTGCCGCAGCTTGCCTGCCTGGTAGGAAGTGTGATGTACGGAGCCGGATTCATCTACTCGCGGCGCTTCTTCCGGTCGCACGAATTTGATGCCAGCACTGTCGCTGCCAGTCAGATTACTTCGGCCGCCGCTATCATGCTGGTCCTGGCGCCGTTCATTGCCGGCGACCCAGTTGCCCTTTCAACTTCTGTCATCGCCAGCATGCTGCTTCTGGGGACGATTGGAACCGGCATCGCGTATGTTTGGTACAACAATGTCATGAACGTGTGGGGCGCGACACGCGCCTCCACGGTCACCTACCTCACCCCTCTGGTGGCGGTCGCACTCGGAATTACCGTACTGGGGGAACAGCTCAGCTGGCATGAAGCCGCAGGCGGTCTTGTAGTCATTATCGCGGTCCTTGTCGCCCAAAGCGATTCGTTGCCTCGTCCGTACCGCCGCTGATTTTCGCCCGGCAAATTCAGATGCCGGGCGGGGTCGCTTTCCGCACTTCGAATCCCGATGCAGCGTCGACATATTCCCGATGGAGTGGGCCTTCGGAGGCGAGCCACAGGCCAGAGCCATCCGGCATGATGTCTTCGACATGTCCGTTCCGGTATGGCTCTCCATCCAGCCACACCTCGACCTTGTCGCCGATCACGGTTTTCCACTTGCTCTTGACGCGGTTCTGACGGGCCGCGCGGCTGCTGTTGTCCGGTGAGTGCATGGGGTGCCTTTGGTGGGAGTGAGGGCCTTGGTGGCCGGGTGTCGTGGTTTGGTGGTTAGTCCGTTTCGGGGCCGGTGCAATAGTGGCAGTTGTCCTCGGTTCCCCAGCCACGGCAGAGGCCATCGCGGTCCTGTGCGCCATCGAAGGTTGATGTGGGGTTGCCGGTTGTTGTCACGTCTTCACTCTCCTTGCTGCGCGTGGAGCAGTATTTTCCGGGCGCGTTCGGCGACAGGGAGATCGACAAATTCGCCTCCCGGAAGCTGGACCGCTTCACCGCCGGCGTCCTCGAAGGCATTGATGACCTCCTGCGCCCAGGTGACCTCATGTGCCGTTGGGGTGAATACGGAGTGGATCGCAGCGAGTTGGTTGGGGTGAACTGCAGATTTGCCGCCGAATCCGAGGGACCGGCTGAACTCGGCTTCGCCGTGGAGTCCGTCAGGATCATGCAGGTCTGGATAGACACTGTCGATCGGGGCACTCAAGCCAGCGGCGCGGGAGGCGACCACGAGATGGGAACGGACATACTGGAGGGGAACCGGACCGTCGCCGGTGCCCAGGTCGGTGCGCAAGTCGATGCCGCCCAGGGCAAGGTGGGCAACCTGTGGTTCGCTTGCCAGCGCGAACGCGTTCAACACCCCTTTGGCGGATTCGATGGCGCAGATAATCGGTTTACCCGGTGCCCGTTCAGCGACCCAGCGGACATCTTCAACGGTTTCGGCCTTTGGAATGCGTATCCCCTCAGCCGCTGCGACTGCCTGCAGGTCTTCTTCTGCAAGGCTGGTCCCTGCGGCGTTGATTCGAACCCAGGCGGGGTGCTGATCGAGTACTGTTGCGACCAGTGCCCGGGCCCGGGCCTTCTCCGTCGGCGGAACGGCATCTTCGAGGTCGAGGATGACGGCGTCGGCACCGCGGTCGAAGACCTTGCCGAGGAGTTTTTCATTGTGGCCTGGAGCGAAGAGCCAGCTTCTTATCATCAGATCACGCCTTCCTTACTGAGCTGGTCCAGCCGTTCTTCGTCGTAGCCGAGGAGGCTGCCGTAAACGGTGGTGTTGTCTTGGCCGAGCCTGCGGCCGGGAAACCGGATCTGGCCCGGAGTGCCGAGCATTCTAAAAATGAGGTTCTGCATTTTCAGCGGGCCCAGATCCTCGTCCTCGATTGTCGTGATGGTCTCGCGTTCGATCACGTGAGGGTCCTGCATCAGTTGCGCTACGTCATAGATGGGTGCAAGTGCCGCGCCGGCACGTTCAAACTCGCGGCTGACTTCATCGAAGGTCCGGTCAGCAATCCAGGACGAGACAGCACCATCGAGCAGATCGCCACGGCGGCTTCGTTCACCGGCAGAGGAGAACCAGGGCTCCTCGATGATGTCCGGCCGTCCCACGAGCCGCATTACCCGCTCTGCCACCGATGTCGCACTGGCCGAAATGGCGACCCATCGTTTGTCCGCTGTGAGATAGGTGTTGCGGGGGGCATTGTTGGGCGACCTGTTGCCGTGTCGGCCGGCAACGGTCCCCAGCTGGTCATAGGCAGAGGGCCCGGGGCCGAGAATCCCAAGCAGGGGCTCAAGAAGAGATAAATCGATAACCTGGCCCTTGCCGCTGGTGGTGCGCTCATAGAGGGCAGTGACAACGGCGAATGCACCGGCGATACCTGACACTCCGTCAGCCAAACCGAATGGCGGGAGCGTAGGTGGGCCGGTTTCCTCGCCGGTTTGATGGGCGAAACCGCTCATCGCTTCGGCCAGTGTCCCGAAGGCACGGCGCTGGGAATATGGGCCAGTTTGGCCGAAGCCAGTGACGCGCAGCATGACAAGCATAGGGTTGATGGTCAAAAGCTCGTCCTGACCGAGACCCCATTTTTCCAGGACTCCCGGCCGGAAATTCTCCACCAGCACATCGGCAGTGGCCACCAGGTCCCGAAGAATCTTTTGCCCCTCGGAAGTGCTGAGGTTCAGCGTGATGGTGTGCTTGTTGCGGGAGATAACCTTCCACCACAGCCCGTGTCCGTCCTTATTCGCGCCGTGGGCCCGCGCGGGATCACCTTTGGGGTGTTCCACCTTGATGACTTCGGCACCAAAATCGCCCAGCAGCATCGCCGTGATCGGCGCCGCGTAGACCGTGCTGATGTCGAGGACCCGCAGCCCTCGCAGCGGACCAGCCTTCTCCGGGTCCAGCCGTACCTCGTCCTCTGGCGGTGCGGTGTCGGGATCGGATGTTGTTGACGTTGCATTCATGAAGGCTTCCTTGCGATCATCCTGGATACTGCCACTGGCCAAGCAGGCCGGAGTACGCTGGGGATGCGCCCTCCGGCCCGCAAACGATTCTTGTTCGGTTAAGCGAGGTTCCCCGCGCGCCGGCCAAAGACCATACCCGCAGCAAGCCCGGAACCACCCGGGTAGTTGCCGCTGAACAGGCCGCCGAGCATCTCGCCACACACGAACAGTCCGGGAATGCGTTCACCCTGCTGGTTCATGACCCGGCCGTCGGTGTCGGCCTTGAGGCCTCCGAAGGTAAACGTGATCCCGCAGGTTACCGCGTAGGCGTAGAAGGGCCCGGATTCAATGGGGGCAGCCCAGTTGCTCTTGGGAGGATCGACATCTGCCTTGCGGCCATCCTTGATTGTCGGATCCAGGGCCACACTACGGTCAATGGATCCGTTGAATTCGGAGACCGTCTTCACCAGCGATTCGGTATCAACACCAATCTTCTCCGCCAATTCCTCCAAAGTGTCCGCCACTGAAACAGAGATGCCAGGCATGTCGTATTCCTCGGTGCGGAGCTTGGGCCGAAGCTCGCTGTCGAAGATCTGATAAGCGATGGACCCGGGCTGTTGGAGGATTACTTTTCCATACTTCGCATATGTGTAGTTCCGGAAATCGGCACCCTCGTCCAGGAACCTGCGTCCCTCAGAGTTGACGATGATACCGAGAGGATAGCTCTGGCGCGTCAGGCGATTGGTGAGTTCACGGTTGCTTTCGTTCGTGGCGCAGAATGCATCCCACTGAACGCTGTGAGCCGTCCCCCAGTCGCCGCCCTTGGCGGCTCCAATGTTGAGCGCGGCCTGAATGAGGTCGCCGTTGTTATAGGGAGTTCCACGGACCTTGGCGTTTTCCCAGCCTTCGCCGAGGTGTTCCCGGCGCCATTCACGGTTCGATTCAAAGCCACCGGCAGCGAGAATGACAGATTCGGCTCGCAGTTCACGACGTCCGTCAGGGCTCTCGATCACGACGCCGACTACGCGGCCATCCTCAACGATGAGGTCGGTAACGTGCTGGCCGTATCGGACATCGATGCCGAGTTCCCGGGCCACACGCGTATGGTCAGCGATGAGGCCCTCTCCGCCGCCGACGTTTCCGACGTGCAATCCACCCCAAAAGAGGAACGTTCCGTCCTCCCGCTGGTAGGCCTGGCGCTCGTACATCAGCCGGTACTTGACGCCCAGCGACTGGAGCCAGCGGACCGTTGGCTGGCTTTCGGCCACAAGCACCTTCGTCAGCTCCGGATCGTTGCGGCCTTCCGTGACCTTCTCCAGGTCGGCGGCGTAATCGGCTTCGCTGTAGGGCGGCACTTCGGTGACGGTGTGACGGTCGTCGGGTTCCACGAAGTCCTTGAGGTCCTCAAGTCCCCCGTGGCTGATGCGGGTGGCACCCGCCGTATAGAAACTGTTGCCGCCAGCCATGTCCTCCACACCGCGCTCAAGCAACACGACCTTGCGGCCCCGCACTGCGGCTGCATGCGCGGCCGTGAATCCGGCGTTGCCGCCGCCAACGACGATTGCATCAGGCTGCTCGCCCTCCGGCTGAGTGCCGAAAGAATTCCCGTTTTCCATGTCTTCATCCACTCCTGCATGTAGCTGTATACAGATGTATACCTTACGTTGTCCGTAATCATTTGTCAGCCCTTTCGGCGTGATTTTTTCCCGGGGCCCGACTATCCCTTGCAGAGAGCGTGCTTAAATGTAGACATCTGCATACAACAGGAGGGGCGCAGCGAGAATGGCTACGAGTGTTTACGAAAGCATCCGGTCGGATATAATGTCTGGCCACTTTCAGCCAGGTGACGCCTTGGCCGAAAATGCGCTTGCGGGCCGTTATGGCATCAGCCGCACCCCCATCCGCGAGGCTTTGCAGAGGCTCGAACACGAGCAACTTGTCGTCCGCACGCCACGGGGGGTGCATGTCAAGAGTTCGACTCCCGAAGAGATTCTCGACATCTACGATGTTCGGATCACCCTTGAAGGGGCGGCGTCACGTGCAGCTGCCGAACGCCGATCTGAATTGGACCTCATGCGTATTCGGGCAGCGCATGATGCCATGAAGAATCTCTCCAGCACGGCAGGCGGGGACCGCGCAGAGGCGAACAGGGTCTTTCACGAAGCCATTTGGGCCGCCAGCCATAGCCCCACTCTTGTTGACCTCTTGAACAGGCTGAACGTCCACTTGATCCGCTACCCCTCCACTACGCTCACTTTCGGTGGACGATGGGAGGAAGCTGTCCTGGAACACGAACGGCTTGTAGATGCGGTTGCGGCCAGGGACGCTGAATCTGCGGCATCGATTGCCGAGAAGCATATGCGCGGTGCCCGCGATGTCCGGCTCCAGATGTACGCCCTTCAGCGTTAGGCACCATTGGCCGCTGCAATCAGCGAAAGGGATTTTGATGGCAGGCAAGCTTCGCGCCGACACCCAGCGCACCCGGGATCGGCTGCTCGACAGTGCCGGACGCCTCGCCGAAAGCAGGGGCTTTAACTTCTCCCTCCCTGAGCTCGCACGGGAAGCAGGGGTCAGCACCGCGACAGCGTATCGGCACTTCGACGCTATTCAGCAGCTGCAGGCCGAGTTCTACCACCGCTCGTACGTCCATCTCATGGAAGATCTCGAGGGCATTTTTGAAGACTTCTCCGGTTTTCGCCTTTTCAACGAGGTCTGCGGAAGGATCCTCAATCACTATGTGGTCTGGGCCCGCCCCGCGTCCATGATCCGGTCGCCCCGCGGATACCTTGAGCGCTACCACGAGGGTGACAAGGCCATTAGCTGGAACTACGGCGTCCTCGAGCGTGTACTCAATAACCTCATTGAGCTCGGCATCGTGCCAGACCAAGACCAAGAGGCAGCGATACTGCTGTGGGCGACAATCTTCGACGAACGCGTCTACCTCGATTTCCGATTTGGGCGAGGACTCTCTGAAGAGGATACCCGCCGGGTCATGTCGTCGTCCGTCCTCAGCCTGCTGCGAACACCTACCCTTGAGGCGAAGTTCACGGACTGACCCACAACCTCCGGAACCACGCTCACGTGTGAGCCGGCCCTGGAATCGGGCCCATGTCCCCCCTGTTGTGCTCCTCCCGGGCGCAGGCTCTGAAGCCACTGCGCTGACCTGGGGGCGGGTGTGCCTTGGCTGGCGTGCCGACACCTCCTTAACGATTTCTGCCTCGAGCGCGATGCCGGCGAAGCAGCGGTACTCAAACATGAGAAGTGATAGCCGTTAAATGCGACGTTCTCACGTAATCTGCGCGCTTAAAGATCGCTAGATGAGTAGATTTTCCCTAGTCGGCACGCAATGGGCATTGCGCAACCCGTTGGTTTCACCTAGGCTGACACCCAACCCAGAGCGTGACGAAGCTCTCACCGCGACTTCTCGTAAGGGGCATCGGCGGTTACTGTCCAACCCACTGCTCAGCAGAATGCTCACGTCTGCACAATGAATCGAGGGAATGAATGAAGTTGTACGAGGCGATGGCATCCATGATCGCCAAGCTGGACAGCGAAGTGCTGTTCGGTTTGATGGGAGACGCCAACCTGCACATGATTTGTGACTACCGCAAAGCCGGCGGAAGGTACATCCGCACTGTCCATGAGGCAGGTGCAGTGTCAATGGCAGATGCATACCACCGAAGCAGTGGCCGCACCGGACTTGCGACCATCACCCACGGGCCGGGCCTTACCAACGCTATGACGGCCCTGACTGAAGCTGCACGCGCCCGCAGCGAGGTCCTCGTCATCTCAGGATCAACCCCAGCAGAACCGACCAACCCGCAAAGAATTGACCTGGCGCAGATAGCCGCAACAGCCGGCGCGCTTTACGAGCGCGCCTACAAGCCGGAAACCATCGGGAGGGATCTGACCAGGGCCCTTCAGCGCATGAAGACATCGCGACTTCCCGTTCTGTTCGACGTCCCCTCCGACTTCCAGTCCTGGGAACTTGAAACCCCCCAGATAGCGCACATGCCGCACGCACAAAGGCCCCGTAGCCCGTTCGCGGCGGAAGTTGAGCCGGCATTGGAGCTCATTCTCGCCTCGGAACGCCCCATCATCATCGCCGGCCGTGGTGCAGTCGTCGCCGAGGCGGAAGAGGAGTTGGCCCAACTGGCAGAACAAACCGGCGCCCTTCTGGGCACGACTATCGCTGGCAAGGAACTGTTCCGCTCAAATGCTCGATCTATAGGCATCGTGGGTGGCCTATCCGACGAACGCGCCGCGGCCATCCTCTCTGACTCCGACTGCCTCATCGCCTTCGGAGCAGCACTGAACAACTGGACCTCTTTCGACGGCACCATCACGCAGGGCAAACGCGTCGTCCAGATTGACCAAGACGGAGCCGCAATCAACGCCTACACACCCGTTGACTGCGGCGTTATCGGGGACGTACGGGCCGTGGCGGCGACCATGAACGAGATATTGTCCGGGAACATGGAGCCTGAGAGGTCGGCTTGGCTAGCTCGGATGACTCCCGCAACATCGAGGGCAGCAGCAAGTTCTTTCACGCCAGCGGTCACGAGCCCCGGAACAGTTGACATCCGGGAAGCAGCAACGGCGCTCAACAAGGTATTGCCAGCGGATATTGCCTTCGTGTCCGACGTTGGCCGGTTCAATGTTGGCACATGGCCGTATCTGCATGCCGCCTCGCCGGAAGCGTTGCTCACCATGAACTATTTTGCCTCCCTTGGCTTGGGCATCAGCGGAGCAGCCGGCATATCGGCTGCACGGCCGGGAAAGCCGACTCTCCTCGCCGTCGGAGACGGCGGGCTCATGATGGGCGTCGGAGAGCTCGCCACCCTTGTTCGCGAGTCGTTCCCTGTCATCGTGACTGCCTGGAACGACGATTCATATGGCTTCGAACACTTCAGGTTGGAGCGTTACGGCTTCGACGCTGATTACTCCAGCAACGACTTTTCAGACCTTGCTGCCCTGGCGGCAGGCATGGGCATGCGCGCGCGCACTATCCGCTCAATTGAAGACATCGAACAGGCGGCAGAACTCTGGACGAACGGCCTGACCGGCCCGGTATTCCTCGACATCAAAATCGACCCGCACCACAACCTCATCCACTGGTAAGAGACCTACGGGCTGAACTCGCATCCAATCTGAGCCCACCAGGGCGCGAACCGCACCCCAACCGCCACAACGCCGTGGTGGTGCAATCACAACCTCAAAAGGACAAGAAATGCTGCTTGAACGAATGACTGACGAAGGCTTCGAAAAGGTCGTCTTCTGCACCGACCCCGGCTCGGGGCTCCGCGCCATTGTCGCTATCCACTCAACCGTCCTCGGACCTGCAGGCGGAGGGGTACGGATGTACCCCTATGCCTCCGAAGAAGAGGCCCTCAATGACGTCATGCGTCTCGCGCGGGGCATGACCTATAAAAACGCGGCCGCAGGGCTAGCCCTCGGGGGAGGCAAATCGGTCATCATCGGGGATCCAACCAGCGAATCCAAGGAAAAGATCATTCGTGCCATGGGCCGCAAGATCCAGAGCCTCCGCGGAGAATACCTGGCAGGTTTCGACATCGGAACCACTCTCAACGACATGGAAATCCTTCTCGAAGAAACCGACTTCGTCCTGACACGGCCACAACGCATTGGTGGAGGCGGTGACGTTTCGGGGGGCACGGCACTTGGCGTCGTGGAAGCCATGCGCGCAGCCATTGAACACGAGGGCTTCGAGGACTTCAACAACCTAAAGGTTGCAGTTCAGGGCCTGGGCGCCGTCGGGGCCAAGGTCGCTCAGATGCTTGTCGAGCGCGGCGCCACAGTCATCGCCACTGATGTTCGCCCCCAGATGGCAGAATTCGCCTCATCCATTGGCGCCAAGTGGGTCGACGCCGAAGATATCCTCTCCCAGGACGTCGACGTCTTCTGCCCCTGCGCGCGCGGCGGAATCATCGACGACTTCGCCATTGCAACCCTGAAGGCCAGGATCGTTGTAGGTGCAGCCAACAACATCCTGCTTGAACGCTCACATGGACCAGCCCTGGATGCCCGCGGCATCACGTATGTACCGGACTTCATCGCTAACGCCGGCGGCATCATCTGTGATGCCGACTCCCGCCAGGAAGGCGGATTCAACCTTGAGCGTGCAGAACAAAGTGTCCGCGGAATCTACGGACGCGTGCACGAGTGCCTCAAACGCGCCAAGGCAACAGGTACCACAGCCCAAGACGTGGCCCATGCCATGGCTGAAGAACATCTGACGAAACATCCCTAACGCGCGACTGCAATACACCGGTCCGCGTGGACCATCGGCCCCGCGGACTGCCAGCTCAACCAGTGCCAAGTAAACCGAAGTACTCGGCACTCCCCCTCAGCAGGACATCTGCACTACACACAGGAGACAAAGTTGAAATTCATCAAGCGGACCTTGGCTTTCACTGGAGCACTGGCACTCGCAGCTTCCATGAGCGCCTGCGCATCGACGGCGAACACATCCACGGGCGCAACCGACAACCCCTACAACTTGAAGCAGCCCGGAACAATCCAAGTCGTGATCAACTCGGATGCTAAACCGTTCACCTACATGGACAACGGCAAGCCAGCGGGCTTTGACAAGGAACTTCTCGATCACATCGCGAACGACCTGAACTTGAAAGTTACTTACACCGGACAGGAATTCTCCGCGATCCTTCCGGCGCTGGGACAGGGCCGGTACGACATGGGAGCCGCTGGTATTTCCATCACAGACGAGCGGAAGAAGACGGTGGACTTTTCCGATGGATACTTCGTCGCTCGCTACGCGGTGCTCGACAAGAAGGGCAGCGGTATTACCAGCGACAAGGCTTCCTTGAAGGGCAAGAGGATCGCAGTCACGCAGGGTTCCTACCAGGAGACCTTGGCTACCAAGAATTTCACCGAATCGTCGTTGGTGAAGTTCACGGACAACACCGTGGGGCTCCTCGCTGTCAAGAATGGTACTGCTGACGCTCTATTTACTGATTTGCCTATCGCGGCAGGGTACGTCCAGGAGAATCCCGATGTTCCTTTCGAGACCACTTACGGGATCGCAGCGGACGATGCTCCTATTGGCTATGCCATCAAGAAGGGCAACACCAAGTTGACCGATGCCCTCAACGCCGGCGTCAAAAAGGCGATTGAGGACGGTACATACAAGACCATCTACGAGAAGTACTTCGCGGGGATCAAGCTCCCGGCAGAGTACCAGCCGAAAAAGTAAGCACAGAACGTTGATACGTCGTTCGTACATCATCCTCCTTGCAGGAGACGTGCCACCCCCTAAGGAGGCGTCATGAGTGACTTCATAAATTCCTTTTTCAACATTCAGCTCATGCTGCAGGTGCTGCCCAACATCTTCACCTACGGGCTCGTCAACACGCTCATCATCTCCCTGTCGGCCACCGCGCTGGGTATCCTCATTGGGCTGATCATTGCGGTTATGGCCGTCAGCGGAAACAGAGTCGCCGGCTGGTTCGCACGGGTGTATACAGACATCCTCCGTGGCCTGCCCGCAATCCTCACCATCTTGCTCATAGGCTCTGCCTTGGCACAGCCGTTGTATGTGGTCACGGGCGGAAACCCCTACCTATTGGCCATCATCGCGCTTAGCCTCATCTCCGGGGCCTACATCGGTGAGATCTTCCGCGCTTCGATCCAATCGATCGATAAGGGGCAAATGGAAGCAAGCCGGGCACTGGGAATGTCTTACGGTCCCTCCATGCGTCTCGTCGTCGTTCCCCAAGCGGTCCGTCAGGTTCTCCCCTCACTGATGAACCAGTTCATCGGGGTCGTCAAGGACAGCTCGCTCGTATACGTCCTCGGTCTCCTGGCAGAACAGCGGGACCTGTTCCGAATTGGTCAGGACGCTTCAATTAATTTCGGGAACCTCTCTCCCTTGGTCGTCGCCGGATGCTTCTATCTCGTCATCACGATTCCCCTCACGCATGTAGTGAATGTCGTTGACCGCAAAATGCGTATCGGGAAGAAAGTCCGGGTCGCCGTCGAACCTGCAAAAGAACTGACCACCGGTCCCAGCCCGATAAAGAGGTAGCAGCAAAGTGTCAACAGAAACCACTTATCCAGCGGGTGCGGCCGAAACGACCAAACGTGACATAGCCCTGGAACTTCAAGGTGTTCGAAAGCGCTTCGGAGACCTGGAGGTACTGCACGGAGTAGACCTCCAAATCCGCAGAGGCGAAACCGTCTGCATCATCGGACCCTCAGGCAGTGGAAAGTCCACTGTCCTCAGGTGCATGAACCGGCTGGAGGAAATCACGGACGGCCTCGTAATTCTCAACGGCGAGGACGTTTCCCACGGTTCCGTCGACCGACTCCGCCAGCGCGTGGGGATGGTATTCCAGCACTTCAATCTCTTCCCACACAAGACGGTCCTGGAGAACATCACCCTGCCCCTTCGTCAGGTGCGCAAACTCAGCAAGGACGAGGCAAAGAGTATTGCCTTGGACAGGCTCGGGGAAGTTGGGCTGAAGGAAAAGGCGGATTTCCGCCCTGCCAGCTTGTCGGGTGGACAAAAGCAGCGCGTGGCCATCGCGCGTGCGCTGGCGATGGAGCCCGAAGTGATGCTCTTTGACGAAGCAACGAGCGCACTGGACCCGGAGCTGGTCAAAGGCGTTCTCGACTTGATGGCTGCCTTGGCCAAGTCGGGGATGACCATGGTTGTAGTGACCCATGAAATGGGATTCGCCCGAAACGTGGCCGACCGCGTCATCTTCATGGACAAAGGTGCCGTAGTAGAAACGGGACCACCCGAGGAACTTTTCGACAAACCACGAACAGAGCGTCTCGGCCAGTTCCTCAGCCAGGTCCTCTAGGACACCACAGCGAGCCTCTTGCCATTGCATGCTCTTCGCGATGACAAGAGGCTCGCCCCATTTTCAGCCTCTAAATTCTCCAAGTAACAGGAGTGCCACATTGTTCAATCGCATCCACTTCCTTTTGCGCTTGTCGAATTCCAGAAGTTCAACGGCAAAAGGATGCTCACCCATCCACGAGCCGAAACAGCGAGAAACATCCTGGTACACGCACCTTCTGAGCAAGTATGCCGGCCCGGATACCTTCATACCCACATCGGCAGAGTGGTTCACCGCCGGGCAAATTCTTGGGATTGTCGACCCGGTCGGGGCTACGGATGTTGAAACCGCCATGCGGATCCACTCATGCCACTCTAAAACTTCCCTAACTACATCCCCTGACTAAAGGAAACACCGTTCGATGTATGCCGTTCCAGCACCAGTGCGGCTGACAGTCCTTGCCGACTCGAAAGCAGACCTAGACCTCCAACTCGACAGATGTGTCGCCAGCCTGCGGGAAACGGCGATGATCCATCGGGACAGAGGAATCATGGTTACTCGCCATGCTCCCGGGAAATTTACTCTTGAGCTCCATCCCAAGGTCCCCTTTGGCCTAACTCAGGAGATGGATGCGTTCATAAGAACGAAACCCACGGCGTCTGGAGCTCTTCCAGATACCTAAGCCGGGATAAAGCAGGAAACAAGGATCCAGCGTAGCGTTCAAACCGCCGCATTATGCAAAGGAGCAAAGATATGAGCGGAACAATTCTCGTAGGCGTGGACGGTAGCAAGACGGCAAGGAGGGCGGCCGAATCGGCGCGAGATATCGCCGCTGCCCTCAATGCCTCCCTTCATGTCGTCACAGCCTTCGACGCAGACCGCACTCGAGTAGTAGGAATAGGCAGCGACGAGTGGATTGTCTCTAACGCCGAGTCTGCCGAGCGGGTTGCCCGAACTGTCGCTGAATCTTTAGGACACCAAATCATCGTGACCTATTCAGCTGCCCGCGGCAGGCCAGCAGACGCCTTAATCGGCGAGGCCCTCAAAAGGAACGCAAGCATGATTGTGGTGGGAAATCGTAGGATGAAGGGCATCGGCCGAGTACTGGGCAGCGTCGCCAACAGCGTGGCACACAATGCCCCGTGTGACGTCTACATCGCCAATACCGACGATGCAGACTAATTTTTCGGCACCAGCCCATGGCAACTGGCTGTTCTGATGAACCACACCCCAACCTGACGTATAGACCGCCTGAGAAGGGAGGACTTGGCCAAGGCGCCGAGCTTCAACTCGTTCTCCGGCGCCTTGATCAGTCACAGCATGTGAAGTAGCTACCCACTGCCCGCAGTGGACCTCACCAGAGTCCGGTTCCATAAGACATTTTCGACGATTCCCAAGCTTCCCCGCCCGGGTGCACTCCCCTGGTCGTCAGGGTGGAATCTGAGAACATTCTGAGCCACTGTCAGTGAAACGGAATTTTCACCCTATCCTTACGTTGACGTCAGCCAGCACGAGCGCGGCAGCTACTGTCTTGAGTGAGGGCAGCCCGAAGACCTTTTACTGGCCATTCCACGGCTGGCCGATAGCCGAAGATCTCTGTCGCTATTATCGGCGTTCATTCGACGGGCGTCGCAGGGTCAAGCATCCGCCAAGCGGTTCAGTAGTTCAGCGTCGTGGTGCAAGACGAAAGTGAGACCCTCTTCAATCTCTTGACGGCGCAGGGTTTTGGAACACCTGCTACTTGAGTCTGCAGCATCACGTTGCTCCCGGGCCGGAAATTGCCCTGAAGGCATATCGTCGTCGCTAAGGGCCGGGACGTATGATGAGCATACGCCATCATATCGGGGCCACATTGACTGACTCCGAGTGACATTGAGCGTAGCCTGTCGTCGTGGCCAGCATTGTCCCTCGCCCGCGTTGGGATGGGACTACAGCGTTCTCGGTGCGTTGGCGTGACCCAGGGACCCGTCGACAGCATCGGGTGACTCTGCGGTCGGAGAAGGAAGCCAGCAGCCTCGCGCGCTACCTCAACGACAACGACCAGATCCCAGCGCATGCCCTGCCGGACGCCAGGCCGGGGAACCCTAATGATCCCACGGTCGCGGACGTAGTCCAGGAACATATCGACCTGCTCGTCCGCCCCTCGCTCGGCGCGATCGGAACCTACCAGCGGATACTCGACCTGCACATTCGGGAGACGATTGGCACCATCCCGGTCGACGAGTTTGGTTACCGCGACACCATGCAATGGCTCAAGCACCTGACCGCCAAAGGTGCCGCACCCAAAAGCATCCACAACGTGCACGGGTTGCTCTCGGCGGCGATGAACACCGCCTTGCTCGTCGGGTACGTGTCCCGCAACCCCTGCCGCGGCGTCCCGCTGCCGACAATTGAGCGGGCAGACGACGATGCCATGTTCCTCACCCACGAAGAGTTCAGTCTCCTCCTTGAGGGCATTGATGAGCGCTACAGAACGTTCATTCAGTTCCTGGTCATGACGAGAACGAGATTCGGCGAAGCAACCGCCCTCAGAGTCGCCGACATCGATCTGCGTTCCCGACCGGCCACCGCGCGGGTGAACAAGGCATGGAAGCGCGACGGGCATTCCCGTTATTACGTCGGGCCAACCAAGACCGCGGCCGGCAAACGAACAATCGGGGTCAACCCGGCCCTCGTGGAGTTGCTGATTCCCATCGCGGCAAGCCGGTCGGGCAACGATCTCCTCTTCACGACGACCGACGGTGGGCGGATCTCTCACAAACCATTCTGGCAACATCACTGGGTGCCGGCCATCCGAGCAGCCCAAGCCCGCGGATTGGCTAAGACGTCGCGCATTCACGACCTTAGACACACTCATGCGTCATGGCTTATCCAGGATGGCGGTATGTCTTTCGTCGCGATTTCACGTCGGATGGGTCATGCATCTGTCCGAACAACGGAACAGGTATACGGGCACCTCATGCCGCAGGCCCTTCAAGACAGCGCAGACGCTACCGAACGGTCCATTCAAAGACTCCGTTCATAGAACAGCAGCGACAGAACCCTTCTTCGGTTCCGTCCGCCCTCCCACATCCTCCCAGAGCTTCCACACTATGATGGATATAATCGACAGGAGGTGTAACAGATGAAGGCGATTCAGGACGCTCGGGTGCTTGGGGAGCAGGTGAAACGGCACCGCCTCCATGCGGGTCTGTCCAGGAGACCCTTGCCCGCAATATCGGAGTCAGCCGGTCCACCATCATCGATCTTGAGCAGGGCAGAAATGTCTCCATCAGCACTGCCCTCCAGGTCCTTGCACAACTTGGCGCTGGACTTAGCATCACGGGTACGCCCTTAGAGCCGAAACTCTACTGGACTGCTGAATCGGCAGCCCGACAGATGAGGCGGGAGCTGCGCAACGGCGATCCGGACTTCGCCATGCGGGTACTTTTCAATGGCGGCCAGTCACTTTGACGATCTGAATCCGTCCGGGCGCCGGCGCTTCCTTCGTGCCCGGCCCCCGTCCACCGGTCGCAAGCGCTGGGATACCCTGCTGGCCAGGACCTTCGCGTTTAAGTGCCACCAATACGGGCTGCAGGAGCCGGATTGGACGACCACGCCGCCGCTGGAGTCAAAATGGTATGCCACCCCCCGCAAGCACGTTTCCCCTGCATGGAAGCTGCGCATGGCGGAACGGACCCCCGGTTGAATTCGCCGAAGCAAACATCGCGTTTGATCCGGCCAACCTGGCCGCAGCATGAGACCGGCCCGACGGGCGTCCCTTGGATCGGATGACATACGGGAGCTTCTGATCGAGCTCTCCCGTCTGCTCCAAGCAATGGGCGCCGCAGCTGATATCTATCTTGTCGTCGGCGCTGCCATCGCTGTGGAGTTCGACTCCCGACGCTCCACAACCGACATCGACGCGGTGTACAAGCCGGAGCAGACGGTGCAGGAGATCGCCACCCAAATGGCTGCCGAACTCGGCTTGGATCCTCGGTGGCTGAACAACGCGGCCCGCGCCTACGTACCCGACGGCGAGGACCCAGAGGCAGCGGAGATGGCGATCGCTGACAACCTCATGCTGCGTTTCGCGTCCCCAAGGTTCCTACTCGCCATGAAGCTCGCAGCGGGCAGGGACCGGGACATACCCGATATTGCAGTGCTCTGCCGGGCGCTGGAAATCCGGACCGCAGAGGCGGCCGTCGCCGTAGCTATCGAGTTGTACGGCGAAGATTCAATCCAGCTCAGCAACCGCGATGACCTGCTGCTGGTCGCCCACGAGGCCCTGAACTCGTTCCGCTGGCGTGTCCCTCAGGGCAACATTCCCGTCGACCTATTGACGCCGTACTGAGTGTGCCCCGAAACTCAACCTGACATGTTGAGGGTTGGGAGGCTAAATGGCTGGTCAGCGGATCGGGTACGTGCGGGTGAGCACGCTGGACCAGAACGAGAAACGCCAACTCGAAGGCCAAATTCTTGACCGGTGTTTACAGACAAAGCCTCCGGCAACGACACCGCCAGACCCCAGCTCGCCGAATTGCTGCGCTTCGCCCGCGATGGCGACACCGTAGTTGCACACAGCATGGACCGGCTCGCCCGGAACCTCGATGACCTCCTAGCTCTCGTCCAAAGCCTCACCCGCAAAGGCGTGCGCGTCGAATTCGTCAAGGAAAGCCTTGTCTTCACCGGCGAGGACTCCCCCATGGCCAACTTCATGCTCTCGGTCATGGGTGCCTTCGCTGAATTCGAACGCTCCCTAATCCGGGAACGCCAGCGGGAAGGCATTGCCCTGGCCAAGCAGCGCGGAGCCTACAAGGGACGAAAGAAGACACTTTCGCCGGAACGATGCCACAATCACCGCAGGCTCTGCCTCACCCCTCTCTGACGGTGCTGCCGCCATCGTGATCGCCAGCAAGGCGGCGGCAGAAGCTGCCGCCTTGACATGGATCGCTGAGATCGGCTCCCACGGTCAAACAGCCGGCCCCGACGCGTCACTGCATTCTCAACCTCGCGGGCAATCGCAGCAGCCCTCAAACGGGAGGGTCTCCGCGTCGAGGACCTGGACCTGATCGAGATCAACGGCTCCAGTAGGCGCGTCCGGCCCTCGGCATCGTCCTGCACCAGGCACTCGCCCTGAAACGCAACGGAGGCGGGACCGGCGTCGTCGCACTTTGCGGCGGCGGCGGGCAAGGTGAGGCCCTCATCCTCAAGGCAGCTCCCGGAGCCCGGGACATACCGGCACCATGAGCGAGACACATTCTCCGCCCTGTAACCAGCCAGATATTTGGCATGGGGATTCGCGTTCTGACTGCACCGTGTGGACACCCCGACCACGAACCATGCTCGGCCTGGACGCCGCAGATTAAGGACGCAGTGACTGCGCGATTCCCCCGTCTCCCGACACAAGAAGGACGAACACCGTTGATCAATCCCTACATCTTGACGCTTGTATCTTCGTCACGAGGGAGCCGTATCGACTCAAGATGTAGTCATGGCCGGCAACGGTTGTATCCGTGTTGAATGTCGCTCGAAACTGAGAGGGACCACCTTGTTCCCCTTTTGGGAATGCGCTAGCAGCCGTGTTCACTGCGCCTTTCTTCTGTTCGCCGCGATGACCGGCCTTCCGGCGTTGACGGGCGGGCAGCGGGGCGCTCCCAGGCTTCACAGCGACATAACCTGTTCTGTTCTCGCAGGCGCCGGGACTCACCGCACAGGACCTCCGTCTGGTTAGAAAACCTAAGTAAAAAGCGCTATAGACACTATTGTTTGCCCCGCGTTCAACCGTTATTGTCTACACACATAGAAATTCGTTTCCGATTCGCGGACCTTCTATGAACCGGCCCTCCTTTCTGGCCTCAAACAAATCTTAGGAAGCACTCATGGCAACTTCACCCGAAAATTCCAGCTTCGCCGACACCGTCTACAGCAACGCTCGCGTCCTGACCGTCGATGCTGACTTCACCATCTGTTCTCACCTCGCCGTCCGCGACGGCAATATCGCTGCAGTCGGGGGCGCACAGGACGTCGCATCGCTAATCGGCCCCGAGACCGAAGTCATCGACCTTGAGGGTCACACACTGCTGCCAGGGATCAATGATTCTCACCTGCACGCCTTCGCTTACGGACTCGACACTCCCCCTTTCTCCCTCGATCTCTCATACCCGCAGGTACAGTCGCTCGCTGACATCAGGGAAGCGGTTCGTGCCGCAGCCGCTGAGGCCCCGGCTGGAACCTGGATCATTGGAACGGGCTGGGATGCCGGTTATCTGGAGGAGTGCAAAGACAGCGGTCGGGAACCTCACCGGAATGACATTGACGATGCCTCTCCGGAACACCCTGTCTTCTTGCAGGACTATTCCCGTCATACCAGCTGGGTGAATTCACATGCCCTGAAGCTGGCCGGTGTCGACGCAACCACTCAGTCTCCTGAGGGCGGCATCGTCGAAAAGGATCCGGACGGACTTCCCACAGGCGTTCTAAAGGAGGGTGCCCAAGGACTTGTGCAGAGCAAGCTGCCGAAACTCGATAACCCGCGCCGGGAGCAGGCGGTACGCTCGACGATTACCCAGCTGCAGCGGCTCGGAATCACCAGCTACACAGAGCCTGGCCTCGGCCCTGGAGGAGAAGCCACTGCCGGCGGTGCCATGGGCACTGGTGGACTCGAGGTGTATGCCGATCTTGCTAAACGCTCTGAACTGGGAATACGCGTCTCGGCGCTGGCGCTCCCCACCGGTTTGTCCGGGTCACATGCAGAATTGCGGGAGAATCTCAGCTCCATGGAAATACCGGAGAGCTCCGACCCAAGAATGTTCCGCGTTCTGGGAACCAAGGTCTTCGCGGACGGCATTCCGCCCGGAAAGACAGCATGGATGCACGACGAGTACGTCGGCGGCGGATGCGGATCATTGTGCGTCATTGGCAACACCGACGAAGAACGCGTCGCTGAGGTCGCCGGCATCATCAAGGCAGGACACGACGCTGGCTACCAAGTTGGCGTACACGTGACCGGTGACCGCGCTATCGATGTTGTTATCGACGCTCTTGAGGCGGCCATGACCGAAAATCCCCGAGAGGACCCACGCCACTACCTGATCCATGGAGACTTCGTCAGCGAGGAAGCGCTGGCGCGCCTGGCCACCTTGGGGGTGGGCGTCAACATGAACCCGATCATAAAGTGGACCATTGCCGATCTTGAGGTGGGCGTAGTTGGTCCGGAACGAGCAGCCTACGAGTGGCCATACAGGACAGCTATCGCCTCAGGGGTGAAGGTAATGAGCAGCTCAGATGCCCCCGTTACAGCCCCGGAATGGCGACAGGGCCTCTCAACCATGCTATTGCGTGAGAGTAAAGCCAGTGGTGCAGTCAGCGGCCCTGACCAAACGATCAGACTTGAGCAGGCTATCCGCACATATACCTCGAACCCGGCCTGGCAGGACTTCGCTGAGGACTGGAAAGGCACCCTGGAGCCAGGGAAAGTCGCTGATCTCTGCATCCTTGAAGGTGACTTGGTCGAAATCGATCCCCGCGAGATTCCCAACATGCCTGTGGTGCTCACGGTACTTGGTGGACAAACTGTCTATGACGCCAGAAGCTGACGCAGTTTCAATGTGATCCACCAGCCGCCCCAGAGGCATGGCGGTCGCCTACCGAAAAGGGCGACCGCCGCTACTGGGAGTTCAGTGTAACGAGCCCACTGCTGTCAGTTGAGATTGATACCATTCTTGACTTTGAAGTGACCGCAACGGGAGGGTGTGGTCACTCCGTGCTTCCGGGGTTGCCGGTCTGGCCCAGAGGTCTTCTGACGCGCCCTCCGTCTCGACGGATGGGGAGCTGTCCTTGACATGACCTGCCGGTCGGCGAGCCTCACCAGAGGCGCGACCGGGCAGGCTGCCATGTCCTGATAAGAGTCTGACAAGCGTCCCAATAGTGAACTGACTGGTATACCCGCCCAGCCGCGCACTCTTGAAACGGAGAGGTGCGCTAGACGCAAGGGCCCCAACGTGTATGTGGGGATAGATACCCACGCGGAAACTCACCACGTCGCTGTTATCGACGAGCACGGTCGCCCACTGGCGGAACAAGAGTTTCCGGCGACCGCCAGTGGATAGCGGAAGATTATCGAGTTCATCTGCGCCCAGGGCACCACTCTTGGCATCGGAGTTGAGTGCACCGGCAGTTACGGTGCTGAAATCACTCGACAACTTCTAGAAGCAAAATTCGAGATAATTGAGGTCTACCAGCCCAGCCGTGATCAACGCCGGCGGCGCGGTAAAACGGATCAGCTCGACGCGTACAGTGCTGCCGAAGCAGTCATGAGCGGCCGAGCGAGCTTTGCATCGAAAGGCCGCACCGGGTTCGTCGAAGCCCTCCGAAGCCTGCGCACGGTTCGCGAGTCTGCGTTACGGGACCGAACGGCAACCATCAACCAGATAAAAGCTATGCTCGTCAGTGCTCCCGAGAACGTGCGCTCACCATACCGGTCGTTGACAACACCGAGACTCGTCGCAACGTTGGCTGCTACCCGACCCCAGCGGCAGCCCGTCACCTCAGAGGAATGCACCCGCTACGCGCTCCGCCTGCTGGCGAAGCGCTACCAGGAACTTGATAAGCAGGTCCGGGACCTCACTGCTCAAATCAATCGTCGCCTGAAAACCCACGCACCCGGCCTCATGAATGTCTTCAGTTCCGGCCCTGACACCGGCAGCCAACTGCTCATCACCGCCGGCGACAACACGTAGCGACTGAGAAGCGAAAACCAGTTCGCGGCCCCTGACCGGAACTTGTCCGCGGCCTGCTTCGTCAGGGAAGACAGAACGAAACCGTCTAAACCAGGGTGGCGACCGTAAAGCGAATTCGGCCCTTCACCACATCGTGCTGGTCAGGATGAGATACCACCGGCCAACCAAGGACTACGTCGCCAGACGAGCGGCCGAAGGCCTCGGCAAGAAAGAAGTCATGCGCTGCCTCAAGCGCTACGTCGCGCGCCCAAATCTTCCCTGTCCTCGTGCAAACACTCCGCATCAACGAATCAGGCATTACTTGAAAAATGTCTATAGGAGTGTCATGGTCCACCGTAATGCCCGCCTGACTCCGAATGGTAGGCGGATCCTCATTGAGGGCGTCCTCGCTGGCCGTCCCGTGGCGCATGTGGCCAAGGAAATGGGCATCTCAAGGACCTGCGCCCACCGCCGGGTCAGCCGGTACCGCGCCCACGGCTGGGATGGCCTTGAGGACCGGAGTCCCCGTCCAAAGTCCTGCCCGCACGCCACCCCGGCCAGGATCGTATCCGAGGTCCTGATCGAACGGGTGAAGCACCGGGGAGGGCCAGCGACCCTGGGACTGCGGTTTGGGGTGAGCGCCCGGATGGTCTCTCGGATCCTGGCCCGCGCCGGCATGCCCCGGCCATGGGATCTGGATCCGGTGACAGGGGCACGGATCCGCGCTTTCCGCGCAACCGACCGCCGCTACGAACGCGACGCCCCCGGCGACATGATCCACATCGACGTCAAAAAACTCGGGCGCATCCCCGACGGCGGCTGGCGGGCCGACCCAAAGCAATCCGCCCGCAACCATTCAACAGGCCACGAACGGGTCGGTTTTGACTATGTCCACGTCGCGGTCGATGACTACACCCGTTTGGCTTACGCCGAGGTTCCGCCCGATGAGAAAGGCCCGACCTGCGCCGGGTTCCTCACCAGAGCCGCAGCCGCCATGGCAGCCCAGGGCGCACCCATGAAGCGGGTCATGACTGACAATGCTTTCGCCAACCGGCTGTCCCGGGACTTCCAGGACGCTATGGCCGCGTTGGGGGCCAAACACATCCTGATCAAACCCCGCCACCCCTGGCAAAACGGCAAAGCAGAACGCTTCAACCGCACCCTCCAGGAAGGCTGGGCATACCGGCAGCCTATTACCTCGAACCCGGCCCGGACCGACGCACTGCAGCCATGGCTAAACTTCTACAACAATCACCGGCCCCACAGCAGCCTCGGAGGCAAACCACCCATCAGCAGGTGCAACCAACCTACTGACTGAGTACAACTAGCAGCGAACGCCCTGGATCTGGTGTCCACCATGCTGCACGCCGAGATGGACCTGACCCCGGGACCGCATGAAGCCGCAGGCCATGGTTGCCGTGTCCGTGCGCGAGTTCATCGAGGCCAACCTCTCCGATCCCCTGCTGTCACCGGCGAGTATTGCCGCGGCACACTTTATCTCAACCCGACACCTGTACAACGTCTTTAACGACTCCGGGACCAACGTATCCAGCCTAATCAGAAGGCAGCGGCTGGACTATGCCCGGCGCGACCTGCGGGACCCAGTGCACGCCGGAAAATGCGTGGGTGCCGTGGCGGCCGCCTGGGGCTTCTCCGACGCGGCGCACTTCAGTCGCGCTTTCCGGGATGCCTTCGGGGTCTCGCCGCGCGACTGGCGCCGCGGCTGCAACCCAAGCGCCTGTGCTAGCGGCTAAGTCAGGATCCGGATCTGCAGCCTCCAAGTCGACGGCGCGGCGCCTTGTTGAAGGCGGCCCGCTGTCTGGGTGAGGCAAAACGACGAACGCGGTCGGCACGTTTTGAACCGTTACGATCCCACGGAGGGTTAGTCGGACGTCGTGGTCCTTCGAGTACCCGAAGACGTGATGACGGACATCCCGTGGGCATCCAGACCGCTGCGGCGGTCCCCATTGATGTGGACGGCGATCCGGGAACGTACATGCCCCGGAGCCGATATCGACCCGACGTCAAGGTCGCGGACCCATGGGTGCCTGCTGTCCGGCAACACATGGTCCATATCCATATCCCCCTTTGGTGATCCCCACCCGCCTCGGACGCCCCCGGAAGCACTTGTTGCACCACCGTCCGCTCCACGTGGTCGTGATCGCCTCGGGCAGCCCCTCGAGCCCATCGCAGACAGCGATGAACACGTCTTCCACGCCGCGGGTTCTTTGGCTCGGAGAGCACCTGAAGTCAGAACCGCGCGCCCTCGCCGCCGTCGCCGGCCCAGATCCCCAAAATCTCCCGCTCTCCGCTGGTGGTGATGCCCATGATGACATAGAGTGGGGCGTTCCGCACCTGCCCGTCACGGACCTTGACGACGATCGCGTCCACGAAGAGCACCGATAGACCGGATCCAACGGCCGGGCCGACCACTCCGCCAGTTCGCCAGAACCTTTTCCGTGATGCGGCTGATGGTGTCTTTGGAGACCTCGGCCCCGTAGATCTCCTCGAAGTGGGTACCGAGAACCGCCCAGCGCGAGTCGAGAAAGCCACCAGAGTGCACGCCCCTGCGCAACTCGCATACTTTGCCCGCCGCGTAGAGCAGCCACACGACGCAGCGGACATGCTCGCAGACACTGTTGATCCTCTGGCGGCGGGCATCGTCCCTGCCGGCAAACGACGAACCGGGTGGCCGCGCGGACTAGGAGAAGACCATCCCGCCGTCCATCAGGACGGTCTGCCCGGTCATGTAGTCGGACAGCGGGGACGCGAAGAAGGACACGAGGTCGGCCACATCGCTCGGCTCCTGTGGCCGACCAAGAGGAATGCCCGCGGCGGACGCCTCAAAAAGGTCCCGGTTGGAATCCCACAGCGGAGTGTTGACCAGGCCGGGCGCGTACGAGTTCACCGTGATCTTGTGGGAGGCCAGTGCCATTGCAGCCACCTGGGTGAGGCCGCGTACCGCCCATTTACTTGCCGAGTACGCTGGCAGTTCCGCAGCGGGACGGTAAGCGCCCTGCGAAGCGGCACCGATCAGTTTGCCGCCGTGGCCTTCGGCGATGATCTGGCGTGCGGCCGCCTGCCAGGTTAAGAACACGCCCCTGGTGTTGATCGCGAAGCTCTGGTCCCAGGACTCTGGTTCCAATTCGAGGAAGTCTTCCAAACGGGCGATGCCGGCATTGGCGACGGCGACGTCGAGTCGGCCCAACTGTTCGGCTGCGTCGCTCACCGCCGCCCGGATCTGGGCTGCGTCAGAGACGTCTGCGAGGACAGGAATGGCGCGCTTGCCGCGCTCCTGGATTTCTCGCACGACGTCTTCCACGTTCTCTTCGGATTGAGCGATGTCGTTGACAGCGACGTTGTAGCCGTCCTCCGCTAGCTTCAGCGCGATCGCGCGGCCGATTCCCTGGCCTGCACCAGTGACGAGGGCGACTCGAGTGATGTCGGTATTGGACATGAGAGAACTCCTTTGTTTTCAGGGCGGTGAGAGAGTGTTCGGGATGGACTGCGATGGTGCGGCGTATGTGGCCCTTAATAGGTGGCTCGGCCGCCGCTGATGTCGTAGACGGCTCCGGTGGAGAAGGAGACTTGCTCGGACGCCAGCCAGGCTACGAGTCTGGCGACTTCTTCGGGTGTGCCGATCCGGTTCATCGGGATCAGACGGGTGATGTGGTCGAGGATGTCGGGCGCGGTCGCCGCATTCATAGGGGTCGCGATTACAGCGGGGGCAACGGCATTTACTAGAACGCCGGTTTTCGCGAGTTCCTTCCCGACGGATTTGGTTAGTGCGATCAACGCCCCCTTGGATGCTGAGTACGCGGCGAGGTTGGGATTGCCTTCTTTTCCCGCGATGCTGGAAATGTTCACGATTCGTCCCCACCCGCGCTCGACCATCCCTGGTGCCAAGGCGCGAATGGCCGTGACTGCACCGAACACGTTCACGTCGAAAGTACGCCGCCACTGCTCGAGCTCAGTATCAATCAGAGGAACATCTGGGCCGACGACTCCCGCGGAGTTGACGAGGACACCCACGCCTTCGAGTGGTCCGAGCGCATTCAAGACAGCATGCTCGTCGGTGATGTCGAGAGTGATGTCCGCCCCGCCCTGAATATCTACCCGAATGACGCGCAGCCCGTCCTTCTTGAGGCGGGTGGCTATCGCTTGGCCGAGGCCACTCATCGCCCCCGTGACGACAGCGGTATTAGTCATGTTCTGTCCCTTTTCCTTATAGAGCGTCAGTCAGTCCGGAGAGCAGCCGTGTTCGGCGTCCGGTTCGCCCTTTCAGTGTCACCGTCTCTGGCCGGCGCAACATGGCACCGATGTCGGCTAGAAATACCTACCGGCGAGGATCCGTCAGTGGTTTTCCATTAGGAGCACCGTCACTGCCAGCCAAATCAACCCTCCTCTTCGAGGTCCCGGCGCTTCGTTCAATTTACGGGAACACTGTCTACGCTAGAAGAAAAGGACTAGTGATATCACCAGCTGATTGCCCGAATTTCACTCGGCTGAGCGCGTCTTTCTTGTGAAAATCACGGACAACGTGAGAGAGGCGAGTAACTGGACCGCCCTGCGGAATACTCGCATAAAAGTGTCACTTTTGCGGCCAGTGCCGGTTTTTCTCCATAGAGCGGGTGCCGTGTTTTAAGCATGGAGTAGATGACGTTGCGGCAAGTGCGGGCCAGGCAGATGACATCGGCGTTGTGTTTCTTTCCTTGTGCCCGCTTCTTGTCGTAGTAATCCTCGGACGCCGGGTGGTGGCAGCTGTCAATCCATGCAGATCTGAAGCGCTTTGAGTTGTTTGTCGCCGGAACGGCGGGGACGACCGCGGATCGAGGTGCCGGAGCGTCATTTGACGGGTCCGATGATGTTTGGATTTGCCGACATCGAGAACCCGCAGAAAACAGCGATCTCCTTGCCTAAACACGCGCCACTTCACGTCCGCCGTCTGCAGCCACGACACTCAGTGATGGCACTCACGTTAGAAAGAGGCACCGAACTCCGAAAAGTGGCTGGCTCTGTCGCTATCAGCCATAAAATGAGAGTCTCCGGAACCCCTGACAGCACCCCTTAGGGGTCCCAAGAAAGTCATACCAGGTCCACCACACCAATCCCCGATTCTCGGGGCCCGAAAAATGTAAGTGGGTTGGGGTTATCCCAAGATGGCGTCGACTATTTGTTTAAAACCCCGTGGAACTGCCGACGCGATGAAGTCGGCTTCGTGGATATCGTGAATTGTGCCCGGTTACTGCCGGTCCGCCATGCAATGTCTGCTCACGGCCAATGCACGGCTAGGGGCGGAGGCGCAATCCCAGGCTCTTCGGAGCGACGCTACAGAGAGGTGGCAATCGCATGATGAACACATTAACGGAACACTTCGCCCTTGACGGGCCGGCAAAATGGAAGTACCCTATTTCCGCGCTCGTGGCCCTGATGTTCGGGGGCGCCACGTTAGTCGCGATGCTGGGCGTGGCAACCGTTCCGATGACGACCGAACTTGGATGGACGCTTGCGGACTTCACTAACGGCGCGTCGCTGTCGATCTTCCTAGCCGGGCTGAGCGCGTTGCTGGTGGGGTGGCTCGTCGCCCGCTTCGGCCCCCGGATTCCCGGCGCTCTTTTCGCTCTCGCATATGGCACGTGCATCATGCTCATGTCCACAGTGAATGACAACCCGCTGTCATGGCTTCTCATCGCCGGGTTCAGTGGGGCGACTGCGGGGGCGAATCTGGTCGTCGTGCACTCGGCTGTGGTCACGGCCTGGTTCACGAAGACGCGCGGGCTGGCGCTCGGGCTGATCGCTGTCGGCTACGCGCTCGGACAGATCCTCATGCCTCCAGTCGCACAGGCTCTGGAGTCCAACGTTGGCTGGCGCGGAATGTTTTTGACTGCAGGTACGGCGTTCGTCGTCGTTCCGACTGTCATCTATGCGGTTATCACCAAGTTTCCCCCCGGCTCGGCGATGCAGACCCGTCATCCTGGCGCGCGACAGGATCCCGTCGTTGCTCCGGAGGCTCGTCTCGGGGCGAGCGTCCATACGCGGCAGTTCTGGCTGTTGGTCGTCGGCAGCATCTTGGTCTCCAGCTCGACGGTGGGCATGTCCACACAGGTGTTTCCTATCGCTGCTACAAGAGGCTTCACGCCTGGCGAAGCAGCGGCGCTTCTGTCCTGCTTCGCTTTCTCGACCCTCATTGTCCATCTCATCGTCGGCCCGCTGATGGACCGTCTGTACGCGCCTGGGATCGCTGCAGTACTTTTCGCGCTTGGAGCAATCGGGACGGGCATCCTGTTCGCGATGCCAGACCTCCCCTTGGCATTCCTCGGCGCGGTCCTCGTCGGTGCTGCGCTCGGCGCGGAGAACGACCTGCTGGCCTATATCACCAGTCGCTACTTCCCCGATGCGGTCTACACGAAGGTCGTCTCCCTCGTGATCTCCCTCGCGACGATGGGTGGTGCCGGCGGCGTCTTCCTTGTGGGCCAGCTCTACACCGCGTCGGGCGGCTATACCCTGCCAGCCATCGTGCTGACCGTTCTGGTCGCCTCAAGCGCCATGTGCTTCCTCGCATTCGGACGCTACAAGTACGCCTTCGGGTCGTCCGTTCCTGTGCATTCGGCAGCACCGAACGACCCCGAAAGGTTGGACGGGCACGCCAGCCCTTCGAACAAAGAGAGATGAATGGGAAAGCTAGATCAACAGGTCGCATTCATCACGGATGCAGCTCAGGGACAGGGTCGCGGCCATGCATTGTGACTGGCACGGGAAGGTGCCGGGGTAATGGCCGGTGCTGCAACTGGGTTGAAGGAGACCTCGCGCCTGGTGCGCGCAGAAGGAGGCGCGATCGCCGTCTACGAGCGCGATATGCGTGGCGGTGCAGCGCTGGAATCTGCCGTGAAGGCTGGGAGCGTGAGCTCGATGCCGGAGTTAACATTGTTCCCCCCAATGTCGGCCCGGCGGCGGGGCGGCTCCGTCGTCATCACCAGCTCGTATGCGGGCCCGAACGCTATTCCCAGCACGGGAGCCTACGTCGTCTCCAAACACGGAACTGTAGAACTGATGCGGGCTTTTGCAGCCGAGCTCGCCCCCCGCTTGCTCGATACACCCTTCCCACGTGCTCACGCCAGTGATCGACAACTAGGCCGAGTATGGCCTTCTCGCGGGGCGTGCCGGCTACGGCCACGAAGTGCTCGAAGAAGCCGGATACCAGATGCACGCTCTTCGGTGCCGCGGCTCGAGAGGACATCACCAACGCTGTCCTCTGAATTATCTCTGACGAAGCACGACCCGTCACCGGGATCTCGCTCCCGGTGGATGCTGGCGCACCCCTCGCATTCAAAGCATCACATCTGCCGCGGGAGTAATCAAGCTGCGGTGAGGGTGCGGTCTTGTGACTGCTCTGTACGAGGGCGCACCCTTTTCGGCGTTCAGGACGCGAGCAGTCCACCGCACACGGTCCCATGTCCGGCGGGCAGTGTTGTGCGGGCCGACTATTCTTGTCGCAAGACACAAGCGAGTGCCCCGTGTGTATTCGGTGGGGCGCAACGACATCTAGCGGGGAGGTAGCAACTGGTGCTGCAGCAGGAGGTTTGTGCGGCGGTCCAAGTGGCTCTGGCCGAGTCCGTGAAAAACACGACCAGGATGATCCGAGCCGAGGTACCCGAATATGCCGTCGTTGACGTGGACGAGCATACCGAGCGAACGTTTCGGAACCAGACGCAGCTGCTGCGTTTGTTGGCCGATGGTCGGGAACCGGGTGAGACCGATCTGCGAGCGGCGGCGGACCTGGGTCGGTTGCGGTCGTCTCAGGGCATCGCGGTGGAGTCCGTGATTGCTGCGTACAACGTCGGCAACCAAGAACTGTGGCGTCTCCTGTGCGAGGCTGCGGGAGCGGACAGCGAGGTGTTGGTTAAGCTCGCAACCCGGCTGCTGCACGCGGTCGAGGTGATCACATCGGAGATGGCGGCCGCGCACACTTCGTATGCGCGGGTTCGACAGGCGCAAGATGTCTCGCTGCGGCACCGATTGGTGGAGTTGTTGTCAAGGGAGACGGTGGCAGCCGAGGCGCGGGATATCGTCGCGGTTCTGGGCGCGGATCCGGACGGATCTTTCCGGGCGATGCGTATCGCGCCAGCACAGATCGACGACGACTCCACCCAGAAGCTGGCGCGCGCCCTCGGCACCCGCGCGATCGTGGCTGATTCCCACGAGACCACGGTGCTCTCCCAAGGCCTCACCGAAGAAGAACTCCAGGCCGCCGCCGAACGGTGGACCCCGGGACGCCGTGTGGGCATTGGGCTCGGCCATGGAGGGTTGGAGGGTGCGCACCGGTCGCTGTCAGAGGCGCGGATGAGCCTGGCGACCGCGACGGATCGGACATTGGTGCAGAGCTTCGAGCGGGACTGGTTGTGGGCGACCGTGGTGGCTGCCCGCTCGTCGCTGGAGCCGATTGTGGCGGTGCAGCGCACCACGGTGGAGCAGAACCCTCATCTGGTGGAGACCCTGGAGGCGTTCATGACGACGGGGTTCTCAATGGCGAAGACCGCGCAGCTCCTGCATCTGCACGCCAATAGTGTGGCTTACCGGCTGGACCGGTGGTACGAATTGACTGGGTGGGATCCGCGCACGTTCGCAGGCCTCTGCCAATCACTGCTCGCGATTGCTCTGCTTGCCGACGCGAAGGACAGTTGAGCAGCGACACCACGCGTTTCGCGCCGGGGGTCAGGCCGGGACTGTGTCTGTGAGGCTGATGATCTGCCGCAGCTGCGATCCGTCGGCGAGGTGGTCCATGGCCTCGTTGATCTGATCGAGGTTGATCACGGAGCTGACGAGCTTCTCCACAGGGAGGCGGCCTTCGCGCCACATCTGCGCGAAAATGGGGATGTCGCGAGCCGGGATGGCGGAGCCGAGGTAGCTGCCGACAACGGTGCGGCCCTCAGCGACCAGGCTGAGCGGGGCGAAGGGTATGGTGTCGTCTGCGCGGGGCAGCCCGACGGTGGCGGTTGTGCCACCGGGAGCGGTCCACCGGTAGGCGGATGCGAACACGGACGCGCGGCCGGCGGCCTCGATCGTGCAGGTCACGCGGAGGCTACGCTGATCAGCTTGGTCGGGGGTGAGGGTTTCGTGTACACCTAGGGCGGTGGCGGCGGCGAGTTTGGAGGGGAGTGGGTCGATGCCGATGACGTGCACGTCGGGGTGAGCGAGGGCGACGAGCGCGGCGGCAAGACCAACCCCGCCGAGGCCGACGATCGCGATGCTGCTTCCGGGGGTAGGGCGGGCGGCGTTGAGGACCGCGCCGCCACCGGTGAGGACAGCGCAGCCCAGCAACGCCGCGACGTGTGACGGGATGTCGTCGTCGACGGGGACGATGGAGCGACGGTCCACCACAGCGTGGGTCGCGAACGCAGACACTCCCAGATGGTGGGCGACGCGGTCGCCGTTCTCGTGCAGGCGTCGCCCGCCGTCGAGCAGCTGACCCGCCTCGTTCGCAGCGGAGCCTCGCAGGCAGGGGGCCTTCCCGTCGGTTGCGCATCCGGCGCATTGGCCGCAGCGGGGGAGGAATGTCATCACCACCTGCGCTCCCGGGGCCAGGTCCGTGACCTCCTCGCCGGTGAAGACGACCCGGCCGGCGGCCTCATGGCCGAGCAGCATGGGGACGGGCCTCGATCGGTTGCCGTCCACGACAGACAGGTCGGAATGACAGACCCCGGCAGCGTCCAGGGCGACCAAGACCTCGTGCGGACCGGGTGCGTCGAGCTCGAGTTGGGCCACCCGGAGGGGTCGTGAGGTGCCGAACGGGGCGGGAGCTCCGATGGTATCCAGGATCGCGCCTCGAATCTTCATTGTCGGCCTTTCATTGTCGAGGGAAGTGGGGATGGCCGCTGGGCCTGTTAGGACGTCGCGGCGGTGAAGCGTTGGGTGAGCGCGCCGATGTTCTCGATGCGGCTGGTCAGCACGTCTCCGGGTTGCAACCACCGTTGCGGCTTTCGACCCATCCCGACGCCGGCAGGGGTGCCGGTGAGGATCAGGTCGCCGGGATACAGGGTGAGCACGGCGGAGAGCCGGGAGATCAACGCGGGGACGGGAAAAATCAGATCACTGGTGCGGGAATTCTGCACCGTCTCATCGTTAATTGCACAGCTGAGGCCGAGGTCGTCCGGGTCGTCGAACTCGTCAATGCTGACGACCATGGGGCCGACCGGTGTGAAGTTTGGGTAGGACTTGCCGAGGCTGAACTGGGGGGCGGGGCCAATGTGCTGCAGGATGCGCTCTGAGAGGTCCTGTACAGCGGTCAGACCTGCCACATGCAGCCATGCGTCATGTTGGTGAATTTGGTGTGCGGGCTTCCCGATCACGACGCCGAGTTCGATCTCCCAGTCGGTGTGTCCATTCGGCGGCAGCTCCACGACCCCTTCTGGCCCCGTCAGGGAGCTGACGAACTTCGTGAAGATCGGCGGCAGGTCCTTCGGGGCGGCGAGGCCGGTCTCTTCGGCGTGCTCTCGGTAGTTCAAACCCACCGCGATCACCTGTCGGGGCGACGGTACCGGGTTGTCCAATCTCGTCGTTTCTAGTGGAAGTCCGCCGTCGAGTTGGGCGGATGCTGCCCAACTGCGCACTTCACCCCAGGCCCCGTACACCGCTTGCAGGTCGGGTCCGAACTGCCCGCCGCTGGCGCCTTCTAGATCGAACACCTGCCCGTCGGCCACGATCTGCGCGCGGCCCTTCAGATTTGCGATACGCACTGTTGTTTATCTTCCTGCTTGGTTCGTGGGTGTTCCTATGATCGCGATGGCGCCCGGCCAGGGCCGCCCCCTTGGTTCTGTGGCCCAACGGGGCGGTCGGTCCATAGCCGGGCCCACGCCTTGCGTCAGCTATGGTTGGTTGTGACCGGGTTGCTGGGGGGGCGCGTCCAGGTTGCCCCATAGTCGGGTGTCCGGTGTAGGCGCCCAAGCGCGGGCGAGGTCCTCATTGAGGTTGTAGCCTAGCCCGGGTCTAGTGGACGGGTGCGCGTACCCGTCGCACCATTGGATCGGCTCGTCCAGTAGGTCGGCGTGCGGGCCGGTGAACCGGCCCATGCCCTCTGTGATGAGCAGGTTAGGCACTGTCGCCCCGAACTGCACCGATGCGGCACACACTAGGGGGCCGCCGTACACGTGCGGAGCGATCTTGATGTAGTTCGCTTCCGCGATCGCCGCGATCTTCCTCCCCTCCAACAGGCCCACCTGGCTCAGGTCCGGGTTGACGATGCTGACCGCTTCATCCCGAATCAACCGGGCGAAATCCCACTTGGACAGCAGCCGCTCCCCAGACGTGATCGGGATTGACGTCGCCTTCGCGACCTTCGCCATCTCGCTGGTCAACTCCGGGGGGACAGGCTCTTCGAGCCACATCGGCCGGAACGGCTCCAGCCGTTTCGCGACCTCGATCGCACCACCGGCGGTCATCTGCCCGTGCGTGCCGATGATCACCCCGACCTGGCCGACCCGGACGCGGATGCGCTCCACCGTCGCTACGGCGTGATCCAGGGTCTCCTGCGACCAGTGCACGGGCAACGGCTGCCCGTCGTGGGTGTCACTGCCGAACAGCAGCGGGAACGGGTCCAGTTTCAGGGCGGTGAAGCCCTGATCGACGAGCTCTGCGGCACGCTCGGCGACCGCGTCGGAGTCCTGCCAGAATTCGAACCCGAGGTGCTGCTTGTCCGCAGGCGCGCTGATGTAACTGTAGGTGCGGACCTTCTCTCGGAACCGGCCCCCCAAAAGCTCCGGCAGTGACAGCTTGGCGGCCTTTCCCATGATGTCCCAGCACGCCATCTCCAGTCCGGCGTAGATCGCTGCCTTCGTCAACTCCCCATTGTGGCTGACCGCGCTGTTGTAGCACTTGTGATAAAGGTACTCCAGACGCGTGGGGTCTTCTCCGAGGAAGAAGTCCTCCGCGAACTGTTCAACTACCCGCACGAGCGTGTCCGGTCGCAGATACGTCTGCACGGTGAACATCTCCCCATATCCTGACACCCCTGCATCCGTGTCCAGACGCACGAACAACCACACCGGACCGCCGACATGCGGAGTTGGGTTAGCAACCGGGAATACCTCTATACCAGTGACCCGCATCCGTCAGTCCTCCCGTCCGATTCGGCCGGGCAAGGCCCGCCGGCGTGGCTCATGCCGCCAGGAACAGGCGGACCTGCTCGGCGAACTCGGCGTCATGCTGGAACAAGAACGCGTGACCAGCGTCGCTGTACAGCAGCAGTGTGGCGTTCGGAAGGTTCTCCACTGCGACCACGGATGCCCGGGAATCGATCATCACATCGTGCACACCGTTGGCGTACAGCACCGGCTGGGTGATTTTGGACAGCTGCTCCAGGACGGGCTCGAAAGGCTGGCTGAACAGCGCCCCGATCGCCTGGAACTGTCCTGCAGCCGTCTCGGATGACGCCAACTTCGGCACGCCGCGGGTATTGATGTTACGCAGATGCCGATCACCGGCTGCGACGCCCTCCTTGGTGCGCGGGTAGAAGAGGAACTTCAGATCTTCGTCGCTGGCTTCGTCCTTCACCATGATGGCCTCGACTTCGGGCGGGTTCGTGGCCCGTACCTCGGGCACTGAGCCGGGTGGCTGGCTGCCGGCGACGATCAGGCGACGCACCAGGTTCGGGTGGCGGAAGACGACCAGCTGAGAGATCACCCCGCCCAGCGACCAGCCCAGTAAGTCCACCTGCTCGAGCTTAAGCATCCCAATGAACTCCGCCGCTCCGTCCGCATAGTCCTCCACCGTCGTCAGCGGCTCACCTGACGAGTACCCGACGCCGATGTTGTCGAACAGAATCACATCGTGGTCCTTTGCCAGGTACTCGAGGAACTCCGGGTCCCACCAGTCGATCGTTCCCCGGAAACGGTGAAGCAGCACCAACGGGACCCCGCCTCGCGGCCCGAAACGACGATAAGTAAAGTTCGCGGACGTCCCCTGGACGGTCTCGTTCGGGGCGCTATCGGCGACAAACGTGGTCATGAAATCTCTCCGTTCTTCGGCTCGGAACACCGGACGTCCAAATACGAGGCGCCGTCGCCGAACCTGTAAACAACGATACTGTCGCATCTCACAGCACACCCCCATGTCAGCCACAAAAATCCGGGGTTCTAGCGAGGGCTTTCCTGTTGATTCCACAGATTTGGCGGAAAATAGTAGGAAAATCCAACTCGAGGATAGCCAGGCGGCAGTTCGCTGCTCTAACGTCGCGTTATGACTGTTGTAATGGTGCACGGAAACTTGGAAACCCCCGCCATCTGGGAACCGATGCGGGAACATTTGTCTACCCGCGAAATCGTCCCGCTCTCACCTCCAGGATTCGGCGCTCCTGTGCCAGCTAGCTTCGGCGGTACGTGGGTCGACTACCGAGAATGGCTCATCCATGAACTGGAGCAGATCGCGGAGCCCGTCCATCTGTTCGGTCATGATTGGGGCGGGGGTCACGTCATGAATGTGGCGATGATCCGGCCCGACCTCCTGAAGAGTTGGGCAAGTGATACACTCGGAACGTTGGCTGACGACTTTGCCTGGCACAACCTTGCCCAACTCTGGAGGGACCCCGTTGAGGGCCCAAAAGCCGTTGACGAATTGATGGGCGGTACCCTCGAAGACCGTACACGACGCCTCCTGCCATTCGGGATTCCCGAGGCGACGGCAGCGAAAATCGCTCAGGCTATGGGCCCGGAAATGGGGCGCAGCCTCCTCGCCCTCTACGGCTCCGCCGGCCCGGAAGCGCTCATCGAAATGCGAGAAGGCCTCTCCAACGCAGGCGCTCGGCCCGGCCTGTCCATTCACGCCACTGAGGACCACGACCTTGGAACGATGAGCGGTCGTCACCGTGCTGCCGGGATCGCGCGCGCGATCACGGTGGATCTGCCCGGACGCCATCACTGGTGGATGTTGGAAGACCCGACCCAGGCAGCGTCGATTCTCGAGAGGTTCTGGGAGTCAATCGACGTCCCCTAGCCTCGTCCCGTGTCAGTCCGGCGGTCATCGGTGAGGTCTCTACGGCACCGATGCTCATTTAGTTCTCCAAGTGACGCGACGTAATTATCGGATGGATTTTCCACTGATTCCCCCAAGATATTTCCTTTAGGTGCAATATAGCCTGAACGGGCCGCGCTCTCCTCTTCCGAAGCCGCATCAGGATATAAGTCAGGCTGTCCAAAGCCGAGCCGGATATGGGTCGACAACGACGTAAACCTCATGACTCTCGGCGAGTGGACCCAGGGGCAAAACAACGACCGACGCGACATGCTCTTCCTAAAGGTAGGAACCAGAGTCGGCTCCGGACTCATCATGCACGGACGCCTTCTCCGAGGCGAACGAGGAGCCGACGGAGACATCGGCAATACCCACATCACTAACGACTCCAAACGACTCTGCCGGGGCGGCAAACCCGGGTGCCTTGAAGCAGTCGCCGGCGGCTGGGCACTTCTCATCGAAGCGACACAAAGTGCCCAAGAGAGCCGCACACTCCACTCGGCCATCAGTAAACGTGGACATCTGACACTAGGTGACATCGGTCAGGCCGTCATCGCGAACGACCCCCTGACCATCAAATTGATCGACCAGCGCGCCAAGCAATAGCGGAGGTCGCAGCCAACCTCGTCAACTTCTGCAACCCCAAACGACTCGTCATCGGAGGCGGTGCACTCCGTACAGGCTCCCGATTCCTCAAAGTCGTGGAAAGAACCATCATGGAGCGCTGCACCGATCTTGTGGCCGCAAGCCTTGAAATACGAGCCGCCTCCCTCAACCACCTAGAAGGTGTCACAGGCGCAGCCCTCCTCGCAGCTGAAAGCCTTCTCGACCCAGCAACCCTCACCCTGTGGGTCGTAGAAGGCACTCCGCTCGGCCACGCAGCAGTACTGCAACGTCACGCGGCCGCCTTCAACTAAAGACGGCGAAGGTGATAGCGAACGCGTTCGCTGCAGGCTTCCACCTCATCATCCAGCGTGCCCGACCGCCGCCGGTTGGATCAAGAGACCTGGTGACCAGATACAGGCATTTCAGGGCAGCGGTCTCGTTCGGAAAGTGCCCGCGTGCCCTCACTGCCCTCCGGTAGCGGGCGTTGATCGACTCGATCGCGTTCGTTGTGCAGATCACCCGCCTGATCTCCACGTCGTACTCCAGGAACGGCACGAACTCGGCCCAGGAGGACTCCCAGAGCCGCACGATCGCCGGGTATTGTTGGCCCCATTCGGCGGTGAACTCCGCGAACCGGTCCTTCGCCGCTTGCTCAGACGGGGCCGTGTAAACCGGTTTGAGTGCCTTGACGATGCCCTCGCGGTGCTGGCGTCCGGCGTAGCGGAAACTGTTGCGGATCAAGTGCACGATGCACTGCTGCACCACCGTCCGCTCCCACGTGGTCGTGATCGCCTCCGGCAGGCCCTTGAGCCCGTCGCAGACAGCGATCAACACATCTTCCACCCCCCGGTTCTTCAGCTCGGAGAATACCTGCAGCCAGAACCGGGCACCCTCGCCGCCGTCGCCGGCCCAGATGCCCAGGATCTCCCGCTTACCGTTCACGGTGACGCCCATGACGACGTAGAACGGGGTGTTGCGCACCTGCCCGCCACGGACCTTGACCACGATCGCGTCAACGAAGAGCACCGGATAGATCGGATCCAAAGGTCGGGCCGACCATTCGGCCAATTCCCCGGCGACCTTCTCCGTGATGCGGCTGATGGTGTCTTTGGAGACCTTGGCCCCGTAGACCTCCTCGAAGTGCGCGGCGATTTCCCCGGTGGTCAGCCCCCGGGCGGAAAGCGAGAGGACGATCTGGTCGATCCCGTCCAGGCGCCGTTTCCGCTTGGGCACGATCACCGGCTCGAACGAGCCGTCCCGATCCCGGGGCACCTCAATCTCGACCGGGCCGATCTCGGTCAGCACGGTCTTGGACCTGGTGCCGTTGCGCATGTTGGCTGCAATCGGCGTCTGGCCATGCTCGTGCCCGAGATGCTCGGTCAGCTCGGCTTCCAGCGCAGTCTCCAGCACAATCCTCGTGAGCTGGTTCAGCAGCCCGCCCGGGCCCACCAGGCTCACGCCCTGCTCCTTGGCCTGCGCGAGCAACCGCTCCGCAAGCTCCTTCTGATCGATGATCTCTCCCGTCACAGGATCGATCATCACCCCTGTCATCGCGGTCGTGGACTCAGACACGGCCGTCTCCTTTCGGATCAGGCCGGACCCACACACCGTTATTCCCAGTCCCGGGCAGCGGCCTCGTTCGGAAAGTGCCCGCGGGCCCTCACGGCCGGGACTGCCCCCGGTTTTGTTGACTCCTTGACCTAGCGAGCTTGTGCTCGTGGAAGGATGTTGACCATGCTCACGGCTTATGGGGCGGAGTTCCGCCAGGATGTTATTGATGTGGCCCGCAAGGGCGAGGCGCCGCTGGCGCAGATTGCGAAGGATTTCGGACTATCGGTCACGACCTTGAAACGCTGGAACGCCATCGCCGAGCGCAAGGAAACCGGGGCCGGCCCGGCGGCGGCGGAGTCTGCCGAGGTGTGCGGGAACTGAAGAAGCGGGACCGCCTTTTGGAGCAGGAGAATGAGATTCTGCGTCGGGCTGCGGCCTATCTGGCCAGGGACATCAACCCAAAATGACTCTTCTATGGGTTCTGTCAAGCCATGATGGTTTCGAGTTGCCGGAAGATGGAGCGGCAGACATAGCGTTTGAGGTTCCGGCGGATTTCGCGGTTTGATTTGCCTGTTGCCCGGCTGCGGGCGACGTAGTTCTTGGTTTCGGTGTCGAAGCTCATGCGGGTGCGGACGATGACGTCAAAGGCCCGGTTGAGCTGGCGGTCACCGGAGCGGTTGAGTCGGTGTCGTGTGGTGTTGCCTGAGGACGCCGGGCGCGGTGCGACGCCTCCGAGTGCGGCGAAGGCTGCTTCTGAGCGGATGCGGCCGTGGTGAGAGTAGGCGCATGTGATGATGGCTGCTGTAACGGGTCCGACCCCGGAGATGGCTTGAAGTCCCGGGGCCAATTCTTCGGTGAGCTGTGCCAAGGCTTTATGGTTTTCGTTGAGCCGGCTGGTGAGGTCTTTGACTGCCAGGGCGAGTCGTTTGGCTTCGGCGCGGGCGATCTGGATCACGGGGTCGGTACTGTTTGAGTTCCGCCAGGCAGCAATGGCCGTGATCTGTGCGTCCCACAGGGATGAACGGGCGTCCATTCCGAGATCTGTGCCGCAGAGGAGGGCCGTGAGGACATTGCGGTTGGCGGTGCGTTGGTGATCCAGCAGGGACCGGGACGCCAGCAGTATCCTGATCGCGGCGCGGGTTCCTGCAGCGCGTGGCTCCATCACTTGGTCTTTTGGGCGGCCGAGGACAGAACGGGCGGCGGCTTCGGCATCGATCTGATCCGATTTGCCCGTGTGGGAACGTGATGAGCGGGTTGGCGGCCGGACCTCGCCGACCTCGATGTCAGCGGCAAGCAGGACCTGGGTGACGGCCCCCGTAGGAGGACGTGCCCTCGACGGCCGCGAAGACCTTTTGTCCGCCTGTGCGCCGCCGGATCCAGTTGACCGCACGGTCCATTCCTGCGGAGGTGGTCGGGAAGGCCGCGGTGTCGACCACTGCGCCTGTGGGGCATGAACAACGGTGAAAGTGTGTGTGCGGGCGTGGGTGTCGACTCCGACGACGAAATCGAACTCCTCAGGGATGATCGCCATAGTGCGTTCTCCTTACATTTGAACCGGACAGGTGGCAGGGGCCTGCCTGCCGAGCGGGATGAGCGTTTGGCGTCCTCCTCCCCGGTAGACGGGACCAGGTGGTGGGATCACCTGTGTGATCGGTCGGCGCGCAGCAGCTCGACCGGCGTGCCGAGCTCGCTCTCAAACTGGAAGGCGAGCGTCGCAGGGTGACCGTGAGCGCGCAAGGCGTTGATTGCGCCCTGCGCGACGTCCCCGACTCGCTTGATCTCCTTGCGTAGCTCGACCAGCTCATCGAATCGCTCGACGTTCTCAGCACCGCACCAGTCCCTCAGCACTTCACGGATCGGCGCGGAAAATTCGCGATCTACCTCCTCAGAGATTTCGGGTGAGATATGGTCGTCCCCTCGTCCCCCAGACTGATACTCACCGTGGATCGCGGCGTATCGCGCCTTCCTCTCCTCGGCCTGCACCCGCTGGAGGATCTTCTCCGCGTTCTGCTCAGCTACGGTGCGGGCGACGAGTTCGGTAGCCGGCCATGGCGCGATCACAGCCCCGTCCTCAATGAACGCCTCCGGGTGGTCGGTCAGCTGTTCGGCCCGAAGGCCAAGCCGTGACGCCAGCACCTCTGGCTCCTTGATCGAGGCGAGCTCGGAGTCCACGTACCCCTCCAAGATCTCGCTGGCAGCGTATTCCCGAGGATCCTCTCGGTCCGGGCCGACGGCGCTCACAAGGGCCCAGCGCCCTTCACGCGCCTCGAATTCTGCAGCTTGGCTCCACAGCACCTTGAGGCGGGCCGGCGGGACCCATTCCTCTTTGCCCTCGAACTCGTCAGCGACTAAGCGCACCAGGAGCCGCGCTGGCTTCTGTGCCCCCTGTCGCATGACGCGCACTTCCACCAAGGGGTCGACACCTCGGGCGCGGTAGGCCCATGACTCACCGGGTTCCATACGGTGATCATCCCCCACCATGCCCGGCCGAGCCAGCAGTCAGGACTGCTAATCACTCCTGCACATGCAGGAACGCCGGTGTGCACCTCAAGACGGCAGCATTCCAGAGGTGAAGCGCTGTAGGGCAGCTTTCCTCGAAGCCACGGCGTCAACGCCGGCTATCGGACGTCGATGTACGATTTGCTCTCAGAATATCGGCCAGAATATTTCTGCGTATTTTTGTTGACTTCTAGTTCTAATGATTTTAGGATTGGCGTATGGAACAGCCAGCCCACCCCGAGACAGAACCACTCCTCGGACGGGTCCGGGTGGCAAGAGGACTTACGCAGAGCGCACTGGCAAAGCAGGCGGGAATCTCCCAGGCCCTTCTTTCTAAAGCCGAAAGCGGCCTCGCCGAGCTTGACCCAGTCCGGGCCAAGTCGGTGGCGTCCGCCTTGGAGGTCCCCGAGTCGGCACTGACAGTGCCTGTCTCCGCGCTCTCCGCGAGCATCGTCTTCCACCGGAAACGCGCCACCATGCCGGTCTCCAAAGCGAACCAGGTCCGCGCAATCCTTGATCTGGCCCAGTTGCAGGTAGCCGCCATCCTGGCTGACAGGCGTCCCCCGCTGAAGGTTGAGCGGACGCCTCTTCCCGAAGATGGTTATACGACTCCTGAGGACATCGCCAAGTCTTTGCGCAAGCAGCTGGCCCCTGGCACCGGGCCGATCCGAAGCGTTGTCGCAGCCCTTGAGGACGCAGGGGTTCCCATCGTGGTGCGCGATCTTGAGTCGGCACAGATCGACGCCATCTTCAGCTGGCCGGCCGACGCCCATCCGCTGGTGGTCCTCAGTGACAGGGCCCCCGCGGACAGGCAACGTTTTACACTCGCCCATGAGCTCGGGCACGCCGTAATGCATCAAGTTCCTTCGGAAAACCAGGAAGCCGAAGCGGACAGATTCGCTTCGGAATTCCTCATGCCGGCACGGGGAATCCGCGATGACCTGACAACGGTCAACGTGCCCGTCTTAGCGCGGCTCAAACCGATTTGGAGGGTCTCCATGGCCGCGCTTCTGCGTCGAGCCAGGGACCTAGGACAAATCACCGAGTCGCGATACAAAAGTCTGTCAATCGAGATGTCCGCCGCGGGTTACCGCAAGAACGAACCCGTTTCCATATCTTCGGAGACGCCCGGTCTCATCGGGGCAGTCCTGAGGAACCGGTTGAATGCAGGAGAGACCATCGACAGCTTGGCTGCCGAAGCCCATATGACGCCAGAAGAATTTCGGACCACTTACGGAGGGACGCTCGCATGAGCCCATCTGACCAGCTGACCACACTTCGCCAACCCGCAACCGCCGCGGCGGGGTCACATATTGCCACACGCACCCCAGCCGAGCTGACCAAGGCTGCGGCGTTGCTCCGAGGGCGGATGCTGACACTGACCAGCGCAGATGCACCTCTGCTGGCCCCTCTTCTTGACGTAGAGACCAGCGGCATAATACTCACAGGAACTTCAGGCTATGAAGAGTTGAAACCTCTCCAGCGGCAGAATCCCGGCCTGCTGCTGGCAATGGAGCCGATTTCCGTCACAAAGTACACGGCAACATTCGACAAGCCGTTCCGGCTCTCGACGGACGGCCTCTTCGACCAGACCTTGGCCGAGTTCCTTGAGGGTCAGGCTTCGGCAGGCGCGGCAATCACTATTACACCAACAGGCTTCTTTCCTGCCGGTGACGCCGACCCGCTCAAGGAGGCCGTCAAGCAAGCGAACATCCAGGGCAGGGACGACACCGTCTTGACCATGCCGGTCCACCCCCGTTGGCTCAAGAGCGAGAGTGTTGGACAGCTCATTGCCATTGCGCAGACAAGCATCCACCCCGTCGCATTGGTTGTTTGCAACAGTTACTCAGATCCCCTGGACGAAAAGGGCGTCCCTGTGGGCTACCGGCGCTTCTTTGCCGAAGTCCCTGCTGCGATTGCGTGGCGGACGGACATGGCCGGCTTCGAAGCCATGTCCCAAGGAGCCCTGGCGGCAGCGATTGGAGAGCTACCCAGCCAGCGCCGCGGCATCGTGCCAGGCCACGGCCCGCGCTCGTCCGACAAATCCGACCGGTCTCCCCACGTTCTTTTGCCTGGCATGCTCCGATATGCCCGAACCAGCGCGATGACCCGCAACTGGTTTGCATCCTCAGCTGCCCCGAGTTGCGATTGCATTCACTGCGGAGGCCGAACCTGGGACAGCTTCACAGGTTCACCCGAAGACAAGTTGGCAGCGCACCGTCATAACCTCGGCATCGTCACGAGCATGTTCAACGACATGGGCTCACTGACTGCGGAGAGCCCCAAGGCGTGGTGGCGGCGGCAGCTTTCCCGGGCCGAGATCGAGCACGAGGCGCTTTCGGCCAGCACCTCAGTCAAGATTGGACTTCCTGGCCCTTTGAAAGCCTGGCTGCGCCTCGACTAATGGCTCAGCCTGCCGTTTCCTGGACCGACTGCCATGCTTCCAGGAATGACTCGGCAAACCTCCATGAAGCGCCAGTGAAACGCTCGGGCATAAAAGGAGCGGGGTCAAGAATCCAGTCAAGTCCGTCCCCGCCGTTTCGGCCCAGCGCAATTCCCACACCATAGAAACGGGCCTCAAGCAGCAGCATATCTTCATCAGCGGGCATTGAGGACAAGAGGATGGAACGCCGGCAGTAAGGGGCGAATTTCGTCGCGTGAGTCAGCGCGGTGATCCAGTTCCTGCCCGGCACCATCACGTGCTGCACCGAAGCCGGAGGAACAGCTAGTCGATGCACCGTCGGCTTCCCGTTGCCGTCCGTATCAAAGTGAACAAGGCCCGGGCTCAACCGTCTCAGTTTGTCCCGCTCCCGCCGTGACAGCACAGCCTCAGAGACTGCCTCACCAAGTGGCACGCGCAAAAGGATGTCCAACGTTTCCAGTTCATGGGGAACGTCGATAGAACCAAGTGACCGCCGACGCTGGACCTCTTGCATGTGCGGAACCACCTCTGCGTAAACCCAAGTCCCGGCGCACTTGACCTTCACCTGCGGAGTGACAGCGACATCGACCTCTGTTGTCCCGTTTGCATTCATCATCGGCGTTCCTTCCCTCTCTCTGGCTCCCTCTCGCCACCCATGGTGGGGTTTGAATCCCTCGCGGCGACGGACAGCGTGGACACAGCTTCCCAGAAAGGATGCCCCAGCCGGCGGAAGTACAGCGCGCGGCTGCCAGATGGCTGCGGTTCCTTGGCAATTAGTCCGACCGTGAACAGATCAACAAGCAATCTATGCACCGTGCTCCCGGGAATTCGTGACCTTAGCGCAAGCTGGGACCCCGTGAAAGCCCCGTCCATGGACATGATCATTCCAGCCAACTGCAACATGAACCTATTGCCGAAGAGCGTTTTCGACCAAGCCTGCTCGGCGTCAATCGATACTTCCATGAGTTGCACGATATTTCATATTCCGGAAAATGAAAAACGCCTAGCGATGAACCATTGACTCAACTCCATCCTGATCCAGCCCCGGCGATCTGGCCGGACGTCCTCCGAGACCACGTCGTGACCTGACGCGCCCTTGCTGCAGACAAGTGGAACTAGAGGCCCGACTCGAAGTGCAGCATCCTGTCCGCGCCGCCGCAGTCGGCATTTGATACTCACCATTGAGGAACAATCAGCCGACTAGAGGCGGACCCGCTCCTCGTAAACGAGCAGAAAGACTCCTGCGGATTCGGCACAAACAAGACCTACCACTGTGATCATCACGTACACGCCAATTGCCGAACTCTGGTCGCCGCGATAGAAAACGGAGGTCATGTCTGAGGTCTTGACACCTCGACTCCCCCTGCAGCGGAAGCCCAACGGCATCGTGTCAGGTTCGGATTCGAAACTCCGATGGTCAGCAAAATGCGGATTCAGGCGTTGTCTGGATTGCCGAGTTGCTTGCGCAGCCGTTGGACCTCGGCCACCGCCGCGGCAAGTCGGGCCTCAATCTTCCTCCGGTCGATGTTCGGCGATGAGCCGGGTGCCGGAGCCGTTTTCGAAACCAGCCAACCGATCCGCTTGTAGCCGGTGATCCGCCGCACCTGCATACACGCGAAGCAGTCGCTCTCTGGCGCGGGACGCGGCCAGCACAGGTCGACCATCCTCCGGATGTGGTCGCGCTCGGAGCCCTTTTCAGGCCATACAGTGTTATCCGTTGCTGCCCAACTTTCCTCGAAGTCTCGCCGAATCTCCGAGATGCGCTCTTCGGAAACCCGCTTGGGACCGTCCTCGGGCTTCCAATCCACGTCATTGCAGACCTGGTGATAGGCCCACAGGCAAGGTTGACCCACCAGAACGCCGTCGAGTGTGGCCTAGGCTTCCGAATCTTGCCCCAAATCTCGGCGTCCATCCAGTCGTACTCCGGCTCCTTGAGGTCCGCCGGGAACTCCGTGATCTTTCGATCGACCCATTCGACGATGTCGCGATACGGCTTCTGCGTAGGTCCGTGTTCAGTCGGGCACCAGTACTCGCCCACGGGAAGCCGGCGTCGGGTGATGGGGTCGAGGTAGCTGCGATCGTCTGGGTACTTATCCTCCCCGTGCGTGAAGACCTCGTGAGTGCAGCCGCACTCCAGCCGGACGCGCCAGCGGAACATGTTCTTGGCATCTGGGACGAAGAGCGGCCAGAACACCGGTTCGTACTGCTGACGCAGCTGGGCGGCGCTCTCTTCGAGCTCCCGGAGCGCCTGCTTCAGACGGAACCTGGTGGGTGCATCTTACTGACGATCAGGGCAACGTAGAGAACCGAGGGCCAATCTCTTGGAAGGGTGACGGTACCTTCTACAATCATGGACTGAACTCCGTGGTTTCTTGGATCCCGAGGGGCTACGCATACCGAGGCTCTGGGAGTTGGCAAGAGACGTTAGATGGGTCCTACACGGCCGTGCTGTACAAGCTGGATTCGAGGTTCAGCTAGAGACGAGACTCCGTCGGCTCTGCCGCGGCAGAGCCGTAAAAGAGATGAGTGGCAATGGTACTGGTGGAGATGACAGCGGCGGGTGTGCCACTGCGTTTCGAGTACCGAGGCCGCCGTCGTCGAGCCTGCCCGAGATAGCTTGCCGTTCGAACTCATGTCCGACGGGGATCGTAGGCGTCGGAAGTGCAGGCTTCGGCGGCTTAGTGCCCGTGATGAGACGCGGGACGGCCTGCGTGCGACCCTGGTGGGCGATCTCATCCCAGAATGCGGCGTTGCTACCGGATCGGTTCTAAGATTTCCGGAGGATCTTCTTGTAGCCACCATGTTTGTACCTGAGCCTGCTCGAGGTGCGCAGTGTGTCCAGCGATGTGGACGCCGCGGCGATAAGCAGCACTGCATCGATTTTGAGGGCACCTTGGTCATCGGGCCCGTCTCGAGTACTACGAGACGAGCCCGTCTTCAAGTTGGATACTTGTCAACAGTAGGTGAAGATAGGCAGAAACAACTTCATCTCTGGGGGTTACTGCGTTGCCTAACTACAGCACGCTCAGTTTGGCATCTGTGTTCATGCATCAAATTGCGCTCCATGAACACAACGGTGAAAAGAAGTTCAATGCGTTGCTGACCGATATCCCGGTTGAGTTGGATGCCCGTGATCTGGGATTCCTGACGGACAGGTTCAGTGATGCCCTCGAAAAGCGCGCGCTCAACGTCGTTCCCAGCGAGCACGTTGACAGCCCTTCCCCGGGTGCAGTTGTCTCCCACCTCCGGACAGCCGATCTCAAGACCCTAAGTCAACTCCTCGCTGGACGTCTGGTGGAATCCCAACGACTGAATGCCAAGACCGGTCTGCTCGTCGTGGCCGACGCGGTCCTGGACGGCACGCCAGGGGTGCTTATCGCCAAAGTGGAACACCAGGAAGCCATGCAGGCCGAAGCGACAACTCTCGAAGGTGGCCTCAGGAGCATCTCGATAAAGCGAATTCCTGACCTCGTCTTCGGGGAGCAAACCAGGATTTATAAGATCGCTGTGCTGCAGGCGACTGATAAGAATCCAGTAGGCATTCAGGGATTCTTGGCTGATATTCAGAACGGAGGTGGCTTCGCCAACTACTTTTTGGGTGAATTCTTGGGGCTGAAATTGGCGGACGAGCCGGAGGTACTTACAGAGCGCTTCCTGGACAAGATGACAGAAGCCATTCATCAGAGCAGCCTTGGTGCTGACGAAAAGATCGAGGCCCAAGCGGCACTTGCCGTCGACATCAAGAGTAATTCATCGTTCGTAGATGCCGAATCCTTCATTCGCACGCATATTCCGCCCAGCCACCAGCAGGACATCCGCTCTGCTGCCTTTGCTCGCGGCGTGCCCATGATGAGCTTCACCAAGGATCCCAAGCGAATCAGCGCCCGGCTTAACAACTTGCGCATTAACCTGGGCACAGAAATCTCGCTGGTTGCACCACCTCACCAGATCGGAAGCCAAGGCCAAGTTCGCGTGGAACGTGATCCATCTTCATCAAATGGCGAACTATACGACGTAACCATTAAGGGTGTTCCCTTGGAGTCCGTCACTAACTCCCGTCCGCGATGAGTGCTCCAGAGACCGGGACATGGACTCCCGAACGAACGTTCACTTCATATCTGGGTGCGCAGGAGGAATATGAATCAGCAATTCGAGAGATTCAGAAACGAATCGAGGCGGCTCTCGCGGAATGTGGGATAAAGCCGCACAAGATTGAAACCCGATGCAAGGATCCACTAAGCCTTTTCGTAAAACAGGAAAAGAAGAAGTATCCCCTACCTTGGGCTGATTGTTCCGACCTGTTGGGCGTGAGAGTAATAGTTCAACTTGCTTCAGAAAAGACCAAGGTTCTCCACGCCATCGATCAATCAAAAGACTTTGACATCCTAGAGATCGATGACAAGGAGCTTGAGCGGGACTATCGAGAGCTGGCATATGCTGGGCTGCATCTCGACCTTCATTGTGGCGAACTCTCAACCTCGCTCTCGGAGTCGCTACGATGTGAAGTTCAAATTCGAACTGTTGCTGAGCATACGTGGGCCGAAACCGAGCATGAGTACATATACAAGGGCCCCGGGCTCATACCCAAAGAGACCCAAAGGCAATTCGCAAGGGTTCTCGCCTTAGTGGAGCTGATGGATATCGAACTCGATAGGGGCGTGAAAAGCGTGTCTGAACTCGAATCATATTCCATATTGCGGCTTACAAGGTTTTTATCCAAGTCAGCTCACGACCTGAATTGGGGTCGCGGCAGTCATCACCTATCACTGCAAAATGTCGAGGAGATATGCCGCCGCACATCAATTCCTCCTGAAGATCTTGAGCTAATGACTGGAGGATTTATCTCCAATAGCAAAGCTCAGCTCGATGCGCTTCAGGTCAAAATTGGCCCGAAGTCAGCTTCCTTCGATGTGCGAGTGCACCTTCTGGCGGGCCAACCCGAAGCGCTCCTTGTCGCAGCGCTTTTGGACCATAACGCCTACAAGCTTGCGACTGACATGGAACAGAGCGATCTCTATCAGCAGATTATCCCGATAGCTCGCGTCATGGGGAAACGCTCACAATTCCACTAGTTTGGCCCACTCTTTGAATAGAGACCGGACCCTTCCCGCATGCAAAGGCCCGGGCATCCAGTCCCGCGCGCCGGCAGCCAGATATCAACCGGTCATGACTGACGTGCACATCCTCCTGAAAGCCATCGCCAAGGATCTGGACCTGAACTCTGCACCGTTTACGGCGAGTTCACGGCCCCTAAGCCTCCCTACATTACAGTCGCCTCATGGATGCTGAGTTTTGGGTTGCAGTCGCCGCTGTCCTCATATCGGTAGTTGCGTTGATCCGCGGGGAGATTCTCCAGCGCCGTGGAGGGCCCGAGGCTGCCCGGCGACGTGCCGTGGAGAACGCGGCGGAAGCCCTGGGTGCCGTCGTGGCTCTCATCGAGCATGCTGACACCAAGATGCCGTCGAGCTCCGAGATTAGCGCTGTCATGCAGAACTTCGAGCGTGAATGCCTACGTTTGGAACCCATGCTCCCCACCGGGGCAAGACACGTCCGAGTCAGTGTGCGGCAAGCGATGGCCCATTTTTTCGGTCCTCCTGCATGCGGAGCCATCGACCCGACAGCTGGAGAAAAGCCTGCGCATCCTTTCGACAGATACTGGTGGGACATCGGCACCACGTATCTTGACCATGCAAGGAATTGCCTGGGTGCATGGCTGGTAGACGACCGCCGCAACCGCCAGATGCGACTTCTTCCCTACTATCTCTAGCGGCGCGACGAAGATAACGCTGCAAGAGTTGGCTATTCTCAGAAGCCGCAGGTCAAATCCTCTGACGACTGAGTCGATCCTTGGTTCTGGACGCGGCTATGCGCCCGGACCTACTGATTGGACATTCCATTGCCACAGCACCCTAAGCCACTCAGCGTTTTACAGTCCAAAGTCTTGAAATGGGTCAATGACGGCTGCCCGGGCAGCACCTTCGAAGGCTATTCGCATCGGATAGCTGCCCGAGCCTTGGCAGACGATCGATACATCACTATCGCTGGCAAGGGTCCGAGCTGGACCGCCACGATCACCCAACTGGGGGTGGAGCTGCTCAACAGTATCGATGACTCCGAAGCCTGCAACCGCACCCGCCAATCTGAAGCCGACCTGTTCATACAGAAGCTCATTGCCGCCGGCGGCGTCTTGGAGGTCGACGGCGGCTACCAGCATATGGCAGCAAACGATGCCCTGATCCGTGACGTCATGAAGTCAGCTCTGCGCCCGAAAGGCTACAAGCTCGAGATAACGAGCGTTGGGTCGTGGCAGCGACCAAAGTACGAGGCACACTGGGCGCGTCATTTCCCCGATGATGTCGACGAGCGTCCGGTCCCGGTACCAGATTCAGTGGCCAAATATCACCCGGTTGCCAAAGTGTTCCGAGACAGTACAAAAGGGGTGTCGAAGGAGCACGTCGCCCTTGCAGCCAAACTGCTGCACGCACTGTCCACGGAAAGCGCAGCCCGTGGCTATGAAGTCACGCTGCCGTCGAGCCACAAACGCACGAACTCCCGGGGCATCACGACCCTCGATGGCGACATTGCCATCACCATCGGCACAACCATCGTTGCATTAGAAATACGGGAACTCCCCCCGAACGGCGGCGCTGCAAGGCCATACATCCCCAAATACAACTCCCGCAACCAGTCCTGGACGCTTGTAAACAACATTGATTTCATATCAACAGGGCGACTCCAACTGGAGTTGACGCAAAAATACGCAACTAACGGCCGCCAGGAGCGGTTCCGCGACGGCAAGCGACAGCAACTCGACACCGCCCTGCCGGCCATTCTTCGCGAGATTGAAATTCAACATCTGGAAAAAGAATGGAAGCGCGAGCAAGCCCGCCTCAAGGAGGAGGAAACCCAGCGACGATGGGAAGCGGCAATGGCGCGCGCCCGGATACGAATCCAGGACCACCACAAGGCCCAGCAGCTAAAGATCCAGGCTGACGCATGGGCAGAAGCCGGCATGCTGCGCAGGTACGCGGACGCCCTCCAGGCAAGACTGTCCTCAGAACGCGACGCAGCCCTGGTCAACCGCGGTCTTTCCTGGCTGACATGGCTCGAGACTACATCGATGCCAAGGATCCCCTGCTCCGCCCCATCGAGATTCCCGTCCTGGCAGACTACCGCGATGAAGACCTTGTTCCGTTTCTCGACGGCTGGAGCCCCCACGGACCGCATGGGATGAGATAGAAGTGTGGTGGCCTTGGTACGCGCTGATTTCTGCCGGTTCGGGGCCCTTCCAGAACTGTGATGTCCGGGCGGTGGCAACATTCCCTGGGATTCTCAATCGGGGACTTCCGCAATGCGGTCCATGAGATTGATAAGGCCAGGCACGATGCCGTCAAGGGCATAGTACTTGCCCCCACACGAGCAGTCAGAGCCTGTGGCATCAACAAGGACGAGAAGCTGTCCGGTGCCTCGGGGCGGTTAGTCCTCGATCCTCAGCTGCATCACCCACAGCAGTTTCGATGGGTTTGACGACTACTCGTCGAGTTGCTGCATCCTGACCGCCGCATGGTCCCCAGCGGCAGCGAGCCCGTCGACAATGCGGTGATAACGGCTCAGGTTCTCGCCTTCGAATGCACCGTCCGCGCACAGTTCGGAAGCCCATTCCTCAAAGGTCCAGAGGTGGTTGGCGAAGAGTTCGAATCTCCCATCCATGATGACTTCGATCCATTCCAGGCCAGTTGAAGCCTGCCAACCCGCGGGTGCGCTGCGAGCGAACCTGGTGACAACATCGACGGACTTCGGCTCCCAGCGAGCAAGTGGCAACCAGCGGTCGATAAGCCCCTCCAAGACTTCTGGTTGTACCCAGTTCTCCCTGCATTTCCTTAAGACCCCGTCAATGTCGGGGTCATACGAGTGTGGTCTCGGAACCGGCATGAGAGATGCCGGCACATAGCCGTACAAGTAATCCTCGCGAAGAGCCCCACCATCTCCTACTGTGTCGAGTGCGACACCCATGGCTATCGGCCAGAAGTCGAAGAGTTCATTTCTGATCGATTCGTCATAGGTGAAGACCTCGGCAAGGCTTTCCATCAGTTGGTGCAGGGGTTTTGCAACTGTTGCGAATGATTGGATGTGGCTGGTCAGCGGCTCCCAGTCACCGCTGAGTGCCAGCTCGACAAGACGTCTGGAAATCGGTGCCTGATTGATATGGGACTGGTGGTCGTAGTCCTCTGTCCACCAGTGTTTAAGTGACCGCTCGTGGGCCTTCCAGAGCGGAGTCCACAGTTCCCGAACTTGCTCGGACACACACGCGACATCCCTGGCATCGACCATGCATGACACGGGCATTCTCAGACGGTTCAGAAGGAGATCATCGTCCTTCACGTTTAGAAGAGTGACATGGTACGGCTGGCCCAAGTCGCCCGGGACTCGTCTCTGACTGTCAACGTCGAATGGACCGAGTTCTGCCGCTGCGAGGCTGCCGATGGCGGCGCTCCAGGCTGCAGCGTGGCGAATGCACTGACCCGACCTCGCGTCTATCGCGCATGGGACGTTCCACAACTCCGAACATCCAATAGCCAAACCGGCGCGCACCTCGTCGAACAAGCTGTTCGCCAAGCCCTTCAGACAGCCGATGATCCGGTTTCGGTCAAGAGTCAAAGAATCGAATGCAGGCATCAGAAGCAGGGGGACCGAGACGGCAGCGGCACGGTCCGCCCCCATCGAGAACATGGTGCCCTCGAAGCTCATGCCATCAATTAGAGGGTTCTCGGCCGCGTGCATGATGACATCCGCGGCCCATCGAACATCCTCGTCTTCTAGCTTTGAAAGGCCAAGTGCGTGAGCCCTTACGGCGGCGGCTGCGACAGACGCAACGGGATTCTCTGGCGACATGAACTGTTGTGGGGACTCTCCTTCAATGATCGTGCGTGCTGATTTGATGTCCTCAGACAGAGTGTCCAGTGGCCACTCCTGTGGTTTATCGTTGTGAAACGCGTAGCGACTCTGCAACGCGTAAAGAGTGTTGGTGAGTTGAAGTTGGTGTGCGCTCGGAGCAAGCACCTTCTCCAACTCTGGGGGTCGTTCAAACTGGATGATTAGCCCATCGTCGGCCTTGCTTGCACTGTAGTTCTCGAAATCGAACTCAGCTGCCCAGCTCTCGATCATGGCAAGGTATTCGGGGTCTACCGGGCGGTCTCCAGCCGACGCCTTAGCATTCGCAACGAGTCTTTCGCCGAGCGACTTCAATTGAGCCAGTCGTGTTTCGTCACCTCGCAGCCTGGCGTTGACCACCAAGTGCCCAACAATTTCGTGTGGCGTGATGCGCCTTCGTTCCGTGCCTGTCAGTTGATCGGCACCGGCGTCGCGGACTCTGAACCCATGCTCGCCAACGACTCGTGCGGTCTCCAGGTGCCAGACCTCGGGATGTGCGAGGAAGGCATCGAGCTCCGCGTCCACTTCGCCAAGGTGACGGACGAGGAATCCAACCCCGAGGCCAAGCGTCGCCAAGTTGTTTGAGTCGCGTAGCAGGATCTGTATGACGTTAGCGAGAGGCAGCCTCAGTTGGTTCTTGATTTCATCGGCAAACTTCTCCAGCGCGAGCAGCGCACTCATACAGGGGTACGGGCCGACGGTCGTGCCACGGTACCAGCCCCACACGTGCGAGTCGCCAATATAGGTTCGCCGACCAAACGTCGCGACCGCCATCTCAACCCCCCTGGGCTCGGTGCCTTGACCTAGTGCATCGCCCAGTTCATCGAGGATGCCCACTCGGAACTTCGCTGCGTGGTCGAGCATCCGGTTGATGAAGGCGACTGTCTCTCTCGGTCGTGCCATCAAAAGCCGATAGAACGGGCCGTAGTACCAGGCGGCAAACGGGGGTCCGAATCCGTATCGTGAACCGTGATGCATGTCTCGGATTCCATCATCACCGATGTGTCTACCAGCACCCCAGTGGTCGTTTCGGCGTGGCTTTTCGATGTAGTATGCCTCTGCAAGTTCTAACATCAGCAGCGGGTTGTGCTGCGACATGGCGATGGCGACCGCCACGGACTCGACTGCCTCATTCAAGCGGTGCGGGTCATGGCTTGCGATCTTCCGCAGCCAATCCTCGACTCGGTCATCCAAATCAGCACCGAGGCATGCAAGCGCCTCAACCGCGAAGTCGTCGTACGTAGGGGGGTCGGTTTCGAGGATCCTATCCCGAACTGCCTGCCGCAAGGGATTCGGGGCGCCGTCGGCCAGTGCCATCCCCCTCAGCCAGGCCAGCACGAGCTCCCTGATGAGTTCGCCCAGCGTCTTGTTCTTGATTCGCCCAGCTGCTGCAATGTCCCGCGCTTGCACGTAGGCGACGGAAACGATGCCCGCGAGTGCGTGGACATCCCCGAAGCCACCTTCGGCGAATCTTGCTTGGGCTAGACGCAACAACACCTTGAGGCCCGCGAAGTCGTCATCAGCGAGTTCTGTCCATACTTCGCCGAGAGCTGCTTCAGTGTCGCCGAGGGCCAACAGTGCCTCGTACGGAACATCCATCCACCGTTCCCCATAGGTGTCTGCCAGCAGGGAGAATTCCTGCTCGAGAGCCCGCCACTCAGTTGCTAGACCCCCACGAAGCCTGGCCTGCGCGGCAACCCGCGCAGCTCGGATGGTCCAACGTGGGGCGCCAGCGTCGGCCAGCCCGTTCCATCCTTGCGTCAGGATGTATTTGCTCACGGCGAAGTCGCGGTATAAGTCTGAGGAAAACTCATCGCCGCGTGAGAAGGCAGGGTTCATCTGCGGCTTGAAGACCCCGTTCGACCTGAGCTCGGCCGCGGCTGATCCCGGACGGTCTTGGGCTCCGAGGCCAAGTGCACGCCCGGCGAGAACGAGAGCCGCGCCCTCGCGATCATCAGGGGAGGCCTTCCCGGGCTCGCGGTGCTCGCGGTTTCGAATAAGGCTGTTCCAGACCGTAGAGAAGACATCTGCCTCGCAGAGCGCCGACTCCGGCGCAATCACTTCACCGGTCCTCAAGAGCGCCTCCACGAGACCAGGCCGTCCAAGCAACCATTGAACACGGGTGTCACCTGCGAGGTGGGCCAAGGTTGGGAAATGCGAAGGCAGACTCTGACGCTCTTCGTCTGTGAGCGGTGGAACTTCGAATACCTGTGGAACTGGGTCCGCGCCACTCCGCTGCGCGGCCTGCGCCAGGACCTCTTGGGTTTGCGCTGATCCATCGGTGCGCGTTACAGCAATTACAGCCAGTCCGGTCTTGAGCGCAGAAGTGGCGAGGCTTTGGAGTACCCGTTGCTTTCCTTCTAGGACCGCTTCGGCACCATCAATCAGCAAGAGCCGAGCTGGACCTACTTCGGCCGTTGAAAGTAGTTCCTCTATTGACACCGATCCCAGCAACGCTTCGAATTCGATGACGGTTGGGGGCAGGTCCCGCAGGCTCAGTTGCACAGTCACGGCGCCGTTGGTCTGCAAAACCTCGACTGCTTTCAGGGCGAGCGATGACTTACCGACATCAGGATCGCCTGTGACGACCATGCAGCGGTTGGCACCGCAGGTAGTTGTGATCAACTCACGTAGTTGCGAGGCAATGTCGGCACGCTCCAACTCAACCTGTCCAGCACCGGCACCAAGAGTTGGCTTTACTGAGTCACGGAGTGCATTTCCAAGTCGGTCGAGCACACCCCACGCTGTAGCGTATCTGGCAGATCTTGACAGAGGGTAGTTGCTCAGGCTGCGGCGAATCAGGGACTGCGTCAGCACTGCTGCCTGCGGCGCCCATTCCCCTACGAGCTCTTCAATACGGGAGAATAGCCCATCGGCCACTGCAGTTGTGCCGTTATGAAGCATGCGTTGGAGTGTGTTAACTGCGGTGGTGCGGTCCGCACGGTCATTTCGTTCCAGCCGCAGCCGACGACTGCTGAGACTGGAGAGGAGGCGCCAAGTCAGATCTTCCGCGCTCAATCCACTGACCGAGGAAAGCCCCTCCGATGCCTGCTCAACGAGGCTCTTGATATGGCCGTACCGATCACGAAGGCCTGCATTCGTCCTGCCCGGCTGCGACAAACGGCTCGCCATTTCCTCTCCGTTCGGAAGGGAGCGAGCGAGCTCGGTGAGCTCGGCGAGCTGCGTGATCGCATTTGCGTTGGTGGACACTGCGAGAACCAACCGCCATCTGCCCTGCGACAGCTCAGGCCAGTGGTCGCCGACAACAGCCAAGAAGTCTCGAACCAGGGGGATTGACGCACTGTCACTCTTAGTCAGGGCAGGGCTTCTGCGAACAGCGATGGACGACCGATGCACGTCCCCTTGAGCGTCGCGACCCTCGATCAGGATGTCATCAACTTCGCTTACGTCGCTCGCTTGGAGGCGAATTGACTCCACGGACAAGGCATCGCCGAGCTCGGCCACGGATTCGCCGGCAAGGAGCCCCGCAACCAAACATGCTGCGTACGAATGTTCCAGTCGGACGCCGCCGCCGCCTGTCGAGTAGGGGCTCGAACCGGCGGCCGGCGCTGATGCGGCAGGCATGATTTCCTCCAACCACGCGCTGATCGAGGGGTTCGAGACAACCAACTGCCACAGGGTTGCCCTTCCTGACTTCTTCGACGCCACGAACCCTGCTTCCAACAACGTGGCCAAGGCGCCGTTCGCCGTTGTCGGCGATACGCCCAGGGCTGCCGCAATCTTACGGCCGGAGAGCGCTGTGACACTCTCCGCGAGCACCTTGAGAGTGCTGTACGCCGTACGGCTGAGCGTTGCCTGTAGGGTCTCTCCCGCAGTTGCCATAGCGCAAGGCTAGCACTACATGTCCAGAAAAACTGGACACGCCCAGCGGTGCGTGTCGGGCGACGCGTCAACAGCAGATAAGCCTGGTATACGAGCCCATCGTCATATCTATGTTTAAGGACATAGACCCGGGGGAATGCGCATCGTAGACGTGATGTGCTCGTTTATGAGGCCAAAAGATCCCTGCTAAATCAGCACAAACAAGCCCATTGCGGTGCGATTACCACATACACACTGGTTGGCGAGCTCAGATCCCGCGGTGAAAAGCTGAGGAGACGCCTGACGCCTTGGCATTTCTTCTCCCACACAAGGGGAACCGGGGCGGTGATGGCCATATTGCACGGCGCCTGTCAGCCGAAGCCGCGGGCCACGACATGAGAAGGGGCCGGCCGAAGAATCGCCCGCGCAGTCGAGGCACGCCTATCACCAGCGCCGGCCGCAGGGCCGCAATTGCATGCGGTTTCCACAGACACCACGACTCCCCTATCGGCAGCGGCCCGTTGATGCTGCACTGGAGCCATGCTCAGCTACGAAGACGTCATCCTGCTCGGGGAGGAACGAGTCCTCGTCATCCAGGAACACCAAGACGGCCGCTGCTGGTGCGGCCAGACCTGGGATTCAGCGGCTCCGGGCTAAAGAACTTCGCCACGTTCAATCCGTTTGTGATTGTGTGGGCTATCTAAGCGCTCTCCACATCCTACGGTCAGGCTCACAACGGAACGCCGGTGTTTGCATCGGCGAGTAAGGGACCCAGCTAGTCATCCGAAAATTTGTCGGACCGTCATGGCACACTTTCCAAGGACGTGAAAATCGCGGCCGTCTAACAAGGAGGCAGAAATGGCGCCTAAGCCCGAAAAGCCGGAACATCCCGAACACCCGGAACACCCCGAGCATCCCGAACACCCGGAGCATCCGGATACTACAAATAATCCTGGCTTCCCACCGCGCCCACCCAAACCGGGCAAGGTCGGATAGGTATGCAGCAACTCCGCAAATTGCGGGATGGCCTTCTGCAGCAGGAAATTCTCCTGTTGCAGGAGGCCGGCTATTCCGTGACCGGACACGAGAGCTCAGACGGCAAACTGTGGGAGCTGACTGTGGTTGCTCCCGAGGAAAAGACCGGGATTCAGCCTTTGACGCTGTCGATAACCCTTCCGGATTCCTATCCGCTGCTGCCGCCCCGGGTCATTGCTCGGGACCTTGCAATGGGACACCATCAGCATCCTTTCTCAAACGAACTTTGCTTGATTGAAAGATCCACACAGAATTGGATCCCGGAATGGCACCTTGCAGGACTCCTGGACAACCAGTTGAAGCGTGCGATTGCTGCGGGGCGAGCCGCTCATGGCCAAGGTACGGATGGGTTTGAACAAGGTGAACCATACAGCGCCTACTACGACTACACAGAACCCGCCGGTTTTCTCATCGATTCCAGCCGTATCGCGGTTCCAATCGGCTGTTCAGGGGAACTGGAGGGCTCATTTATCGACCCCGGTGGGCCCGGGACGCGTCTGCTCATTGTCCTGGATCAACTGTGGCGTGGTGCAGAATCGGTTTACGAGGCTCCTGCAACACTTCACCGCGCATTTGGACCCCATCAACCGCTGAATTTGCGCGGTCGATGGGTGAGCTTGGGGGAACCGCCCCGAACCAGTGACCCTCAGGAGATTTGGCGGATTGCCGCTGCGGCAGATCCGCAAAAGCCCCGGCTCGTTCAACTGCCCAACACGGCATCCTTTGAGATTCGCCTTGTCGGCTTTCCGGAGGAACATGGCCCGGAGACCCTTGGCATGGGCTGGATCCTTGTCCTCAAGAAAGCCGGAGGTATCAGTTCGAAAAAGAGCGGGAAGCGGGGCAGGCCGATGCCCGTCAAGACCGCGGATTCCTACAACCTCGTCCGGGCTTACCGGGCAGGACATTCAGATCTGGCTTTTCGTTCCCCGGAGACAAAGGGGCTGGAAAAGAAGCAAGTTGCAGTCCTGGGCTGCGGTGCGATTGGCAGCGTGCTCGTGGAACAGCTCGCCCGCGCCGGGGTCGGTACCTTCCATCTCGTCGATCAGGACACGCTGGAGCCTGGGAACCTGTCCCGTCATGCTGGAGGCCTGGACACGATTTGCATGGATAAGAGTTCTGCGATGGCACAGCGAATTTCCCAGATCAATCCCTATGCAAACGCGATCCCGAGAAAGTTCCATATCGGCTTACCGACCCTCTTGGACGGCCGCTCAGAAACAGACGTCCTTACCGAAATTATCAATACTGTCGACATGGTCATTGACGCCACCGCTGAAGTTGGTGTTCAGCAATACACGAGCCTGCTCGCGCGCGATCTAGCGACCTCTTGGGTTGCCTTGGACGCCACTCCCGGAATCGGCGGAGGCAGTGTCATTAAAATCGATGCCGAATCAGAGATCTGTTTCGGCTGCTTCCAATGGCATCAGCACACAGGGTCCATCCCAGAGGCCCCAGCCGTCGAAGGAGAACTAGTTCAGCCCGTGGGATGTGCCTCACCCACCTTCACAGGAACAGGATTCGACTTATCGGTGATAGCCCTTCAGGCCGCCCGGGTAGTCGTCGGAGCATTAATGCGCCCAGAGACCGGCGGCTACCCTGACGATGGGCACGACGCACATATCCTCACCCTTCGACGGCCTGACGGAACACCGGTTCCTCCACAATGGCAGGGATTCCCCGTAAGCAGGCACCCAAAGTGCGGAAATCACGAGAAGTGGTGACCTCACCCGACGGTTACGTGATCTGGGCCTCAAATATCAAGGCAGCCATGATCCGCGAGGCTGATTCGACATATCCGTACGAAACGGGCGGTATCCTTCTCGGCCGCCACTATCCAGGGCTGCTCCACGTAACGCACATGATCGGTCCAGGGCCGGGTGCCCGTCATTACAAGACCTCATTCATTCCCGATCGAGATTGGCAGTACGAGCAGATCGATGCCCTCCACCACCAACTCAGCGGGTCTTTAAATTACCTTGGGGACTGGCACACTCATCCTCAAGGATCCCTATCACCCAGCGAAACGGACCTCGATCTTCTGGAAGCCATTGCCGCAACGCCGGAAAGCAGGTGCCCAACACCAATCATGTGCATCTTGGCAGGCACAGGAAGCGGTAATTGGTCAGAAACAGTCATCCATTACGGTGTCGAACAAACTAGCACTTGGGAAGGCACAACCAACTAACTGGCTGGGACCAAGATCTCCAAAATCATCCTGCGGCCCGTCCAGTTCTGGGCAGCAATCGGTTTTCCATTTCCGGCGCATTCAGCCCTACCTCAAAGGGACGTTCGTCGCACCGGTCCCTACGTCCACTTAGCTCTCATCAAGGCGGACCGCATGCAGCTGGCTGCGTCGTGCTTCAAAGAATAGTCCTCGGTCATACGTAATGACCGAGACATGGGGCACAAATGCACTCAAGCTGAGAGCTCGATCGATGATCTCTGCGTCCGGCCGGGCCAAGGGAACGTGATCATAGTCATCAATGAGCAATAGCGCCCACGTGTCAGCGATCGCATCCTTCTCCCCTGGTTGCACGCGGGCTAGCTTCACTCGTTCCTGGCCACCTTCGAACAAAGAGTCCAAAGAGCGGAGCGCTTGGCGAGCCAGTGAACTGACTTCGACGCCCTCGTCCCGAACACGCATCTTGCGATGGTTCAGTTTGTTCTTATCAAGTTCGTTTACGACAACAATCGGCACGGCAAGTCCCACCGGAACATGTGGGTCAAGGTCCAGGTGCCCATGCCAGTCAAACGAATGAAGTTCATCGTGGTGGCGAAGGAGAACGTTTGTATCCAGCACAGCCGCATGAAGCTTTTCGCCGCCTAAGCCATTCCAGATCGCCAGATCCGAAGCAATAGCCTTGGCTGCAGTGGACAGTGCCGACTGACGTTCCTGTAACTCAAGACGTACAAAGTTCCCAAGCGCCATGCCGTAGGCGGCCGGGTCCAGACCCTGCAGAGTCCAATACCGCTTTGTCGTTATCAACTTGTCCAGGTGATCATGTCGAAGGATTGACCCCAGGATCCTTGCATGATCGTTGGCCCACGACAGATAACCATTGAACAGGTCTATCGCATAGCCGCCGCGGCCAACAACATCACTGGCAGCACGAGCTGCCTCATTCAGGGCGTCTACAGCTGCTTGGGCATAAACACCGGGTCGCATCGAAATCATGATCAAGACTAACGGCTACGAGCTGACCTGATTCGCCATTGCATTGCAGGGATTTCTGGACAACACCGGCGCGAAAGCTACGGAGTGTACCTATGAAGCTGCCTTGGGGTTCTGCTCGTCATCGATGCGGTTGAACAGTCCGATTGAATCCCAGGTAGACGACAGAAGCGGGTTCTCCCGTCCGGCCGCCGCCTTCGGGGTCGGCGTCATCGGCAATACTCCGTCAACGGAATCGTGAGCTGATTTCGTCAGTAGATCGGCCAGTTCATCGGCCGAGAGCGTGACAAGCGACTCCAAGTCTTCGATGGATAGTACCCCTATGGGGAAATCCGCATCCGGGAGCTGCGCGCGCATCGGCCAGTTTTGGTCCATATAGAAAGGTTCCAAGGTTATGACCAGCCCTACGCGTGGTTTCGTCGGGTCGATTTCCGGGTTGACGGCTGCGATAGCTTCTATATCTCGATGCGACCGGTTCAGCTGGTCAATCCCTTTGCCGATTGAGCCGCTCACTGAATCGAGCCAGCTGTCCATGCCGACCCTAAGAGCCTCAATGGGCTGTCTTGCCTTGCACTCAATAAGCACGAGCAGCCCGGGGAGGTCGAGGAACCAATCACAAGAATCGATGCGGTTCTTCTTGAACAGATACGGAACCTCAGGCTTGTACGAGTAATCACCGCTGATGAGTTCCAGATGACGGCCTACATAATGTTGAAACACATGACCGAGATCTCGAGCAAAACCGTCGCCGAACGCTTGGACACCGAGAAAGTAGATGGCCGGCGGAAGGGCCTTGGCAATGATCGCCTGGCACCAAGGCGCGATCGGCTCATCAGTAATTCCCTCGATGAATGGTCGATTGGCAAGAGGGTTGAACGCGAACTTCTTCTGAGCCGGGGCCGCATGGTCTTGAAATTGACGGTTTACCCGCTTGAACTCGGCTACGGAGGTGACGAGCTGTTCAGTAAACGTCTGCCTCAGCGCGCTAAACGAGAGCACCTCGTCCAGTCCCCGAAATGCTTCGCCGTTTAGCCACTCAAGACTGAACGCGCCGTTGTTGGAGTGGGCGCCAACGGATATGACGAACACTGATCCGACGTAGTCGTCAAGCGTCAGGCCGTTCGCGACCTCCTCGAACCAACCTGGCGTCATCTTTTCCGGCGTAAAGCCGCTTGGATGTTCGCTCATTGAGCCAAAGAGGAGGATGGTTCTTGAGAGTGCTGGGAATATGTCCCGTTGGCCGGGGAACTGCTCGAAGTACATCCGCGTGAGGGTCTTCGCGAAAGCATCAGTCCGATCGGGATTTGAGTGAAGTTCCTCGTCTGGCAGGTGCACGTTCATATTGCAAAGGCGTAGAAGGACTTTGTTGTCAGCTTGTGGTCGTTGGAACGATCCCCATGCAAGTGACGTGCGCGCAACATCGGCAATATTCCAAGGGTTGAGCCCTCGCCGACTCAGGGAATTGTCGCGGTCGTCATTGGGAGTAATCGCTGCACTGGCCGCGGCGCATTGAATCAGGAGACTATCGCGATCAACCCTGCGGATTTGGCCCTTGAAGTCTTCCCAGCTAGGAGATTTCCGATCTTGTTGATAGGGATATCCCAATGTGCTGCTGGTGATGATCATGGTCCGATCCTAACGGGCTAGTTGGTGCCCGGGTTCCCATTGACACTGCCACTGATCACTCGGTCCAGAACGTCCACGGCGACAGTGCCAACACCAGATAATCCTGATATACGAGCGCAACGTCATATCTATGGTTAAGGACAGGGACCCGGCGGACCACAAAGCAGCACGTGATGTGCCCCCGCTGCCGCAACCTCCAAGGCGCGGCGGGCATCGCCCTGCCCCGAGACATCGCAAAGGTCCGGAGCGAGCACGGCACCGACGTCACCGTCTCCCGCAACGTCACCGTCGGCCGGGTCATAATCCAGGGCCAGGTCCTGCGGATCGGCCCCGAAATCAAAGGCAAGGCGAGCCAGGGTCTTGTAGCCACGAACCACTGCACCGGGAACCAACTCTGCCTCGGCGACGTTTGCCTGGGCCACCACAATCTCGTCGTGGCCGGCCTGGACCGCTGCCATGACCGCGGGCAAGATGCCGCGAACCGGCCTCAACCTGCCATCCAGTCCCAACTCGGAGATGAAGACCGTGTCTTCGGTAGAGCGGATATCTCCGGCGGCGCGCAATACTGCCATGGTGATCGCGAGGTCGAACCCCGAGCCACGCTTCGGCAGTGAGGCCGGAATCAGGTTTGCGGTGATCTTTCGGCGACTCAGGGGGATGCCCGAATTCTGCGCCGCGGAACGAATGCGTTCCTTGGCTTCGTTCAGGGAAGCGTCCGGCAGCCCCAGGATCACGAAATTGGGGAGGGTTTGGCCGATGTCTGCTTCGACCTCCACGATGTATCCGTTCAGGCCCAGCAGCGCCACGGAATAGCTTCGACCCACACCCATCTAGCCCACGCCCCTGAGGTGTTCGAGCTTTGGCTCGCCCCCGCCGTCGTCGATGACTCCCACGACATCCACCCGGCGGCGCGGGGCACGCAGTTCGTGATCACGGCACCAGGAAAGGGCCAGGCGATGGAGCCGGGCGAGTTTGGTTGCGTCAACCGCTTCGAAAGGATGCCCATAAGCCAGGTTCTTCCGGGTCTTGACCTCGGCGATCACCAAGGTGTCGCCGTCGAGCGCCACGATGTCGATCTCGCCCTCGGAGCATCTCCAGTTGCGGTCCACAATCCGCATTCCTTGGGTTTCAAGGAAAGTTACGGCCAACGTTTCACCGTGCCGGCCCAACAAGTCTTTGGCTTTCATGACCACCTCCGCTTCCAGCCTGGAGGCGCGGAAATACCAAAGACAGGGGGCAGTTTGGCTATGTGGGAAACTCCGTCTATCAGACGGTGTGGAGGAGTAGTCGGCGGGCTTGCTTAGCCAGCGGGCTTGCTCTTAGTTGCCCAGGTTGCCGAGATCGCCTAGATCGCCGTCCTTTGGCAGGGAAAGCTCTTCACTGCGCGGCAGTTCTTCAACGTTGACGTCCTTGAACGTAATGACCCGGACATTCTTCACGAATCGGGCCGAGCGGTAGACGTCCCAAACCCAGGCATCCTGGAGCGTCAGGTCGAAGTAGACCTCGCCATCGGCACTCCGGGCCTGGAGGTCAACGTGGTTTGCCAGATAGAACCGGCGTTCGGTCTCGACAACGTAGCTGAACAAACCAACGACGTCGCGGTATTCGCGGTAGAGCTGCAGCTCCATGTCGGTTTCGTAGTTCTCAAGATCCTCGGCACTCATAGATCCATCTTGCACCATAGAGGGCGCACGCGACGCCACGATCGGGCAGGCGGCATCCAGGAGAAGGAAAAGCGGAGGCTAGAGCAGGTTCCAGCTGGTCCGGTGGTATGGCGTGGGACCCAATGAACGGATGGCATCGCGGTGGAAGGACGTGGCGTAACCCTTGTTCTCGTTCCAGCCGAAGGGCGGATATTCTTCGTGCAGATCAAGCATGATCCGGTCCCTGGCCACCTTGGCCAGCACGCTGGCGGCCGCCACGCTGAGGCAGCTCAGGTCCGCCTTCACCCGGGTGTGCACCGGCGCCTCACAGGCGGGCCCGGTCGGCTCTGTATCGAACAATGACCCTTGGCTCTGGGGCGAGAGCCAATTGTGGCTCCCATCCAGCAGGACGAGGTCCGGATGCACGCCCGAGGCGAGAAGCTCGAACCACGCGCGTGTTCCGGCGAGGCGCAGGGCGCCCACTATTCCCAACGCATCAATCTCCACAGAACTCGCGTGGCCCACCGCGGAGCCGACCGCCCACGCGCGTACCAGCGGGGCCAACCGCTCGCGGTCCTCGGGCTTGAGAAGCTTGCTATCGCGGACGTCGGCGAGCAGGCCGTGGTCCCTGAGGTCGACGACGGCGATCCCCACTGACACGGGCCCGGCGAGGGCTCCGCGGCCCACTTCATCGACGCCGGCGAGGAGCGTAACCCCCGGAGACAGGAAACTCCGTTCGACATCCAGGGTCGGAAAATCAAGAGCATGCTTCGCCCCCGCCGCAGGTTTTCGCTGCGTTCGAACCGGAATTGCCGCTCCTGTCCCCGCCGGAGCCATCATTTACCCGCTGGAGCCGTGGGTGAAGCCGTGTTCTGGGGCGACGGCGCGGGAACGTTACGGAAGACCTCGGAGTGGTTGTCGAGGATCTGCCAACGGTTGATGGGCCAGGCAATAACCGTGGCCTTGCCCTCGACATCGGAGATGTCGATGAAACCACCATTGACTGATTGGTGTTCGCGGGAGTCGGCTGAGTTATTGCGGTTATCGCCCATAACCCAAATTTTGCCCGCCGGGACCACTACATCGAAAGACTTGGCCATGGGAATCTGGGCAGGATTGATGTAGCTCTCGTTGAGAACCGTGCCGTTGACGCTGACCCGCGCGGAACTGTCGCAACAGGAGACCCTGTCCCCCGGCAGGCCGATCACGCGCTTGACGAGGTGCTGATTGGTCTCGTCCGGGAGCAGCCCGACGAAGACAAGACCGTCCTGGAACCATTTGAAGGGCCCGGGCGTCGCCTTCTGCGTGGGCGGAAGCCAACCTTGTGTGTCCTTGAAGACCACGATGTCGCCGCGCTCCAGTGCGAACGGTTGCGGGACCAGCAGATTGACGAAGATCCGGTCATCAACGTCAAGGGTGTTGACCATGGACTCAGAGGGAATGAAGAAGGCACGGAACAGGAAGGTCTTGATAAGGAACGACAAGACGATCGCGATGGCCACCACGGTGCCGATTTCCCTGAGCCAGCCGAGGAACGGACTGCCGTGGGTTTTGCCGGCAGTTTCGGAGCGGTCGCTTTCGCCCGATTCCGCCCGCGAACCCCGCCGTGCGGCGCGGCGCGGAGACTCATGCTCCCCAGGCTGGGGCGTAGTCGAGCCGGTCTCGCTCTCCGGAGCCCGATCGGCGTCGTCCCCCGCAAGATCCATGGCATGAGCGGACGGTCCGTCCAGGAGCCGGGCGTCGTCGTCGTGCCGTTCCGGCTTCCCGGGAGTTGTCTCGGGCATCTATTGTCCGTTCTTCGAGGTTGTACCGGCCTGCGCGGGGCGAGGTAGTTCTGCAAATCTATCAAGCGGCCAGATAATCCGGACCGGACGCCCTATGACACGCTCGAGCGGCACCATTCCTCCGCCGGGCGCGCCCAGAAGGCTGCGCGAATCGGCCGATCGTGAACGGTGGTCCCCCATGAGCCACAATCGGTCACTGGGAACGACGACGTCGAACTTCTGTTCGCTCGGCGTGTCGCCCGGATACAGATAGGGTTCCCCAAGCGGCTGGCCGTTTACTGTGAGTTTGCCGTCGGTGCCACAACAAGCGACGTGGTCTCCGGGAAGCCCGATGACACGTTTGACGTACGTGGTGTCGCTTCCCGTCAGCCCCAGCCAATGGCCTGTGGCGGCCACGGCGTCGGCAAACGGTCCTTTGCCGCTGTTCAGCGGAGCAAAGGTTCCCCTCCCGTCGAAGACCACGATGTCTCCACGGCGAATAGGCTCTGCGGCGAAATCGGTCCGGGACACGAGGATGCGGTCTCCGGTGCCCAGGATCGGCTCCATTGACTCGGAGGGGATGAAGTAGACGTCTAGCCACAACGACCGAACGAGCCCGCTGATAGCCACAGCAAGGACAAATGCGAGCAAAACAAAACGCCAGCCCTGTTTCCGGGGCTGGCGTTTTGCGTGGTCCATGATTCGTTTCTTGTTGCGTTGCGGATTTCTCCGGCGCAGGCCGGACACGAATCCAGGACCCGCTGTTGGTCGAAAGACCTACTTGCCGGTGGCGAAGTCGCGCTTTTCCTTGATCTTCGCAGCCTTGCCGCGCAGTGCGCGCATGTAGTAGAGCTTGGCGCGGCGGACATCACCCTTGGTGACGACCTCGATCTTGTCGATGATCGGGGAGTGCACCGGGAAGGTACGCTCTACGCCGACACCGAAGGAGACCTTGCGGACCGTGAAGGTTTCACGAACGCCGTCGCCCTGGCGGCCGAGGACGAAGCCCTGGAAGACCTGGACACGTGAGTTCTTGCCTTCGATGATGTTCACGTGAACCTTGATGGTGTCACCCGCGCGGAACTCGGGAACATCGTTACGCAGCGAAGCTGCATCTACGCTATCGAGGATATGCATTAATCCACTCCTGGTGAACGCCACAGGTCATCCACTTTGGGTCACGACGGGCAAGCCCGGGGCGCAAGGCCGTCCGGAAATTACCGCCGAAGATTTTCTTCTCCAGTACCACCACTGATTGGTGGTTCCGGATTGTCAGGCTGTTGGCTACGCTCCCCCTGTGGCAGGCGCGAACCCAGTAGACACAAGGGTTAATTCTGCCATACCCCGCCAGTTCCGGCCAATCCCGGGAATGCGGGCCGGTTCTTGCGGTCAGGTGGAGGATGAAGCTGCCCGACGGCGCAGGTTCAGTCCGGGAGGCCGCTGTCCGGGCGGCGCCGCAAGCGGCCGTCGACGACGTCGTACCCGAGTTCACCGAAAGCCGTCCGGTCCGCACGCGTCAGGTGGCCGGCGTCGAATTCTTCGAGCAAGTCCGGGCGGCGTTCCGCCGTGCGGCGGAACTGTTCGTGCCGCCGCCACTGGGCGATTTTGCCGTGGTTGCCGCTCAAAAGGACAGCGGGCACGTCACGATCGCGCCATGACGAGGGCTTCGTGTAGACCGGGTACTCCAGCAAGCCGTCCGAATGGGATTCCTCCACCAACGATTCGGGATTGCCGACGACGCCCGGAAGCAACCGTCCGATGGCTTCGACCATGGCCAGGACTGCAACCTCACCGCCGTTGAGGACGTAGTCGCCCAAACTGACCGGGCGGACCGTGAAGTGTCCTGCAGCCCACTCCATGACGCGCTCGTCGATGCCTTCATAGCGGCCGCAGGCGAAAACGAGCTGCTCTTCCTCGGCGAGCTCATAGGCAAGGGCCTGGTTGAAGCGCTCCCCCGCGGGCGACGGGACAATCAGGACCGGCTTCGTCGTCGGTCCGTCCGATGAGCCCTCAGTTCCGCCAACCCGTGCATTGGCGATGGATTCCAAGGCCTGGGCCCAGGGCTCCGGCTTCATGACCATGCCCGCACCGCCACCGTACGGAGTGTCGTCCACCGTGCGGTGCTTGTCCGTGGTGAACGTCCTCAAGTCATGGACATTCAGCTCCACAAGGCCGTCCTGACGGGCCTTGCCGATGAGGGAAAGCTCGAGCGGCGCCAGGTACTCGGGAAAGATACTGACGACGTCGATGCGCATTTTAGGCGTCATCCTGTGTCTCGGCGTCGTCTTCTTCCGTATCGGAAGCCGAAGCGTCGGTGTTCAGTTCGAAGAGGCCCGGCGGAGGGGTGAGCAGCACATAGCCGTCCTCGACGTTGACTTCGGGCACGATCTCTTCGACGAAAGGCACCAGGATTTCCTTGCCGTCCGCGTCTTCAATGACCAGCAGGTCCTGGACCGGCATGGTGTTGAGTGCGGTCACCTTCCCAACGGTCTGCGAGCCGACACGGACCTCAAGCCCGACGAGCTCATGCTCGTACCAGCCTTCGTCGTCGTCCTCTTCCAGCTCTTCCGTCTCGATGAACAGCTTCGCGCCGCGGATCTCCTCGGCTTGGTTGCGCGTTGAGATCTCTTCGAAACCGAGCAACAGGATGTCCTTGTTCCACCGGGCGCTGGCGATGGTCAAGGGACCGGCCTTCGCCGGCTCCACCACGAATTCGGTGCCCGGGACAAAGCGATCGCCGGGGGCGTCGGTGAGCACCTGGACAGTGACTTCGCCGCGGATTCCGTGGGGCTTGCCGATTCGGGCAACCTGGAGCTGCATGGGGTTCCTCTGATTTCTTGGCTGGGCCGGCTTAGGACCAGGCTGGGGTTTGCTCGTAAAACAATCCGGCCCCTCCACCATAATCTGGTGAAGGGGCCGGATCTAAGACAAGTATTGCTGAGCGCGTTACCGGCGACGGTCGGTGTCGACGACGTCGACCCTGACCTGCTCGCCGCCCGCCAATGCCGCAATCACAGTGCGCAAAGCGCGTGCGGTGCGACCCTGGCGACCGATCACCCGTCCGAGGTCGTCCTGGTGAACGCGCACCTCGAGGGATTCCCCGCGGCGGTTGTTCTTGGCACTGACCTTGACGTCCTCAGGGCTGTCAACGATCCCACGGACCAAGTGCTCGAGCGCTTCTGCCAGCAACTTACTCAGCCTCGGTGGTCTCTGCTTCAGCGTCAGCGGGAGCTTCAGTTGCTTCCGACTGCTTGGCCTTCTTGGTGATGGCTTCCGGGATGATGACGGAACCCTTCTCCGGTGCAACGAAAGCAGGCTTGGCGACCTTGGTCTTCAGCGTGCCTTCCTGGCCCGGGAGACCCTTGAACTTCTGCCAGTCACCGGTGATCTTGAGGATCGCGGCAACCTGCTCGGTCGGCTGGGCGCCGACGGAAAGCCAGTACTGTGCACGCTCGGAGGCAACCTCGATGTACGAGGGCTCTTCGGTGGGGTGGTACTTGCCGATTTCTTCAATCGCACGGCCATCGCGCTTGGCGCGGGAGTCCATGACAACGATGCGGTAGTACGGTGCGCGCATCTTACCGAAGCGCTTAAGGCGAATCTTTACGGCCACTTTTGTGGTCACTCCTGTTTCTGAAACGGGGTTGAGCCCGTCGTTCTGCACCCGTGGGGCGGGCCATACTTGAGGGTTCCAAGGACAAGATGCACACACGGAGAGAGGGGCCGCGCGGATCGAGTACCTGTCTATTGTGCCAGATGGCGGACAGTATTTCGAACGCGCGGCCCGTGCGGCGGGTTTACTGTGTGGTCACTGGTCTGCGGACCAGACATAGAGGCCGGCCCGCTCGGCCTTTTCGACGTCGCTTGCGAGCGCCGCCAGCTGCTGGACATACAGGCGGGACTGTTGGGCATCAAAGGGCATATCCTCTTGGGCCGCCCAGCGTTCGGCGACGTCGTCGAGGATGCTTCCTTCGCCCTCGGTCTCGTAGCTGAGAAGCTCGGACAGGGCGCGCACCATGGCTTCGGGGACGCCCAGCAGGGCGTCGCTGGTGACGTCCACCAAAGCGAGCTCATAGTCGGCCCCGGCGGCGTGCACGGCCGTGCCGGCGAGGTCGCCGAGTTGTTCTACTTCGAAATCGCTGATCCCCGGGATCCGAACAGCGGCGCCGGATACGTCACTGCCCTTCTCCAGGGCAGCGGCCCTCTTGAGTGCTTCATCGTGGGTGGCAACAAAGATTTCAGCAAAGCCCATGGAAAGTACTCTCATTCATTCGTGGCATCGGAGCTGCGGCGCGGCGGCCGAAATGCGCCACGCCGCAAACTCCAGCCTAGCGGACGGCGACCCGCAGCCGGTTGCGCCACGGGTCCTCGAAGCGCAACTCCTGGCCGGTGTGGTGAGAGCCGATGCCGGCAACCTTGAGGCGGTCGGCGAGCGCGCCAACGTCGTCTCCTGAGGGCACCTCGATGACCACCTCGCCGAGACCGAGGGTGTCCTTGCGGGGACCTGCGCCGCGGCTGTTCCAGACATTCATGGCCATGTGGTGGTGGTAGCCGCCTGCGGAGACGAACAAGGCCTGCCCGTGCCACCCTGCGGTCTGTTCGAAGCCCAGGGTGTCGACATAGAAGTCATGGGCCGTCTGCACATCGCCCACCTGGAGGTGGACATGCCCGACGCCGGCGCCGGCCTCATGCTGGCCCGTCACCGCCGCTTCGCTCAGGTATTGCTGGAGGTAGCACTGGGGCGGGAGCGGCAGGCTGTCCATGACGACCGAACTGCCGTTCCACTCCCAACCTTCGCGGGGCTTGTCGTAGTAGAGCTCGATGCCGTTGCCCTCGGGGTCGGTGAAGTAGAAGGCCTCGCTGACCAAGTGGTCCGCACTGCCGACAAAGGCGCGGGGTTCGTACTGCGCGGCGGAGGCAACAGTTGCGGCGAGCGAGGATTGGTCTTCGAAGAGCAAGGCTGTGTGGAAGAGCCCAGCCTCCCCGCGACCCGGGATCTGGAGCCCGGAGGCCGGCGCGAGGTGCACCAACGGCTTGCCGAGCCTGCCGAAGTAGAGTCCGCCATCCTGTTCCGCGACGACGTCCAGCCCCAGTGCCCGCTGGTAGTAGTCGCCCATGAGCTTCATGTCCCCCACCTTGAGCATGACGGTACCCATGGTGAGTTCGGCAGGAAGGAGATCCTGGCTGGATGTGATGGTCATGTGAAACTCCCGGCTTATTGTGGCGCCGCCCTTCGGCAACCTCTATACATCTAAATTACTTGAAGCTTCAATTTATTCCTAATGCCCGGCACTTCCTGAAATATGCCCCCTCAGCACGGTGCATCGCGGATTCAGCACCACCTCAAGGGACGCCCGGGGATCCTCTGGGTAGAGCACGACGTCGGCACTGGCGCCTTCGCTGATGCCGTCGGCACCCAGCCACTCGCGGGCGGACCAGCAGGCGGCATCGAGGGCAGCGGCAGCCGGAAGGCCTGCACGGTGCAGCTCCAGGATTTCCTCGCCGATCCGGCCGTGCTTGATGACGCTTCCGGCGTCGGTTCCGGCATACACCCGAACTCCGGCGTCGAATGCCTCGCCGACGCGTTCATGCCTGCGTTCCCACAGCCTGGTCATGTGGGCGGCGTAACGCGGGAACTTCGCTTCCGCCTGCTTCGCAATGTCCGGAAAGGTCGCAATGTTGATGAGGGTGGGGACGATCGGCACACCTTGGTCCAGGAGCCTGGGAATGTGATGCGGCAACAGGCCGGTGGCATGCTCGATGCAGTCGATGCCGGCGTCGAGCATGTCGTCGATGGTCCGTTCAGCGAAACAATGGGCGGTCACCCTGGCTCCCTCGGCATGTGCTGCCGCGATCGCGTCCTTGACGATGGCGGCCGGAAAGGACGGGCCGAGATCCCCGGCGGAACGGTCGATCCAGTCCCCTACGATCTTGACCCAGCCGTCTCCGGACCGCGCCTGCTTGCGCACCGCCTCCACCAGGTCCTCCGGCTCGACTTCTTCGGCCAGTCCGGGGATGTACCGGCGTTGCCTGGCAATGTGCCTGCCTGCGCGGATGATCCTGGGCATGTCCGTCCGGCGCTGCAGCCAGCGCGTGTCGCTTGCGGATCCGGCGTCGCGGATCAAGAGCGTGCCGGCGTTCCGGTCGGCCGCCGCCTGCAACCGGGCGGTCTCATCGTCCACCGCTCCGCCCTTGCCCAAGCCAACATGGCAATGCGCATCCACCAGGCCTGGCATCACCCATCCGTCCAGGACGACGTCGGGCGCCGCAGCGGGCGGCAAAAAGGTCAACCGTCCGTCGACCGACCAGAGGCCGCGCCGTTCTTCTTTCGGTCCCGTGAGGACAGCGCCGCTGAACTCGATGATTTCCGCCATGATTCCACCTTAAACGCCGACGCCGATCCCGGCCCGGTCACATTCGTCCTCGGTCACATCTCTCCCGGTTACCAACAGCTGTGGTAGCTTCGTCTACGACCACACGGGGGCCCTTGCAAGGGCTGAGATCGGGCTGACGCAGCCTGCGACCGTTGAACCTGTCCGGGTAATGCCGGCGAAGGAAGTGAGTAATCCTTTGAGCACCAAAGAAACACAGCTGAGCCCTACCCAAATCGGATCGGCGCAAGAGGTGACCCAATCCCTCAAGTCGCATTCCCTCGCGTTCCTGGAAGACACGAAGACGGGAATCCGGGTCCCCGTCACGGAAATCGCCCTGGAACCATCCCCCAACGGCCAGGCCAACGCGCCTTTCCAGGTGTACCGCACCGCAGGGCCGGGAAGTGATCCGGTGGTTGGCCTCGAGCCATTCCGCAGCGAGTGGATCGAGGCCCGCGGCGACACCGAGGCATACAGCGGCCGCGAACGGAACCTGCTCGACGACGGCAAGTCGGCCGTGCGCCGCGGCGCCGCCTCCGCTGAGTGGAAGGGCGCACAGCCGGTGCCCCGCCGCGCCGTCGACGGCAAGACCGTGACACAGATGCACTATGCCAAGCAGGGGATCGTGACGCCCGAAATGCAGTTCGTGGCACTTCGCGAGAACTGCGATGTTGAACTGGTCCGCAGCGAAGTGGCCGCCGGCCGGGCCATCATTCCCAACAACATCAACCACCCCGAATCCGAACCGATGATCATTGGCAAGGCCTTCCTCGTGAAGATCAACGCCAACATCGGCAACTCCGCCGTCACCAGCTCCATCGCCGAAGAAGTGGACAAGCTGCAGTGGGCCACGCAATGGGGCGCGGACACCGTGATGGACCTGTCCACGGGTGACGACATCCACACCACCCGCGAATGGATCATCCGCAACTCCCCTGTGCCGATCGGCACCGTGCCCATTTACCAGGCCCTCGAGAAGGTCAACGGTGAAGCCAACAAGCTCAACTGGGAGATCTTCCGCGACACCGTCATTGAACAGTGCGAACAGGGCGTGGACTACATGACCATCCACGCCGGCGTGTTGCTTCGCTATGTGCCGCTCACCGCCAACCGCGTGACGGGCATTGTTTCCCGCGGCGGCTCCATCATGGCGGGCTGGTGCCTGGCGCACCACGAAGAAAACTTCCTGTACACCCACTTCGACGAACTCTGCGAAATCTTCGCCAAGTACGACGTCGCGTTCTCCCTCGGCGACGGCTTGCGCCCGGGAGCGACGGCGGACGCCAACGACGCCGCGCAGTTCGCCGAGCTCGACACGCTCGCGGAACTCACGAAGCGGGCGTGGAAGTACGACGTGCAGGTCATGGTCGAGGGCCCCGGGCACATCCCGTTCCACCTCGTCCGCGAGAACGTCGAGCGCCAGCAGGAGCTGTGCGACGGCGCTCCGTTCTACACGCTCGGCCCGCTCGTGACCGACATTGCTCCGGGCTACGACCACATCACCTCCGCCATTGGCGCCACGGAGATCGCACGCTACGGAACCGCGATGCTCTGCTACGTCACCCCGAAGGAACACCTGGGCCTGCCGAACAAGGACGACGTCAAGACCGGCGTAATCACGTACAAAATCGCCGCCCACGCCGCTGACCTTGCCAAAGGACACCCCGGCGCCCACGAACGCGACGATGCCCTGTCCAAGGCCCGCTTCGAGTTCCGCTGGCGTGACCAGTTCGCGCTGTCATTGGATCCGGTTACCGCGGAATCGTTCCACGATGAGACGCTCCCGGCAGAACCGGCCAAAACGGCGCATTTCTGTTCCATGTGCGGACCGAAATTCTGCTCCATGCGCATCAGCCAGGACATACGCGACGAATACGGCTCCGCGGATTCCCAGGCGGCCATTGCGCAAATGTACAGCGGGATGCGCGAAAAGAGCGAGGAGTTCCTGGCATCGGGCGGCAAGGTCTACTTGCCCGAGCTCGAGGTTCCCGCAGGAAAGCCCGGAACGAGGTCAGGAAGCCTGAGCTGATCAGGAAGCCTGAACTGATCAGGAAGCCTGGACTGATCCGGCGCGGCTGACGTCCGCGATGAAGGAACGGATGATCCGGTCTCCTTCAACTGAGTCATGAGGCCGGTGTCCTCCAGCCGCAACGCGGTGGAGGGCGCCGGTTTCCTGCAAGTAGCCGGCGATCTCTTCGTAAAGGGGTTCCCAACCACCGGTCAGGACAAGCGTGGGTACCCCCGGCACAATATGCAGCGGCGCTTCCCACGGCGGAGCCTGGAGCCGCAGGCGCCGAGCGGTACGCCGGGCCTCCGGGGTGCTGAGGACGGCCGCCTCCGAGGAAAACGCCCGGCGGACGAATTCGCGTTGGTAATCGTCATCGCTGAGTTCGTGCCGGATCCGGAACAGCGGCTCCATGAGTGCCCGGTAAGCCGCGGTGGCGGGCAACTCGGCCGTCAATGAAAGACAAGCGGGTTCCACCAGCACGAGGGACCGGACCAGGTCCGGCCGCTCCACCGCGGCCAACATGGCTGAAATCGCGCCTTGGGAGTGCGCTACGACATGGCCTCCGCGCGCGTGGCCGGAGGATGAGGCAGGCTCCCGTCCCCCAAGGCACTCCAGGATAATGTCCACATCGGCGGCAACGTCGGATTCCAGAGGCTCGGCCTGCGCATCAAAACCGTGGCGTTTCAGGAACAGCGCGTCGTACTTCAACGCCATGCCGTGTTGTTTCGGCCAAGCGGCAGCGCCGAATGTACCGGCTCCGTGGACGAACACAACCCGCTGTTTTTGCATTCCCCCAGCCTATGGCACGGGGCTGACAACCCAACTAACTGGCAGTTGTTGTCGTTCTGAGCCCTCAAAACGACATGTATTGCCAGTCAGTTGGGTGGGGCGGTTACTTGCCGCCGAGGAACTTCTCGAAGCCCTTGGGCAGGTTCAGCTTTGAGGGGTCGAAGTCGCCGGCACCCTGACCGAATGCCGCGCCCGTGGGGACGGCTTTCGCCCGCTTGTTCTCGGCGTCGCGCAGTTCCTGGGCCGCCTTGGCGGGGTTTCCGGAACGGGCCTTCTTCTTGGGCGCGTTCTTGCTTGCCTTCCGGGAACCGCCGCCACCGAGGCCGGGAATGCCAGGCATCCCGGGCATGCCGCCGCCCTGGGCCAGCTTCTTCATCATCTTCTGGGCCTGCGCGAAACGCTCCAGGAGGCCGTTGACCTCGGAGACGTGGACACCGGAACCACGGGCGATGCGGGCGCGACGGGAACCGTTGATGATCTTCGGAGCCAAACGCTCGTGCGGGGTCATGGAGCGGACAATCGCCTCGACGCGATCGATTTCGCGCTCGTCGAACTGCTCCAGTTGCTGGCGGATGTTCTGCGCACCCGGCATCATCATGAGCATCTTCTTCATGGAGCCCATGTTGCGGATCTGCTGCATCTGGGCGAGGAAATCGTCCAGGGTGAAGTCTTCCTGGTCGGCGAACTTCTTCGCCATCCGGGCGGCTTCATCCTTGTCCCAGTTCTTCTCGGCCTGCTCGATCAGGGTAAGAACGTCACCCATATCGAGGATGCGGGAAGCCATGCGGTCGGGGTGGAACAGTTCGAAGTCATCGAGGCCTTCGCCGGTGGAGGCGAACATGACCGGCTTCCCGGTGACCGACGCTACCGAGAGGGCGGCACCACCGCGGGCGTCGCCGTCGAGCTTTGACAACACGACGCCCGTGAAGTTGACGCCTTCATCGAAGGCAACCGCCGTGTTGACGGCGTCCTGGCCGATCATGGAGTCGATCACGAACAGCACTTCGTTCGGGATGATCGCCTGGCGGATGCGGCGCGCCTGGTCCATCATTTCGGCGTCGACGCCGAGGCGGCCCGCGGTGTCCACGATCACGACGTCGTGCAGCTTCTGGCGGGCTTCCTCGACGCCGGCGCGTGCGACGGCGACCGGGTCGCCCGTGGGAACGTCCAGATCCGAGGTGGTGCCCGGGTGCGGCGCGAAGACGGGCACGCCGGCGCGTTCGCCGACAATCTGGAGCTGCGTCACGGCGTTGGGACGCTGGAGGTCGGCGGCAACCAGCACGGGGCTGTGGCCCTGGGCCTTGAGCCACTTGGCAAGCTTGCCCGCGAGGGTGGTCTTACCCGCACCCTGCAGGCCGGCGAGCATGATGATGGTGGGGCCGGTCTTCGCCAAGCGGATGCGTCGGGTCTCGCCGCCGAGGATCTCCTGGAGTTCCTCGTTGACGATCTTGACGATCTGCTGGCTCGGGTTCAGGGCCGCGGAAACCTCGGCGCCCAGGGCACGTTCACGGATGCGGCCGGTGAACTCGCGGACCACGGGAACGGCAACGTCGGCGTCCAGAAGGGCGCGCCGGATCTCCCGGACGGTGGCGTCGACGTCGGCCTCCGTGAGGCGGCCCTTGCCACGGAGATTCTTGAAGGTTGCTGTCAACCGGTCAGAGAGTGAATTGAACACGCGCCGTGCACTTCTTTCAATGGTCTACGGATGGCGGCCGTTCCGACGCACCAATATCTTGACGATTCCTGCCCCAAACAAATCTGACTCAACTGAGGGACTCGACTATCTAGGGTACCAAGACGCGCCTGCAAGATGGCATGCTGGCACAGTGACCAGCAAAACAACAGTAAATACGTTGCTCATCCTAGGCGCCTCCGGAGATCTGACGGGCCGATTGCTGTTGCCGGGCCTGGCCAGGCTCGTGGCCAACGGCCTCGCGGACGGCCTGAAGCTTGTCGGAGCAGGCTCCGACCCGTGGACGCCAGAGCAGTGGACAAAACGCGTGCGCGGCGCCTTCGAGGCGGCCGCCAAGGATGCAGGTGCCGCGGGCAGGAAAGCAATCGCGGACTTGGAGAAAAGTACCGAATATCATCAAGTGGATGTCACGGCGGACGGCCAGCTCGCCACGCTCCTGGCCGGGCTCGAAGCACCGATCGCCGTTTATTTCGCTTTGCCCCCGCACATCAGCCAGAAGGCCTGCGAGGTCCTCACCGCCGCGCAACTTCCTCCCGGAACAAGCCTGGTGATGGAGAAACCCTTCGGATCCAGTGCCGAATCCGCCCGCGAACTCAACAAGACCCTCGCCGCGTTGGTCCCGGAAGACCACATCCACCGCGTGGACCACTTCCTTGGCAAGGCCACCGTGTTCAACATCCTGGGCCTGCGCTTCGCCAACAGCTTCCTGGAGCCGGTGTGGAACCGGGACCACATCGAGAAGGTCGAGATCATCTTCGACGAAGACCTCGCACTCGAGGGGCGTGCGCGCTACTACGACGGCGCCGGCGCCCTCAAGGACATGATCCAGAGCCATTTGCTCCACATCATGGCGCTGCTGGCCATCGATCCGCCCTCCAGCATCGGCGAGCGCGATCTCCGCGACGCGATTTCAACGGTGCTGCGTGCGAGCAGCATCAGCGCACCCTACAAGAAGTCCACCCGACGGGCGCGGTACACAGCCGGCCGGATCGGCGACCGGGACGTGCCGGACTATGTCGCGGAAGCGGGCGTGGACCCTGCCCGGGAAACGGAGACACTCGCGGAAGTCGAAGTGGGAATCGACACTTGGCGCTGGAAAGGCGTCCCCTTCATCCTGCGTTCGGGAAAGGCGTTGGGTGCCGCGCGGAAAGAGGCCATTGTCACCTTCCGGCCCGTTCCACACCTGCCGTCCGGGTTCGAGGGCGTGGACTCCCCCAACCAGCTGCGCATCGGGTTCGGTCCTGACACCCTGCAGCTCGACGTCGACGTCAACGGTCCCGGAAACATCTTCACGCTCAATCGCGTGACACTCAACGCGGAGTTGAATGCTTCCGATCTGCTGCCCTACGGAGAAGTGTTGGAAGGCATCATTACCGGCGATCCCCTGCTCTCAGTCCGGGGCGACACCGCCGTCGAATGCTGGCGGATCATCGAGCCCGTGATCAAGGCCTGGGCCAAGGGTTCCGTACCGCTCGAAGAGTACGACGCCGGCGGGCCCGGTCCCGCGGACTGGCCCACCGCCGTCGGGGGCTAGCCCGGCCGGCCCACACTCCTTCGGAAGCGCGCACGCAAGAGGGGCCGGGTACCTTTGCAGGTACCCGGCCCCTCTTTTGCGTTGGTGCCTTAGATTGCTGCTGCGCCCCGCTCGCCCGTGCGCACACGGACGGCTTCGTAGACGTCCACGGTCCAGACCTTGCCATCACCGGCACGGCCGGTATTGGAGGAAGCAATCAGGACATCGAGGATGTCGTCTGCCTGCTCGTCCGTGGCCAGGACCTCCACGCGGATCTTGGGAAGCAGGTCCACGTTGTACTCGGCCCCGCGGTACACCTCGGTGTAACCGCGCTGCCGGCCGTAGCCGCTGGCCGCGCTGACCGTCAGTCCCTGTACCCCGTATGCTTCTAGCCCCTCGCGGATGGCGTCGAGCTTCTCCGGGCGGACGATCGCCGTGATGAGTTTCATGCCTGGACACTCTCCTTGCCTGATACGGATGCTTCGTCAGCTGCTTCGGACGGTACCTTGCCCGTGATGAGGTCGTGAAGGGGCTGGAAGCTTCCGCCGTGGCCGCCGACGCCGAACTCGTATGCCGTTTCGGCGTGCAGGCTGAGGTCTGCACCGGCGATCTCCTGGCGTTCGGAGATGCGGAAGCCCATGAGCTTGTGGATCGGGTAGGCGATGATGAAGGTCATGACGCCGGTGAAGACGATCGAGCAAAGCGCCGCAAGGGACTGTGCAACCAGCTGGGTAGTACCGCCGCCGTAGAACAGGCCGGCTGCACCCTGGGTCGGGGTGGCGAGGAAGCCGATGGCCACCGTGCCGATGATGCCGGACACGAGGTGGACGCCGACGACATCCAGGGAGTCGTCGTAGCCGAGCTTGAACTTCAGGCCGACGGCGAGGGCCGAGGCAACGCCGGCTGCAACACCGAGGGCGATGGCGCCGAGCGGGGAAACGTTGGCACAAGCCGGGGTGATGGCAACCAGACCGGCGACGACACCCGAAGCAGCTCCGAGCGACGTGGGGTGGCCGTCACGGATGCGCTCCACGATAAGCCAGCCGAGCATGGCCGCTGCCGGAGCGGTCAGGGTGTTGATCCAGATGAGGCCCGCCTGCTCCACGGTTGCTGCCGCACCGGCGTTGAAGCCGAACCAGCCGAACCAGAGGATTGCCGCACCGAGCATGACCAGGGGCACGTTGTGCGGGCGGTGGTTCGGGTCCTTGCCGAAGCCCTTGCGGTTGCCGATGATCAGGACGAGGATCAGGCCGGCCACACCGGCGTTGATGTGCACCACGGTGCCACCGGCAAAGTCGATGACGGGGGCGAACGTCTGGCCGAACCAGCCGTCCTTGGAGAAGAGGCCGCCGCCCCACACCATGTAAGCCATGGGGGCGTAGACCAGGGTGGCCCAGATCGGGGTGAAGAGCGTCCAGGCGGAGAACTTGGCACGGTCCGCGATGGCACCGGAGATCAGGGCCACGGTGATGATCGCGAAGGTGGCCGCGTAGCCAACCTTCAGGAGGTCGGCGGGATCCGTGAAGTTGTGCAGACCGAAGTGGCTGAACGGGTTTGCGAAGAGCTGGAAGAAGTTGTCCGTGTTGCTCGTGGACATCGATGCGCCCCACAAGACCCAGACGATGGTCACTGTGCCGATGGCGATGAAACTCATCATCATCATGTTCAGGGCGGCCTTGGCACGGGTCATGCCGCCATAGAAGAATGCCAGGCCCGGGGTCATGAACAGCACGAAGGCTGACGCGACCAGGAGCCAAACGAGACCGGCGCTGAATTCCATGGTCTACGTCCTCTCTGCTCTTTGTTGCGGACTTTGCCGCCTGTCCCAACGCATTTGCGTTCTAGGTAAGAGTTTTGCGGGGCAGTGTTTCACCTGCGAAGGTTTTAGATTGCGGGGCTGTTACAAGAACTTCTCGAACGTAAATGGTGCATATCACCCTTGTTACGGATATGTTTCGTCAGTTCCACTTTCCCCGCGTTCCCGCTACCCAGAGGACCCCGACACCATGACCGCAAGCCCCGAAACCCCCGCCAATCAAGGAGCGAGGGCCGCGAAGGCTGCAATGCCACGGGATATCAAGGTGATGTTGGCGGCAGCGTTCCTGATTGCATTGGGTTTTGGCCTCGTCGCGCCCGTGCTCCCCCAGTTCGCCACGACTTTCGACGTCGGAGCAACGGCAGCCGCGGTGATCGTGAGCATTTTCGCCTTCATGCGCCTGGTGTTCGCTCCGGCCGGGGGTGCCCTGATGGGCCGCTTCGGCGAGCGTCCGGTCTACATTGCAGGTTTGCTGATTGTGGCGGCGTCGACGGCGGCCTGCGCTTTCGCCCAGAACTATTGGCAGCTGCTGGTCTTCCGGGGCCTTGGCGGAGCCGGTTCCGTGATGTTCACTGTTGCGGCGATGGGCCTGTTGATCAGGCTCGCGCCTCCGGAAAGCCGTGGACGGGTTTCCGGCGCGTACGCCTCCGCCTTCCTGGTGGGCAGCGTCCTGGGGCCCGTGGTGGGCGGGCTGCTGGCCGGCTTCGGCCTGCGCGTCCCGTTCCTTGCGTACGCGGGCGCACTGGTCCTGGCAGCGTTGGTGGTGCGCACTCAGCTCACCGGCAGTTCAAACACGGCAAAGAAAGGCGGCGCGGCGGGGCCGGCAATGCGCATGAAGGAGGCCCTGGGCGATTCTGCCTACCGGGCCGCCCTGTTCTCCAGTTTCAGCAACGGTTGGGCGACCTTCGGCGTGCGCATGGCTACCGTGCCCTTGTTCGCGGTGGCTGTGCTGGCGGGCGGATCGGCCTCGGCGGGTTGGGCGCTGGCCGTGTTTGCAGGGGGAAACGCGCTGGCGCTGACCTTCTCCGGCCGGATGGCTGACAGTTTCGGCCGCAAGCCCATGATGCTGTTGGGATTGTTCGTCACCGGCGTGGCCACCGCCAGCATCGGGTTGACCGGCAATCTTCCCGCGTTTTTCGCCGCGTCTGCCGCGGCAGGCTTCGGCTCCGGCCTGCTGAACCCGGCCCAGCAGGCCGCCGTCGGGGACATCATCGGTCGTGGCCGCTCCGGCGGCAAGGTGCTGGCAGTTTTCCAGATGGCCTCCGACGCCGGAGCCATCGTCGGCCCCGTCCTGGTCGGCCTGCTGGCCGATGGACTTGGCTACGGCTGGGCATTCGGCGCAACCGGAGGCATCCTCCTGCTCGCCGCCGTCGGCTGGTCCACGGCGCGCGAGCCGATGCAGCCCGGCCCCGAACGCATCGACACACCCAACTGACTCGCAGTTAATGTCGTTTTCAGGGCCGAAAACGACATCAACTGCGAGCTACTTGGGAGGATGCAGCTAGTTCAGCAGGGCGTCGACGAAGGCTTCGGCTTCGAACGGCGCAAGGTCGTCCGCGCCTTCGCCGAGGCCAACGAGCTTGACCGGCACACCGAGGGCCTTTTGGATCGCGACGACGATCCCGCCCTTCGCTGTGCCGTCGAGCTTCGTGAGCACGATTCCCGTGATGTTGACTACTTCGGAGAAGACCTTGGCCTGGTTGAGGCCGTTCTGGCCGGTGGTCGCGTCGAGTACCAGCAGGACTTCGTCCACCTCGGCCAGTTTCTCGATGACGCGCTTGACCTTGCTCAGCTCGTCCATGAGGCCGACCTTGTTTTGCAGGCGGCCCGCGGTGTCGATCATCACGACATCCACTTCCTGCTCAATGCCGGCCTTGACGGCTTCATAGGCGACAGAAGCCGGGTCTGCCCCGACGACGTGCGACCGGACGGTTGCGACTCCGACTCGCTGGCCCCACGTGGCAAGCTGTTCCGCAGCCGCTGCACGGAAGGTGTCTGCTGCGCCCAACAGGACGTCCTTGTCTTCGGCGACAAGAACCCGCGCCAGCTTGCCGACCGTTGTGGTCTTGCCGACCCCGTTGACGCCGACGACGATCATGATTGCCGGGTGGGCTCCCTTGCGGTCCACGTTCAGGCTGCGGTCCATCGTGGGGTCCACGAGTTTGATGAGTTCCTCGCGCAGGAGTGCCTTGACGTCCTCCGGGCTCCGGGTGCCTTGGACCTTTACGCGTGCACGCAAAGCATCAACCAACTGCATGGTGGGCTCGGTGCCGAGGTCGGCAAGAAGGAGTGTCTCTTCGACTTCGTCCCAGACATTTTCGTCGATCTTGTCGCTCGAAAGCAGGGCCAGGAGTCCCTTGCCGAGAATGCTGTTGGACTTGACCAATCGCGCCCGAAGCCGGTTGAGGCGGCCCTCGACAGGCGCAGGTGTCTCCACCTGGATGACTTCCAGTCCCGCGGCGTCGTCCTGAACGTCGGTCTCCGGTACGGCAAGGTCGGAGGGTTCGACGACGGGTCCGGGCGACGTGCGGTCCGGTGCGGTCCCGGGGGCCTCGTCGACGATCGTTCCGCCGCCTGCCGTCGCCCTGTCGACGGGATCGTTGGCGTCGCGCGTTCCAGCGTAAGTCGAGGAGGACTTCCGCGCCTTGAGCAGGACAGGAATCAGCCCTCCGACCACCACGATGGCAGCGACAATGGACAAAATAATGGGGAGGAGATCGTTCACTCCCCTAGCTTCTCACAAAGCTAGACCTCGGCACCGAGCCTCTGGCTGATGACAGTGGACACGCCGTCGCCCCGCATTGTCACTCCGTAGAGGGCGTCGGCAACTTCCATGGTCCGCTTCTGGTGCGTAATGACAATCAGCTGGCTGGACTCCCGCAGCTCTTCGAATATCGTGATGAGCCTGCCCAGATTCGTATCGTCCAGCGCGGCTTCGACTTCATCCATGACATAGAACGGCGAAGGCCGCGCCTTGAAAATCGCCACGAGCAACGCGACAGCCGTCAGCGACCGTTCGCCACCGGAAAGCAAGGACAACCGCTTGATCTTCTTGCCGGCAGGCCTTGCTTCCACTTCGATGCCGGTGGTCAGCATGTCATCGGGGTCTGTCAGCACCAATTTGCCCTCCCCGCCGGGGAAGAGCCGCGCAAAGACGTGGTCGAATTGCTTGGAGGTATCCGCGAAGGCCTCGGCAAAAACCTGCTGGACGCGGTTGTCCACTTCCTTGATGATGTCCAAAAGGTCCTTGCGGCTGGACTTGAGGTCTTCCAGCTGCGTGCTCAGGAATTGGTGGCGTTCCTCAAGTGCGGCAAATTCCTCGAGCGCCAGGGGGTTCACCTTGCCAAGGGCTGCGAGGTCGCGTTCGGCTTTGCGGAGCCGTTTCTCCTGCTCGGCGCGGACAAAGGGAACACCCTCGACAATGGTGTTTCCGTCCTCGTCCACCGGTGCGCGGAGTTCCGCCCATTTGTCCACGGTAGCGGCGGGCACGGGAACGGGCCGCTCCGGACCGAAGTCGGCCACGAGTTGTTCAGCTGACAGGCCGAGCTCCTCGATGGCGCGGGTTTCCAACGCTTCGATCCTGAGCCTTTGCTGGGCCCGGGCGAGTTCGTCGCGGTGGACGGAATCCGTCAGTCCCGCCAGCTCCAGGGCCAATGCCTCGTTACTGCTCCGGACCTCGCCGAGTTCCTTTTCGCGCTGCTCCCGGACGGCTTCGGCAAGGTCACGGGCGCGGGCGGCCAGGTCCACTGACACGTCAACGAAACGCACAGCCTGTTCGACGGCGGAAGCGACGGCGGAGGCCCGCTCGGCTTGGGCTTTGCGGCGCATGGCCCGGCGCGCCGCTTCCTCGCGTGCCCGCCGTTCGCTCGCGGCAGCCCGTTCGAGGGATACCGCCCGGTTGCTGGTTGCGGCGAGTTGTTCCTCGGCACTGCGCAAGCCCAGCCTGGCCTCCATCTCACGGGACCGGGCTTCGCTGGCGGCCCTGGCCAAGGCATCGCGGTGCTCCGTGGAAGGCTCTTCTTCCTGGGGGGCTTCTTCTGCCGCGGCCAGCCGTTCCGCCGCAAGCTCAAGGGATTCCTGTGCCACGGCGATGTTCAGTTCGGCCTTGGCCAGGGACTCCGCCATTCGATCGCGTTCCGCGACGGCGCTGCGCAACTGTGAATTCAGGTGGCCAAGCCTTTCCGCGACGGCAGCCAGGCGGGCATCCGAGTCGTGGAGTTTGTCCAGCGCCGCGTTCGCCCGTTCCTGGGCATCGGCCCGGCGCGCTTCGGCTCCAGCCAGGGCAAACTTTCCCCGCTCAAGACTGGCGGTGAGTGCCTGGAGCCGGGTGTCGGCGTCGTCCACTGCCGCTTGGACCTCAAGGAGCGACGGTGCCGTGGCCGATCCACCCTCCACCGTCAGGGCCCTGAAGACGTCGCCCTCGCGGGTCACCGCAGTGAGCGTCGGGTTGCCGGCAATGAGGCTCGCCGCGGCGTGCAAGTCCTCGACGACGGCGGTGGACGCGAGGATTGTCCTTGCGCCGCTCGCTTCGGGAGCGTCAGCCGCCACCAGCTCGGCGGCCCAGCGCGCGCCGTCAGGCAGCATCGGCAATTCCTGCGGGCCAAGCTCCGGGCCCGCTGAGGATACCCCGCCTGCCACCAAAAGCGAGGCGCGTCCGGCGTCGGCGTCCTTCAACAGTTGCATCGCGGCGACGGCCCCGGCGCTGTCCGCCACCACGACGGCGTCGGAGGCACTCCCAAGTGCCGCGGCCACGGCAGTCTCATACCCGGGCTCCACCGTCAGGAAGGAAGCCAGCGAACCGAGCACTCCGGGGTGGTCCGAGGACAGAAGCCGCGACGAACCATCCTTGCGGTTGAGTCCAAGCTGCAAGGCGTCGCGGCGGGCGGTAAGTGCATCGCGTTCGCGGACTTCATCGCGTTCGGCAGCTTTCAGCGCTTCGATTTCGGCGTTGATCCCGTCAAGAAGCGCGCAGGCTTCCTCGTATTCGGCGTCGAGGCTTTCTTCGCCGTCTTCGACGCCGGCCACTTGTGACTCAAGGGCCGTAAACTCACTTTGTGCGTGCCGGCGGCGCTCCTCGCCAGCGGTCAGCGATTCCCTGAGCCTGTCCCGCTCAGCCTCGGCCGCCTCAGCCCGGGAGCGTGCGGCAGCCAATTGACCTACGAGTTTCGCGAGGCCCTCACGGCGATCGGCTGCCGCCCGCAACACGGCCGTCAGGCGTTTGTCCTCGGCCGCGGCCAGGTTCTCGGCTTCCTGTCTGGCCGCCGTGGACTCCAGTAGCGCGGCTTGCTTCGCCAGGACGTCGTGCTCAAGCTCCGTCTGTTCCTGCCGGACGCGCGCGGCCTGCCGGTCCAGGTGGTCCGGGTCCCGGCCTGAATCCGGGGCGGCATCCGAGGCGCCGAGGAGGCGGCGGCGCTCGGTGGCGAGCGATCCCAGGGCGCGCAGCCGGTCCCTGGTGGCCGACAGCTGGTACCAGTTGTCCCTGGCCGCATTGAGCCTGGGTGTGGCCTCGGCGGCGAGTTGCTCAAGACGGATCTGCCGTTGACGGCCTGCGCCGAGCTCCGCTTCAACTACCTCGCGGCGCTCTTTCAACGCGGCCTCGTCGGCGACGTCCTTCTGCAACGCACTGGTGAGCTGGACGAGATCATCGGCCAACAGCCTGGACTTGGCGTCACGGACGTCGAACTGCACGGTCTGGGCGCGACGGGCCACTTCGGCCTGTTTGCCCAGCGGCGTGAGTTGACGGCGGATTTCCGCCGTCAGGTCGCCAAGGCGTTGCAGGTTCGCCTGCATGGCTTCCAGCTTGCGGACGGTCTTTTCCTTGCGACGCCGGTGCTTGAGGATGCCTGCCGCTTCTTCAATGAATCCCCGGCGGTCTTCGGGGGTCGCATGCAGGACACGGTCCAACTGCCCCTGCCCCACGATCACATGCATCTCCCGGCCAAGGCCTGAATCCGAGAGCAATTCCTGGATGTCCAGGAGGCGGCATGGCGAGCCGTTGATGGCATACTCGGATCCGCCGGTCCGGAAAAGCGTGCGGGAAATGGTGACTTCGCTGTATTCAATCGGCAGGGCGCCGTCGGCGTTGTCGATGGTCAAGGCAACGTGGGCGCGGCCCAGAGGGGGCCGCCCCGATGTGCCGGCGAAGATGACGTCTTCCATTTTGCCGCCGCGCAGGGTCTTTGCACCTTGTTCGCCCATGACCCAGGCGAGCGCGTCAACCACATTGGACTTGCCCGAACCGTTGGGGCCGACAACTGCGGTGACGCCCGGCTCGAAGTCGAACGTCGTGGCCGACGCGAACGACTTGAATCCCCGGACAGTCAAACTTTTCAGATGCAAGGTGTTTCGGTTCTCTTTCAATGGCGGCAGCGGCTGCTTTACGGCCTAAATCTACCGCTCTCCCGCCGAATGGCCCGGATTGGCTGCGGCCGGGCGCACTACCGGACAACTGAAGGAGACCATGCGTGCTCAATGAAGAGGGCAGGCGGCGCGGACGGGTCGGTCCTGATCGACCAGATGTCGCTGTCGGCTTCAGAGCCGTTACGCGGCAGACCGTACAGGAGGGTGGAGTTATCCAGCCATTCAATCTGGTCATCGATGCTCTGCTGCTCGGACAGCACGGTCTCCTTGCCGCTTGCGAGGTCCAGGACGGCGATATGGCGGTGGCCGGTCAGGGACCCGTTGTCACTCTTCTTATAGGCGATGCGGGTGCCGTCCGGGGATACGGAGGGGCATTCGCTCCCCGAGCGGACCACAGTGAGCGTCCGCCCGGCGATGCTGCCCTTTACCAGCCAGATTTTGCCCTGGGAGGAGGCCGTTGCATAGAAAACATCGGGCTGCCCGGGAACGAAGGTGACGCCCCAGATGTTCCTGTCGGTGGCCTTGATCCTGTTTCCGTCCAGGATCAAGGCGAAGCCTTCGAGGTTTCCGCTGACCGGCCCGGACCGGTCCCGGATGACGGTTTCCGTTGAGAATCCGGCTGCCGAGTATGAGTGGCCGGACACGAAAACGGTGGAGGCCAGCAGCGAACCGTCGGCATTGGTCCGCGCCCTGCTGGGGATGCCTGGAAGAGGCCAGCTGGCCGTCTGCTTCCAGCGGCTGTCGTACACCGTGGCCTGGAAGTTTGTAGCCAGCTCGTGTTTCGTCTGCAGGCAGAACGCCATCTCGGCAGTGCCATAGACCCGGTCACAGGCTATTCCGCCCAGTGCCCGCGGGCCACCCGGATCCGTCAAAAGTACCGTCGCCGCCTCGCCGAAGCCCTGGCCCGGGGCAGTGTTGCGGAAGAGAACGAATGGTGCCGCCGGCAACGCCTCGGACGTGGTGACTTCGACAGGCGGCGGCGCGGCTTGGCTCTCCTTGGCACCCTGGAATTCCAGCGCCGCATATATTCCAGCCGCCGAGATGGCCGTCACTGTGATGACAAGCAGCGTTATGAGGCGCTGCTTGCTGATCATCAACCGTTGCCCGCCTGATTCGCCGGTCCGTTCATGGGTGGCGGGCGGGATTGCCGCTCGCCGCGTTGCAGCCGTCTTCCGGCTGCGCGACGTCATGCGAGGGCCGCCGGTTTCCGCGACGTGCCCATGAGCACGGCCGTGGCTGCCAGCACCGCAGCCAACACGACGGCGGCTGTCAGCATGGCAGCCGACGCTCCGATGGCGAACCAGAGGATCCCGAAACCCGCTGAGGCCGCCATCCGGCACAGAGCGACGACGGTCTGGGCTGCGCCGATGCTGGTGGCCACCTTCTCCGGCCTGACCAAGCGGCTGGCGAGCGCTGCCAGCACGCCATCGGTGGCGGCGTAGAACAGCCCCAACAGCATCAGGCAAGCCGCCGTAGCACCGATCCCTGCAAAGGGGGCCGCAGCCAGCACGTAGCAGGCCAGCAGGGCAAGGTGGCCGCCGAGGAACACCCGGACCCGGCCCCAGCGATCTGCAAGCCGCCCCACCGGAACCGCCAGGACGAGGTAGAAGATATTCGTTCCCACATAGAGGAGCGGGAACCATTGCACGGCGAACGAGTCCCGGTCCTGCAGGACCAGGTAGATAAAGCCGTCCCCCACAGTCAGCAGGGCCAACAGCCCGGCCGTCACGAGCAGCCTCGTGAGTCCGGGTTCCTTCAGGTGCCTCCATCCAAAGGCAGGACGCGCGCCTGTCCGCGCCTCTGCCGCGCGCGGCATCCTCCGGTCCGGCACCACCAGGACCAACACGGCTACGCCGATCACGGCGAACGCCAGTGACACAACGAAGACCGTGCCGAACCCGTTCGGGATCAGGAGGAGGACCAGGAACGCCAGCAACGGCCCCGTTGCAGCGCCGATGGTGTCCAGCATCCGGTGCACGCCGAAAGATTTGGCCAGATGTTCCGGCTGGGCTTCAGCCGAGATCAGGGCATCACGCGGCGCCGTGCGGATGCCCTTGCCGATGCGGTCACCGGCGACGACCCCGATGAGCGACCAAAATCCGCCGACGAACAAGAGCCCGACCCGTGCCAGCATGGACAGCCCATAGCCGGCCACGGCCACCCGCTTCGGGTGCCCGGTGCGGTCGGATGCCCAGCCGGCAGCAATTCGCACAATGGCGCTGGCGCCCTGGTTGAGCCCGTCAATGAACCCGTAAGCGATGGTGGACAGGCCTAGGAAACCCGTGACATACAGCGGGAGGATGGCCGAGACGGACTCGGAGGAAATATCCGTGGCCATGCTGACGATTCCGAGCCAGAGGATGACAGGCGACAACCTGAAAGCGACCCCCGGACCGGCCGGCAGTTCCGCGCCTGCTGGGGCCGGGTCCGTTTTGCCGCCGGCGCGGTCAGCCATCGAGATGTACACAGGCCGCCCGTTCCCTCGTCTCCTAACCCGTGGCGTCCGGCGATCCCGGCAGCCGTGGCTTCCATGGCGGCAGTCTGTCACCGGGCGGGAGGAATTGAGTAGCGTAGTACTACCTGTTTTACGTGCCCGTCCGGGGTTTCCGGGCTGCTACCAGCGGCCGTTGCGCGGCTTCGGCTGGCAGATGGGGCAACTGTACGAGGAGCGGTTCATGAATTGTTCGCGTTTGATCACACCCGGAAGTCCAACAGCGGAACAACGCCTGCACGGCTCGCCCGCCCGGCCATAGGCATCCAAGGACCGGGCAAAGTACCCCGAATCTCCGTTGACATTGACGTAAAGCGAATCAAAGCTCGTCCCGCCGGCGGCGAGGGCGTCGCTCATGACTTCCTTCGCGGCGTCGATCACCCTTAGCGCATCGGCCCGCTTTAGGGTGTCTGTCGGCCTGGCATAGTGGAGCCTGGCCCGCCAGAGGGCTTCATCGGCGTAGATGTTGCCGATCCCGGAGATGACACCTTGATCCAACAGGGCACGCTTGAGCCCTGTTTTCCGGGCTTTGACCCTGCGGTAGAACTCGTCAAAGGAAAAGTGCGGATCCAGCGGATCGCGGGCGATGTGCGAGGCTTCCTCGGCAATTTCCGGAAGGGGCGTCTCGCCCTGGCCGCCCGGACCGCCGTCGGACGTCGGTACGAGGGACGTCACAAACAGTCCGCCGAAGATCCGTTGGTCCACAAAGCGCAGCTCCCCGGGCATGCCGTCGGAACTGCTGAGGCGGAGACGGACTTTGAGGTGCTTCTCATCGGGAACCCAGGGCTCCTGCATGAGGAGCTGTCCGCTCATGCCCAGGTGCGCCATCAGGGCGACGCCGGGCATCGCCTCGCCGGTGCCGCCCGGCCCGCGGGGTTCCTCGGTGCGCAGGGGCATCCACAGGAACTTACCCCGGCGGACGACATCCAGAACCGTGGAGTTCTCAAGGTTGCCGATAAAATCTTCCGCGCCCAACGAGTGGCGGCGGATGGAACGGGGGTCAAGGACTTCCACGGACATAATGGTCCGGCCGCGCACCCAACGTGCCAGGCCGCGACGGACCACTTCGACTTCGGGCAGTTCCGGCATGTGGAGTCAGGCGCTGTGCGCAGGATCAGCCGGGGAGTCGGCCCTGCTGTTCAGTGTGACCTTGCTGTTCAGTGTGACTTTGCTGTTAAGGGTGCGCCACGCATCCGCGGCGGCTTCCTGCTCGGCTTCCTTTTTGGAGTGGCCCGTGCCTTTGCCGTAAGCGGTGCCCCCGATCTGGAGCACTGCCTCAAAGCTGCGCGCGTGGTCCGGACCGGAGCCTTCGACAGCATAGTAGATGGACCCGAGCTGCCGGCTCGCGGCAAGCTCCTGCATGCTGGTCTTCCAGTCGGTGCCGGCCCCGAGGGCTGCGGCGTCCTTCAGCAAGGGACCAACGAGCCGCATGACGAGCTGCCGCGCGGTCTCAATGTCGTTGGAAAGATACGTGGCACCGATGAGCGCTTCCATGGTGTCCGCAAGAATTGAAGACTTGTTCTTGCCGTCGGTGAGCCTTTCGCCCTGCCCGAGGTAGATGAATTCGCCGATGCCCAGGTCCCTGCCGATACCCGCCAAGGCGCGGGTGCTGACGACGGCGGAGCGTCGCTTCGCGAGTTCGCCTTCCGGCAGTTCCGGGTTGTCGCGGTAGAGCGAATCAGTCACGGAGAAGCCCAGGATGGAGTCGCCCAGGAATTCGAGGCGCTCATTGGTGGGAATCCCGCCGTTTTCATACGCGTATGAACGATGTGTCAGAGCAAGACGAAGCGTCTCGGCGTCAATGGAGACACCGAGACGCTTCAGAAGCTCTTCAGTTGAAGACATCCTTTGTCAGCCTTGTGGCGGATTTAGACGTCTGCGACCTTGCGGCCCTTGTATTCAAGGAACAGCGCAGTCCCGGCAGAGTCAGTGACGACCTTTGCCTGGTGCGGCAGGCTGTAAACAACCTGTCCGTTTTCGATGGTCTTGACCAAGTTGGGGGCAGTTGCCTTCCACTGGGCACGGCGGGCGCGTGTATTTGCGCGAGACATTTTCCGCTTGGGAACAGCCACGGCTATCTCATTTCTCTTTTAGTCAACACTTACTAATCAGTTTGCCGGTCGGTCTTAGCCAGTTCAGCTAGGGCAGCCCAGCGAGGATCCAGGTCCTCGTGGTGGTGCCCCGGCTCGTCTTCCAGACGCACTCCGCATATTGAGCAAAGGCCCTGGCAGTCTTCCCGGCACACCGGCTGGAACGGCAGCGTGGTTACAACCGCGTCCCGCAACACCGGTTCAAGATCGATTAGATCGTGCTCGACTCGACGTTGCTCTTCATCGTCTTCTTCGTCCGAAAGCTCGACGCCCTCATAGAAGAAAAGTTCTTGCACATTGACCTCAAGGTCATACGCAAGGGGATCCAGGCATCGTCCGCATTCGCCCTTGACTTCAGCGAACACGGTTCCAGATACCAGAATTCCTTCGTGTACGGCCTCAAGCCTCAGGTCGAGCTCGATATCCGAGCCTTCCTGAACGCCAATGAGTGCCACGCCAAGGTCACTTGGCGCGGGTACATGTTCCGTGAGCGTCCGCATGCTGCCTGGACTACGTCCGAGGTCCTTGACGTCCAGCGTCAAAGGCGAACTTGCATCTCGCTTAATGAGAACTCCTGTAGAACATATGACCGACGTACCATCTTAGCCTGAACGCGCGAGCTGACTCAAACCGGGTCAATTACAACGCGTTCTGCCCGAGGTACCGATCCAGCTTACCCGTTGCGGGACTGCTCCGCCGCCGACCCGCCAGCGAGGAGCCTCTTGAGCACCGATTTAGGCACGAAATCGGAGACGTCGCCGCCGAGGAGGAAGATTTCCTTGATGAGCGTGGAGGACAAATGCAGGTAATGGGCCTCCGCCGGAAGAAAGACGGTCTCGACGCCGGACAATTGGCGGTTCATGGTGGCCATCGGAAGTTCGTAGTCAAAATCCGAGGACGAGCGCAGGCCCTTGACGATCGCCGAAATTCCCCGGTGCCTGCAGTATTCGGCCAGCAGTCCCTCGCCCATGGGCTCCACGATGATGCCCCGCAAGGAAGCAAGGGTCTGCCGGGCCATGTCCATGCGTTCTTCGAGGCTGAAGCGGTACTTCTTCGCGTAGTTGGTGGACACCGCGACGACGACTTCATCGAACAGGCCGGCGGCCCTGGCGATGACTTCCAGATGTCCGTTGTGGATAGGGTCGAAGGAGCCAGGGCACACTGCGCGTCTCATGGTTCGAACCTACCGCATCCCGGGCGGCGGGCACTATGGCGTTACCATGGCTGAAACGGCGGGCCGGACGAGCCGGAAGCCAGCACCCCAGGAAGGCAGCCCCACAGTGACTAGCCCGGCCTCTCTCAGCGAGAACACGACCGTTGCCCCTTGGCAACGAGCCGCCAGCGGAGCAAACCTGCTTTCGGCCGACGGCAGCCTCGGAGTGACCATCTTCGAAGAGATGACCACCTTGGCAATATCCACCGGCGCCATCAATCTGGGCCAGGGGTTTCCGGACGAGGACGGGCCGTCGGAAATCAAGGCAGCCGCGCAGGCAGCCATTACGGCGGGAGCCAACCAGTACGCACCGGGCAAAGGCATCCCTGAACTCCGCGAAGCCATTGCCACACACCAGGAACGCTTCTATGGACTGACCCCGGACCCGCAGACCGAGGTCATTGTGACCACCGGGGCCACTGAAGCCATCGCGGCCTCATTGCTCGCATTCATCGAACCCGGCGACGAGGTGCTGACCTTCGAGCCCTTCTATGACTCCTACGGAGCCATCATCGGACTTGCCGGCGCCAAGCATGTGACCGCTCCCCTGTTGGCACCGGACTTCCTCCCGGACGTGGATGCCATGGAGTCGGCATTCAGTGAGCGCACCAAGGTTGTGCTCCTCAACAACCCGCACAATCCCACGGGTGCGGTCTTCCCGCGCGAGGTGCTCGAACGCGTCGTCGAGCTCGCCCGGAAATACGATGCCGTGATCCTCAGCGATGAAGTCTACGAGCACCTCACCTTCGGTGTGCAGCACCTTCCGGTCGCCAGCATCCCCGGAGCGGCCGAACGGACTGTCACGATTTCCTCGGCGGGCAAGACGTTCTCGTTCACGGGCTGGAAGATCGGCTGGCTCAGTGGACCGGCCCGCCTTGTGGCGGCGATCCGCACCGTCAAACAATTCCTCAGCTACAGTTCCGGCACCCCTTTCCAAAGTGCGATCACCGTAGGACTTGCCCTGCCTGATGAGTTCTACACCGGCATTGCGTCCACCCTCCAGCACAAACGGGACATCCTGGCCGAGGGACTGCAGGCCGCAGGCTTCGGCGTCTACACGCCGCAAGGAACATACTTCATCAACGTCGACACGGCGCCCCTCGGCATCAGCGATTCCGTTGACTTGGCACGGAGGCTGCCGGGGCTCGTTGGAGTGGCCGCCATCCCTGTTCCCGTGTTTTGCCACCCGGAGGGCGCGGAGAGGACGCGGAGCCTTCTCCGATTCGCGTTCTGCAAGAAGACCGAAGTATTGGAGGAAGCTGCCGCCAGGCTGGCCACCTTGAGGGACAAGCTCTGACTGTGTCGACCGGGCAAAATCACGAGGGACGGCGTTTCCTTCGGACCACCGGCCAACATGCCGCGATCGAAGCCGACACGCTGATTGACGGCGCCTACATCATGCGCATCGGCGACGCCGAGCAATCCCACGTCAATCTCGCGCATCCCGCGGAAATCTTCTACGAGTACCTGCGCAGGATCGGCAACGTGGTGGATCTGCTCGCGCCAGGCGGGCAAGCCATCACTGCCCTGCATCTCGGCGCCGGGGCCTTGACCCTGGCCCGCTACATCGAGGCGACGAGGCCCGGTTCGGAACAGCACGCCGTCGAACTCGAACGTGAATTGCTCGACTTCGTGCTGCAGAAGTTGCCCATGCCGGACGGCACCCGCTTGGAGACGCATATCGGCGACGCACGCGAAACCCTCGCCGGGCTGCCCGCGGAACTCACGTTCGACGTCGTGATCCTGGACATCTTCTCCGGTCCCGAGGCTCCGGCCCATATTGCCTGCCAGGAGTTCTACGAAGAGGCCGCGGCGCGGCTCCGGCCCGACGGGGTGCTCATCGTCAATGTCGGAGACGAGGCCGCCCTGACCCTGGTGCGCAGCCAGGTCGCCGCGATGCGTCGGGCGATGCCCGACGTCGCGGCCTTCGCCGAGGCCGGCATGTTCGCCGGCCGGTACCCCGGCAACATCATCCTGGTGGGGACGCGCCGGCCGTGGCCGGCCGGTTGGACGGCGGAACTCCTCGCCCGCGGGCCGCACCCCGCGGCGGTGCTGAGCGGAGTGGAGCTGGACCGGCTATCGGGCTAGCGCCGACTATCTGCTAGCGCCGGATCTCCCGCGAGGGATCCGTTAGACGGGTTCGGCGAACCAGAGCTTGGTTTCGCCGTACTTCTTGTCGGCAAACCGTTCGAGGGTGTCCGGCCAGTCCGGTTCCGGGGACCGCGAGGAACGCTCGACGACGACCACCGCGCCTTCATCCAGGTGGAAGGCGAGCTTGGCGAGGACAGCCTTGAGGGAAGGCTCATCCAAAGGATAGGGCGGATCGAGGAACACCAGGTCCCAGAGGACGTCATCCGCCGCGCGTTCCAGGAAGGACTCCACTTTCGAACGGCGGACGGCGACAATCCTGCGTCCCAGCACCTCGTTGGCCATGTCCGCGTTTCGCTGGCAGACCTCGGAGGCGCGTGCGTCGGATTCTACGAGTTCGGCCGAGCGCGCGCCCCGGCTGGCACTTTCGATGCCGAGCGATCCCGAACCCGCATAAAGATCCAGGACCCGGGCATCGTCGATGGCGTCGAGGGCCTCAAGGCGCGAGAACAAGGCCTCCTTGACGCGGTCCGTCGTGGGCCTGGTGGCGATTCCCGGGACGCTGACCAGCGGATTGCCGCCGACCACGCCGGCAATGACCCGGCTCACCGTCCACCTCCCGGGGCGGCACACACACGCGTGCCAACAGGTGCGGATTCCTTAGCCGCGTTCAAGGAACGCCTCCTTTTCGGGGTTTAGGTATTCGTCAATCGCGGCGGCCAGGGCCTGTTGGCCCGCCAACCCGGGATCGTCCGCGACGAGCCGCTGGGCGTCGGTGCGGGCGCGGGCGATCACGTCCTCATGCTCCAGGACCCGCAACAGCTTAAGCGTCGAACGCCCACCGGATTGCGAGGCGCCCAGGATATCGCCTTCGCGGCGCAGCTTGAGGTCTTCCTGGGAAAGTTCGAACCCGTCCGTAGTGGACGCAACAGCATCGAGGCGCCTGCGGCTTGGATGGCCGGGCTCGAGCGTCGTGACCAGCAGGCATGTGCCTGGAAGACCGCCGCGGCCCACCCTTCCACGCAACTGGTGGAGCTGCGAAATACCGAAGCGGTCGGCATCAAGGATCACCATCAGCGTGGCGTTATGGACGTCCACCCCCACCTCGATGACCGTGGTGGACACCAGTAACTGGGTCTGGTTGGCGGTGAACGAGGCCATGGTTTCGGACTTGAGTGCCGGGTCCTGCCGTCCGTGGAGAGGCTCCACCCGCACGCCGCGGAGGGCCGGCTCCTGGCTGAGCGTTTCGACGACGGCGGTCACCGAAGCAAGCTCCCTCGCGGGGCCCTCCTCCGAAAGTTCGGCGTCGCTTGGTTCCGCTTCGCCCGGGCTGAAGTCGCCGTCGTCGTCGTCTCCGATCTTGGGACATACCACGTACACCTGGTGGCCTGCGTCGATCTCTTCCCGCGAGCGTTTCCAGATCCGGCCCGCCCAGCCCGGGTTTTCCGCGAGCCCGACGACGTGGGTGGAGATGGGCGCCCGGCCGGCAGGGAGCTCGTCCAACACCGACGTTTCCAAGTCGCCGAAGACCGTCATGGCAACGGTGCGCGGAATCGGGGTGGCGGTCATCACCAGCAGGTGGGGCGGCCGGTTGGCTTTGGCACGCAGGGCGTCGCGCTGTTCCACCCCAAAGCGATGCTGCTCGTCCACCACGATCAGGCCGAGATCCTGGAACGAGGTCTTGTCACTGAGCAGCGCGTGGGTGCCGATCACAATGCCTGCGTTGCCCGAGGCCGCGTCCAGCATGGCTTGCTTGCGGGCAGCGGTCGGCATGGAGCCTGTCAGCAAGGCGACCTGGACCGATCCGGGGCCGCCCCCGGGGTCACTGTCCAACAACCCGGCCCCGCCCAGCATTCCTGCGCCTCCGAACAAACCGTCGCGGGCAAGCGGGCCCAGGGTCCTCCGGATGGAATCGAAGTGCTGTGCCGCGAGGACCTCCGTGGGGGCAAGCAGTGCCGCCTGTCCGCCGGCATCCACCACTTGCAGCATGGCCCGCAACGCCACGATCGTTTTTCCGGAACCAACTTCGCCCTGCAGCAGGCGGTTCATCGGCGAGTCCTGTGCCAGCTCGTGGGAAAGCGTCTTTCCGACCGCGGCCTGGCCGGCAGTCAGCGTGAACGGCAGCTGCCGGTCGAAGGCAGCAAGGAGGCCCCCGGGCACTGGTCGACGAGCGGTGGCCTCTTCGGCAGCCAGCTGGGCCCGGCGGCGCGCCAGCGCAGTCTGCAGGACCAGTGCTTCCTGGTAGCGGAACCGGTCGCGGGCACGCTGCCAGTCTGCCGCCGTTTCCGGTGAATGGATCAACCGGTACGCTTCCCCCACCCCCAGGAATTTCTCCCGGGACGCGATTTCAGCAGGGAGCGGATCCTCGATGTTGTCCACATCGATGGTGTCCAGGAGCGTGGTGATGACCTTGTGGATGGACCAACTGGTGAGCTTGGCTGTGGCCGGATACACGGGAATGGGCATGGCCGCCAGCTTTTCCGGATCGACGGAACCGGCCAGTTCCGGGTCCTCGTCGAGCAGCATGAAGTCCGGGTTGGTCATGCCCAAGGATCCACCGTAGCGGCTGACCTTGCCGGAGAACATCACCCGGCGCCCCGGCTGAAGCTCAGCGCGGGCACGGAAGCCGTTGAAGAAGCTGATTTTAAGGGTGCCGGGGATCTGCTCGCCGCTGGCCTCGTCCGTGACCACGACGTCCGTCAGCGATCCCCGCCTTGCACGCATTTGCCGGGTTGAATTGGACAGGACCCTGGCGATGAGGGTGGCCTCTTCATCCAACGGCAGTTTGCTGATGGGCGTCAGCTCCCCGCGGCTCAGGTAACGGCGGGGAAAATAGTTCAGGAGCTCCCCGACAGTGTGCAGGCCAAGGTGCTTCCCGATGACGGACGCGGAGCGTTTGCCGATCCTCCGCTCGAGGGGAAGGTGGAGCTCAGTATTCATGCCCGTGCTGGCCTGCCGGAAGGCCTGGGTCGCGCGGCATCGAGAGCTGGCTGACGGAGATGTCGGTGGGGTCGCCGAGTGAGCGGATCACGGCCACGGCAGGTTCAGCTTCCGGAACGTGGACATGCACGCGCCAGCGGTAACTCGCTTCCGCGGCGTCGTCATCGTCATCGTCGTCGTCCCGTGCGTCCCGTGCGTCAGCGCCTCCCGGCGCGCTGCCCGACGGGTTCGCGCTGCCCACCTGGCTCATGATGACGGAGTCGCCGAGTTCGTCCAGGCGCTGGCGGAGCGTGGCCGCGGCAAGCGGTGAAAGGCTGATAGTGCACATGACCTCGACGCCGTCGTCGTCAGGCATTCCGGCGTGGATGTGCGGATCCTGCAAATCGTAGCCGTGCAGCCCGTCCAGGAGCTCATTCTGGAGTTCTTCGCCGAGAACAGCCGAACGAAGGCAGTCCAGGATCAACAACATGCCCACCCCGCCCGCGTCCACCACATGGGCGGCATGTAGCGGAGCGAGTTGGTCCTCGGTTTGCACTACTGCATCCAGCGCGGCATTGACGGCGGCATCAAGGGCCAGCCCCAGCGCTTGGTTGCTGTCATCGCCGTTGTGCGCAGTATCGCAATCGCCCGCTGCCCTGGCTGCGGCTTCGAGAACGGAAAGCATGGTGCCCGGTACCGGCTCGCTTAAGGCCGACCAAGCCCGGATCTGGGCCCGGTTGAGGGCGGCGGCGAGCAGGGGCGCACTGAGGCGCGTGTGCCCCTCCAAGGGCTCAGCCAACGCGCACAAGAAGACAGCGAAGAGTGTTCCGGAGTTACCCCGGGCCTGCTCCATGGCCGCCCGTCCTGCCGAGGCCAGAACGGCGCCGACGTCGTTTACAGGCTCATCCGCGGCCGAACGATCGGCGAACGTTGCCGCAGCGGCGCGGACGGTGAGGTAGAGGTTGGTGCCGGTGTCGCCATCTGCCACCGGGAAGATGTTGATGGCGTTGAGACGGTCGCTGTGGTTCCCGAGCGTCGTCTCCGCTTTGCCCAGCCACCGCTTCATGGCGTGCGTATTGGCGGCAATCTTAGTCTGCAAAGTGATCCCATCCCGCGGTGTCAGCGGGCATTCCCGCTATCCGGACGCCGCTGTGCTGTCCTTCGGCAACGGCCTGAATCGAGCCTATCGCAGTGAAGCCGGAAGGTAGCTGTACATTTGCTGGAAATGTCGCCAGCAGGCCATGGTCCTCTCCGCCCCCCAGTATCCAGTCCATCGGATCAAGGCCAAGAGGGGCCGAGGCGGATTCCAAGGGAACGGCGAGGGCCTTGAGCGCCACGGGGTCGAGGTCGAGTGCGACGCCGCTGGCTTCGGCGAGGCGGCCGCCGTCGCGCAAAAGACCGTCGGAGACGTCCATCATGGCGGTTGCTCCTGCCTTGGCACCCTGCGGTCCTGCAGCAAGGGGCGGCTGCGGCCGGCACTGGCTGTCCATGAGTGCGCGCTGGGCAGCGCTTAGCTTGCCTACGGGTATGGTGCTTTCGAGCAGGGCCAGTCCGGCTGCCGCGCGTCCGACAGTTCCGGCGAGGGCCAAGATGTCTCCCGGACGGGCCCCGGAGCGCAAGACAGCAGGGAGTCCCTGCATTGTCCCGACGACCGCGACGGTCACCGCGATTTCGCCGCCACGGCCCAGGTCTCCCCCGGCAACCGAACAATCAGCAGCCCCCAAACCGACGATGCCGGCCGTCAGGCCATCCGCGAAGTCCTCAACCCACTGCACCGCAGTGCCGGGCGGCATGGTCAAGCTGACCACGAGGGACACTGCGGTACCACCCATCGCGTTGATGTCGCTGAGATTCTGCGCGGCCGATTTCCAGCCGACGTCATAGCCCGTAGTCCGGTATCCGTTGTTCCATTCCAGGCGGAAGTCCTGGTCCTGGGTCTGGGTGTCGATGGAAATAAGGGTCCGGCCATCCGGGGCGGCGACGACGGCGGCGTCGTCCCCGGGCCCGAGCAGCACGCTGCTGCTGTGGTTCAGGCGCGGAAAGATGCGCGCGAGGAGCTCGCCTTCGGAGAGCTCGCCGACAGTCAGTTGTTCTATGGACACAGCTCTACGCTATCGCGAACCGCCGACAACAAAGGGCTGTGCTTTGGCGCCAGGGGCTTGCCGCAGCCGCGATAGGCTTGATGAATGCAACAAACGAAAGCCGCTGTGTACGTCCGCGCCCTCTGTTCCTTGACAGCCGCGGCGGTTTCGGTCCTTGCCCTTGCAGCCTGCTCTCCCGTCGTCGACGTCAAGCCCGCGGCCGATGCCGCAAATGCTGCCTGTGCACCCATGATGGTGTCGCTCCCGGACACCATCGGAGACGCCGCCCTGCGGAAGACCAACAGCCAGGCGACGGCGGCATGGGGCGATCCGTCGGTGTTGATCCTGCGTTGCGGCGTCAACGTGCCCGGACCCACCACGGACCGTTGCGTCACCGTCAACGACGTCGACTGGGTCATCAAGGAAGGCAACCCGGTATGGACCCTGACCACGTACGGGCGCGAGCCCGCCACTGAAATCCTCATGGACCCGAACAAGATCAGCTCCGCCACGGTCCTTGCGGATCTGGCCCCTGCCGCGGCGAAAATCAAGGCCGTTCGCAAGTGCATCGGTCAGCCGGAGCTCCTGCAGAACCTGCCCACCGGCACCCCGGGCAAGTAGCAAACCCAGCAGCCAGGCCGGTTGTCAGCCCAGTCTGGTATCAGCGCAGGCCGGTTTTCCGGTTGAGCGCCAAGTAGATGAGTTCGTCGATCAACTCGGCATAGCCCAACCCGGAAGCCGCCCACATTTGCGGGTACATGCTCTTCGGGGTGAATCCGGGCATGGTGTTGATCTCGTTGATGATGAGTTCGCCGTCCGGAGTGTAGAAAAAGTCCACGCGGCTGAGCCCTTCGGCACCCACGGCATCGAACGCAGCCGCAGCGAGCTCGCGGACGCGGGCAATCGCCTCATCCGGAATATCGGCCGGGCAGCTAAGGGCTGCCGCGCCGTCCTCCACATATTTGGCATTGAAGTCGTAGAACTCGTGATCGCCCGGAGCGACGGCGATTTCCCCCGGCATGGAGGTCCGCGGGGCCGCAGTACCCCGTCCTTCGAGGACGGCGCACTCGATTTCGCGGCCAACAATGCCGGCCTCGATCACCAGCTTGAGGTCGTGCCGCCGTGCTTCTTCGATGGCGGCGTCCAAATCATCCATCGAGTCCACTTTGGAAATTCCCATCGAGGAACCGGCGCGGGCCGGCTTCACGAAGACCGGAAACCCGAGGCGGTCCACGCGCTTGCGCACGGCTTCGGCGTCGTTAATCCATTCACGGTCAGTGACGGCGACATACGGTCCCACCGTAAGTCCGGCGGCCTCGAAAACGACCTTCATGAAATGCTTGTCCATGCCGACGGCGGATGCGAGGACTCCGGCTCCGACGTAGCGGGTGTCGGACAGCTCCAAGAGACCCTGGATAGTGCCGTCTTCGCCCCAAGGGCCGTGGAGGAGCGGAAACACGACATCCACGGAGCCCAGTTCCTCGGGCACCGCATTCGGTGCCGTGACGATCAATTGGTGGGCTCCGCCCACTTCAGCGAGGGTTACGGTCTTTCCCGAAGGCAGGACCTCAGGCAAGGCCGAGGCGCTCAGCGACCACTGGCTGATGTCAGCGGAGGGGATCACCCACTGCCCCGACTTGGCTATCCCGATGGGGACGACGTCGTACTTGCTCTTGTCGATGGCGCCCATGACGCCGGCCGCAGTCACACAGCTGACGGCGTGCTCGCTGGACCGGCCGCCGAAGAGCACGGCGACGCGGGGCCGCCGATGTTCGGCCGACTTAGCGGACTCGGCAGTTCCGGCAGGTCCAGGGGACCCGGCAGTTCCGGCAGACAGGGGTTCTTCGGTCACAGTCAGTAATCGCCTTCGGACTTCAGGGAGCGGGCCAGGAGCCTGGGCCCAAGTTCATCAACGGACAGTTTGCCTTCGAGGACGGCTACAACCGCCGCGGTAATCGGCATGTCGACACCGAGTTTTCCGGCCAGTTCGTAGACAGCGTACCCGGATTTGATGCCTTCCGCCGTCTGCGTCATGCGCTCGGTGACCTGATCCAGCGTCAAACCTTCGCCGAGCAATCGCCCCGCCGTGTGGTTCCGGGACAAGGGCGAAGAGCAGGTAGCCACGAGGTCCCCCAACCCGGCAAGACCTGCCATCGTGCGCGCTTCGCCACCCAGGGCAAGGGCCAGCCGGGAGGTTTCCGCGAGCCCGCGCGTGATAACCGAGGCCTTGGTGTTGTCGCCCATTTGCTTGCCTTCGCAGATGCCGACGGCAAGGGCGATCACGTTTTTCACGATCCCCCCGATTTCGACGCCGACCACGTCGTTGCTCGTGTAGGGGCGGAAGTACGGTGCCGTGCAGTAGAGCGCAAAAGATGCAGCCGTAGCTTCGTCGCTGCAGGCCACCACGGACGCCGTCGGTTCCTGGCGCGCGATCTCCATTGCCAGGTTGGGGCCCGAAACAACGGCGACCCGTTCCTGCGGAATGTCGAGTTCCTCGGAAATGACCTGGCTCATGCGGGAATCCGTACCGAGTTCAAGGCCCTTCATGAGGGAAACGACCACGGCGCCAGGGGCCACCAGTGGCTTCCATTTGCGCAGCTGAAGCCGAAGCGACTGCGCCGGCACGGCCAGAATGACGACTCCGGCGCCCGAAAGGACTTCGGCCACATCTGTTGAGGCCGTGATGGAATCGGGCAGCGCTATGTCCTTCAAGTACTGGGCATTACGGTGCTCCGCATTGATCTGGGCAACCACTTCGTCCCTCCGGCCCCAAATGCGGATGCTGCGCTCCGCACCGCTGGCAATTGCAGCATCAGCCAGGACCTTTGCGAATGTCGTCCCCCAGGATCCAGCGCCAAGGACGGCGACAACACCTGTGTCAGCTATGAGTTCTTCCCCTGAGGTCACTTCTGTCCGTCCGTGCCATTGGTGCCCGGCGTTCCTTCAGTCGCTTGGAAGCGACCGTGCTTCGACTGGTTGTGGGCGGCTGGGTCCCAGCGTTCCTTGGGCGGTTCTTCCCCGCGCAAGGTAGCAAGTAGCTCCGTGATTGCGTCCATGATGATGTCCGTAGCCTCAACCAGGGTGGCACGGTCCAGTGGCCGCCCCTGGAAGGCGCTGAGGTCTACGGGCTCGCCTACCAGGATGCGGGATGTCTTGCGGGGGAAGACATGCAGGCGTTTGGCGTAGCGGGGGAACACCTCGTGGGCACCCCAATGGGCAATGGGAACCACGGGGGCGCCGGTCTGGATTGCCAGGCGTGCGGCTCCGGTGTGGCCCTTCATCGGCCACAAATCCGGATCGCGCGTCAGGGTGCCCTCCGGATAGATGATGATGGCGCCGCCGGCATCCACCACTTCCTGGGCGGCTTGCAACGAGCGGTTCGCCCCCGTCGTCGAGCGCTCCACGGGAATCTGGTTCGTGGCGCGCAACAGGCTTCCCAGGACGGGGGCCTTGAAGAGGCCCGCTTTCGCGAGGAAATGCGGTGGACGCTTCATGTTGTAGAGCATGTGCCCCACGACGATGGGGTCGATCTCGGTGCAGTGGTTCGGGGCGGCGATGAAGCCACCCGCGGGGAGCTTTTCGGTTCCTTCCCACTTCTTTGCCATGAGGATGTTCATGAGCGGTCGCGCAACTCCCGCAAGAACAGCGAACATGGCACGGCTCTGGGCCGATTCCTTCAAGGTGTCCCCCGTTACTTGGATTCGGTGAGGTCGAAATCGGCGCCCAGCCCGGCGAGCTTTTCAGTGAAGCGCTCGTAGCCGCGGTTGATGATGTCAATCCCGGTCACCCTGGATGTGCCGGTCGCGGCGAGCGCCGCAATAAGGTGGCTGAATCCGCCACGGAGGTCGGGAATGTCGATGTCGGTGCCCCTCAGCGGAGTGGGTCCTGAGACGACGGCGGAATGCAGGAAATTGCGCTGGCCGAAGCGGCATGGCACACTCCCAAGGCATTCGCGGTGGACCTGGATGGTTGCGCCCATGCGGGTCAGGGCATCGGTGAAGCCGAAGCGGTTTTCGTACACGGTTTCGTGCACAATCGATACGCCTTCAGCCTGGGTCAAGGCGACCACAAGGGGCTGTTGCCAATCGGTCATGAAGCCCGGGTGCACATCCGTTTCAACGACGAGCGGGCTCAGCTTTCCGCCAGGGTGGTAGAAACGGATGCCGTCCTCGCGGATATCCATGCCGCCGCCCACTTTGCGGTAGGTGTTGAGGAAAGTCATCATGTCCCGCTGGGAAGCACCCTCCACGAAGATGTCTCCGCGGGTCACCAGCGCAGCGGAAGCCCACGACGCCGACTCATTGCGGTCTGCCAGTGCGCGGTGGTCGTAGCCACCCAGGTCACGAACACCTTCGATCCGGATGGTTCGATCGGTCTGGACGCTGATGATGGCACCCATCTTCTGCAGCACAGCGATGAGGTCAATGATTTCCGGTTCAGTGGCGGCGCCGCTGAGTTCGGTGATGCCCTCGGCGCGCGTGGCACTCAGCAGAACTTGTTCCGTTGCTCCCACCGACGGGTACGGGAGTGAGATCTTGGCGCCGTGGAGACCCTTGGGAGCGGAAATGTGGATGCCGCCCGGGCGCTTTTCGACGACGGCGCCAAACTGGCGGAGCACGTTCAAGTGGTAATCGATTGGCCGGTCGCCGATCTTGCAGCCGCCGAGATCGGGGATGAATGCTTCGCCGATGGCATGGATCAACGGGCCACACAGCAGGATCGGGATGCGGGAGTCCCCGGCATGGGCGTCGATTGCCGTACTGGACGCCGTCTTCGCGTTCTTGGGGTTCAGGGTGAGATCACCCGTGACGGGATCCTTCTGAACAGTCACGCCGTGGAGCTGCAACAGGCTGGTGACGACCTCCACGTCCTTGATTTCCGGGACGTTCCTCAGCACTGAAGGTTCGTTGCCGAGGAGGGAAGCCACCATGGCCTTGGGAACAAGGTTCTTGGCACCTCTGACGGTGACGCGGCCGGTCAAAGGGACGCCGCCGCGGATTGTCAGAACACTACTCATCTATACCGGTTTCCTCACGAGTTGACGCCCCCACACTTACGAAGGCTCCAGCTAAGCATAAAAGCTGACGTTACCGATTCGAAATGGCGGGGTGTGGCGAAGGCGGGTTTGCTGGCGCTGAAGGTGACGGAATCGGCATTGCATGGCGGACTTTTCCACATACGACGCGGCGGGCTGGCCTTTCCGCGACGCGGGGTCACTTACGGCCCATGTTGCCGCCCGGCATGGGCCGTAAGTGACCCCGCGTTCGTGCCCGGCGAACCGGAGTGCCCCGCACACGAAAAGGACCGGCGCACCCGTTCCTTCGGGTGCGCCGGTCCTTTCAAGGCGTGGAAGCCAGGCGGGCCGCTGCGCTACTGGGTGCGCGCCGGCAGGGTTTTCGGCTTGAAGGAAGGCCTCGTGGCCTCGTAGGCCGTGATGTCCTCCTCGTGCTGGAGCGTCAGCCCGATGTCGTCCAGGCCCTCCAGCAGGCGCCAACGGGTGTAGTCATCGATTTCGAAGGGTGCTACGACGTTTCCGCACTCGACGGTCTTGGACACGAGGTCCACCTTGACTTCGGTGCCGGGCGCGTTTTCGAGCACTTTCCAGATGAGCTCGATGTCATCCTGGGCAAGCTCGGCCGCCAGGAGCCCTTGCTTTCCCGAGTTGCCGCGGAAAATATCCGCGAACCGGGACGAGAGCACGGCTTTGAACCCATAGTCCTTCAATGCCCAGACCGCGTGCTCGCGGGATGAACCGGTGCCGAAATCGGGTCCCGCCACAAGCACGGAGCCGGTGTTGAAGGGTTCCTGGTTCAGGATGAAGGACGGGTCCTTGCGCCACGCGGAGAACAGGGCGTCTTCGAAACCGGTACGGGTGATCCGCTTCAGGTAGACCGCCGGGATGATCTGGTCCGTGTCCACATTGCTCTGGCGCAGCGGGACACCGATGCCGGTGTGGGTGGTGAACTTTTCCATGGGGATCCTCCTAGGCGGCGTCGGTGGTGGTGGATGCGGACACTGAGGCGGGCTCGAGGTCCGACGGCGAGCTCAGCGTCCCGCGGACTGCCGTGGCTGCAGCTACCACCGGCGAAACCAAGTGCGTGCGGCCGCCCTTGCCCTGGCGCCCCTCGAAGTTGCGGTTCGAGGTGGATGCGCAGCGCTCCCCCGGTTCCAGCTGGTCCGGATTCATGCCCAGGCACATGGAGCAGCCGGCAAAGCGCCATTCAGCGCCGAATTCCTTGAACACCTTGTCCAGGCCCTCTGCTTCGGCCTCAAGGCGGACGCGTGCCGACCCGGGAACCACGAGCATCCGGACCATCGGGTCCTTTTCCCGACCGCGGATGACATCGGCGGCGGCCCGGAGGTCCTCGATGCGGGAGTTGGTGCAGGATCCGAGGAAGACCGTGTCCACCCGGATGTCCTTCATGGGCGTGCCGGCTTCGAGGCCCATGTACTGCAGCGCGCGCTCGGCCGCCAGCTTGGCGTTCTCGTCGCCGAAGTCGCCGGGGAACGGTACGGCCTCGTTGAGCGAAACGCCCTGTCCCGGGTTGGTCCCCCAGGTCACGAACGGCTCCAAGGTATCGGCGTCGAGGTCCACCTCGACATCGAAAGCGGCGTCGTCGTCGGTGTGCAGCGTGTTCCAGTATTCGACCGCGGCATCCCACTCCTCGCCCTGCGGGGCGTGCGGGCGGCCGTACATGTAGTCGTAGGTCGTCTGGTCCGGAGCCACCAAGCCAGCGCGGGCTCCGGCTTCGATGGACATGTTGCAGATGGTCATGCGGGCATCCATGGAGAGCGCCCGGATGGCCGAGCCGCGGTACTCCAGCACGTAGCCCTGGCCGCCGCCCGTGCCGATCTTGGCGATGACTGCGAGGATGATGTCCTTCGCCGAGACGCCAGGGCGCAGGGTGCCTTCAACGTTGATGGCCATGGTCTTGAATGGCTTGAGGGACAGCGTCTGGGTGGCCATGACATGTTCCACCTCGGAGGTGCCGATGCCCATGGCGAGCGCCCCGAAGGCGCCGTGGGTCGAGGTGTGGGAATCGCCGCAGACTACCGTCATGCCGGGCTGGGTGAGGCCCAGTTGCGGGCCGACGACGTGCACAATGCCTTGTTCGGCGTCGCCGAGCGAGTGCAGGCGGACTCCGAACTCCTTGCAGTTGTTGCGCAGGGTCTGGATCTGCGTGCGGCTGGTCAGATCCGCGATCGGCTTGTCGATGTCCAGGGTCGGCGTGTTGTGGTCTTCCGTGGCGATGGTGAGGTCGGGGCGGCGCAGGGTGCGTCCGGCCAGGCGCAAGCCCTCAAAGGCCTGCGGTGAGGTCACCTCATGCACGAGGTGCAGGTCGATGAACAGAAGATCGGGCTGGGCGTTGGCTCCTTCGCCTTCGCCCTTGCGCACCACGTGCGCATCCCAAACTTTCTCGGCCAGTGTTTTTCCCACGGCCTGCTCCCTTCACTGCGGTTGGCTTGACTACTTCCACTGAACATCAGCGATCCGAACTTCGCCAGCGAAACAACTTGCATCTCAGATATTGAGACGGCAATATCATTACATGGACAATTCTAGTGGAGTCGGCGTCATCGATAAAGCGGCCCAGGTGCTCGACGCGCTTGAGGCCGGGCCAACCACCTTGGCCCAACTTGTGGCAGCAACAGGGCTGGCCCGCCCCACCGTGCACCGGCTGGCGCTGGCACTCGTCCACCACCGCCTTGTGAGCCGTGACATCCAAGGCCGTTTTGTCCTCGGCAGCCGCCTTGTTGAGCTTGCTTCGGCGGCTGGCGAAGACCGGCTCATCGCTTCTGCGGGCCCGGTCTTGATCCAGTTGCGCGACGCCACGGGAGAGAGCGCTCAAATCTTCCGGCGCCAGGGCGACTGGCGTGTCTGCGTCGCCTCGGCCGAACGCCCCATCGGCCTGCGCGACACCATTCCCGTGGGCACCCAGCTTTCCATGAAGGCCGGCTCCGCCGCCCAGATCCTGCTGGCATGGGAGGACCACGACCGCCTCCTGGACGGACTCCAGAATGCCCGGTTCACGCCGACCGTCCTGGCAGGAGTACGACGCCGGGGCTGGGCCCAGAGCCTCGGCGAACGCGAGCCTGGGGTTGCCTCGGTTTCCGCACCCGTGCGCGGGCCTTCAGGCCGGGTCATTGCTGCGGTGTCCATCTCGGGCCCTATCGAGCGCCTGACCCGCCAGCCGGGACGCCTCCACGCCGAAGTCGTCTGCAACGCCGCCCGGGTACTGACCGAAGCGCTGCGCAAAAACAACGACTAGGCATTTCTCCCCTCTATGCCCATGGGCGCCTTCCTTTTGATGGGCGCAGGTAGGGTAGGCGCATGAACAGCTTTGCCGTGTTCCTGCGCGGAATCAACGTGGGCGGGATCAACATCAAGATGGCCGACCTCAAAGCAGCCCTCAAGGCATACCCCTTCACTGACGTCAAGACCCTGCTGGCCAGTGGCAACGTGGTGCTCCGGAGCGAGCTCGACGCGGCGGGAGTCAAGGAGCAGTGCGAAAAGTGCTTGAGGGAAGCATTTGGCTATGACGCCTGGGTGGTGGTGCTGAGCGCGGAACGGGTTGCCCAACTCGTGGAAGCCTGCCCTTATCCGGCCGATGACAAAACCACGCACAGCTACATCACCCTCGCCTCGGACACGGCCATGTTGGACGAACTGTTCGACGCCGGCACGGCCCTCGGCGCCCCCGGGCAGGGCGGCGTAGAGCATGTCCGGCTGGGGCCCGAGGCCTCGGCGTGGCTCGCCCCGGCGGGAGGCACCTTGGACAGCCCCTTCAGCAAGCTCTCCGCAAAGGCCCGCTACAAGGCGAGCACGACCACCCGGAACCTGCGCACGCTCATCAAGGTCAGGGACGCCGCAGAGGCCCTTCAGAAAGACAGCGCCTAGCGCCTTCCCGTACCGTTCTCCCCTCTTTTGAGAAGGGAAAGCGCTTGCGACACGGCGAGTCGCGACATTTGGAGGCTTTCGGGCGGCAAACACGGGGAGAAAGGTACGGCCCCAAGCGACCCAGACCTCGATGGAGGGCCATCACGGCGTGGAGGCGTGGGGCCGTTCTCCTGGGAGGCCGGAGCGCTGTCCTGACCTTCTTTGGAATGGGAAAGCGCTTGCGACACGGCGAGTCCCGTCATTCCCGGGCTTTCGGGCGGCAAACAAGGTCAGGACCGGCCGCCCCAAGCGACCTAGACCTCCCTGGAGGCCATCACGGCGTGGAGGCGTGGGGCTGTTCTCCCGGGAGGCTTCCCGTACCGTTCTCCCCTCTTTTGAGAAGGGAAGGCACCCACGACACGGCGAGTCCCGACATTTGGAGGCTTTTGTGCGGCAAACACGGGGAGAAAGGTACGGCAAACAAGGGATTCGGGGACGGACCCAAGGCAAAGAAAAATCCCCCGGAACCTGCTGGTTCCGGGGGATTCATTTTGTGACCCCAGCGGGATTCGAACCCGCGTTACCGCCGTGAGAGGGCGGCGTACTAGGCCGCTATACGATGGGGCCTTGCACTTTATCGAAGTAGTTGTACTTCTATTTACCACACTTTTGAATACCGCTTCCGGCATTCAAGCTGAATGAGTATTTCATACATTCAACATTGTTTCAAACCGGCGAACCGTTTTGAAACTCCGAATTCCCGCATAAGCCTGCGGATTATTCAGAGCTGGGATACCAGGACTCGAACCTAGAATGACGGTACCAGAAACCGTAGTGTTGCCAATTACACCATATCCCATTGGCACTTTTAGGCCGGATTCGATGGCGTAAACCTTCGCTCCGTGCCCCTCAGCACGAGTAATTACTTTACCCGAGACTTTCGATGCACACAAATCGAGCGGCAGGCCCTCGCCCGCCCGGCGCGCACCGTCAGCGGTCCGCTGAGGTCGATCCCGACATGAAAAACCCTTGCAATCAACCGGATCTTAGGTTTACTCTCGGTAAGTTACCAATCGGTAACCAGCGCCATGCACTTGTTTCGTGGCGTAGCTGCAGGTCAATTCGCCTGTTAGCTGCGTCACATGGGGGGATCCCTGGCAGCAGCGCCGCTGCCAGGAAGTCATCGAGAGGAATTGCCCATGACACCGAACCCTGCAATTGCCACCAGAACACGAAGCCGTGCCCAGATAATCGCTATTGCCGTGCTCGCCCTCCTGCTCATCGCGCTCTTCGGCTTCTACACCTTGGTCATCGGGAAAATCGCGGCAGGGTCGGCGCAGCTCAATGACGGTGCAGGTCAAGCATCCGCCGGCGCCGGCCAGCTCAAGGACGGCGCGGCCCGGCTCGCGGGCGGAGCTGCGGAAGCCGGAACCGGTGCGGCCAAGCTCGCGGATGGCGCGTCAAAAGTCCAAAACGGAATCCAAGGCAAGCTGGCTCCGGGAGCCCAGCAGTTGAAGGATGGAGCCGACAAGCTCGCTACAGGGGCCGTGAAAATACAGAATGACGTCAATGCCAAGCTTGCGCCGGGAGTCTACAAGGTGGACGACGGCGCACAGAAGCTCGCGGCCGGCGCCGTGCAGCTTTCCGCGGCGTTGACCCCGACGCCGGGCGGCAACGCCGAAAACAATCTCGGCGACGGCGCCACTCAACTCAACAACGGCGCGAACCAGCTCAACAACGGAGCCGCCCAGCTCGACGCCGGTGCTGCCCAACTCGATGCGGGCGCGGCCAGGCTCGCGGCGGGCACCGATCAGCTCAAAGGGTACCCGGGAGCCGGAGACGATCCCACCAGGGGAACAGGCTCGGCCGCATTGGCCCAAGGCCTCCAGCAACTCGCCGACGCCGCCAACGGCATCCAGGGCGTGGTGCCCCTGGCCGCTCTGAAAGCGCAGATCAATGCGCTCAACGATGGCGCGCATCGCCTTGACGCCGGAGCCTCGCAATTGCGGGCCGGAGCGGGCCAGCTTTCAGCCGGAGCGGCGCAACTGCACGACGGCGCCGGACGGCTCGCCGACGGCACCGGGAAACTCGCGGCGGGGACCGGCAAGCTGACGGCAGGTTTCGCCACTCTCGCCCAGAAGCTCAACAGCCAGGATCCAGCGTCCCCGGGCGTGGTTCTGGGAACCCAAATGCTCGCCGATGGAACCGCAAAGATCCGCGTGGGCATGGACGGCGTACCTGGCGACCCTGAGCATCCGGGTCTCCTCAAGGCGACGGCCAGCATGACGGACGGGACGTCCCGCCTGGCTGCGGGCACGGACTCGTTGTTGACGGGAATCAAGGGCAGCCCTGCTGATCCCGCCTCCCCCGGTCTCCTGGACGGTTCCACCGCGTTGGCAGCGGGTGCCTCCAAGTTGTCCGATGGAAATGCCAAACTGGCCGCGGGCTCGGCCCAATTGTCCACCGGTGCCGACAAACTCGCGGACGGAAATGCGCGAATCGCGGCGGGCACAGCGGAACTGCATCAGGGAGCTGCGGCGGTATCGCCGTCGAGCATGGCCGAAAAGTCTGACACCGGCACGGCGCTCGGACTGGTGGGCGTCCTGGGAGCGGGTTCGGTCGGAACGTTCGTCTTCCTGCGGAGGTTCCGGCTGGGCGCGTAGCTGCGGAAGCCTCAGGCGAGCAGCCGGGTCAGGGAGTCTATTTCCCGGCCGGAAAAGTCGGAGGCGGGCTCGCCGGTGCGATTCAGCCAGATGCCCAGCAAGCCGGCGGCCGTGGCGCCGTCGGCGTCGAGAAGGCGGTTGTCTCCCACAAAAAGGGTCTCTGCCGGGGTGGTGCCCAAGCGACGGACCCCTTCCAGGTAAATGGCGGGGTCCGGCTTGGGCACGCCCACAGTGTCCGTTCCAACCAGGACCGAGACCCGGGCGAGTCCCGCACTGTCGAGCTTGACCCGCTGGTAGTCATGGACGTTGTTGCTCACGGCGCCATAGGGGATGCCCGCGGCGTCCAGTGCATCGAGGACGGGCAGGACATCGCTGAAGGCCCTGACATAACTGGGCTGCAGGCGCGAGTAGTCATTGAGCCACGTGTGGGAGTCCTCGCCTCCCAGTTCCACGCCGAAATGCCCCAGGGCCGCGCGGCCGCGGAGGAGGCGCTGTTCGTTGAACGTCAATTCACCGGCGAGGTACCGGTCATAGAAATGCGTGGTTTCGTGCGTGAAGATCCGTCCGAACTTCTCCCACCCGGCCTGGTCCAGGCCGGGCAGGAGGTGTTCGCTCACGTCACGCAGGGCCGTGGTCATGGCGTACTCAAGGTCCACCAGGGTGTCGTCGATGTCGAACAGGACACCCCGGACCGTGCCGAATGACTCATGAAGCGCGTTGATCACGGAGTGCCTGAACTAGCGGCGAAATGCGCGCAAGCGGGTGAGCGAGGAATCCTTGCCCAGGATGACCATGGATTCGAACAGCGGAGGCGAGATGCGGCGGCCGGAGATTGCCGTGCGCACGGGGCCGAATGCGAGGCGCGGCTTGAGGCCTAGGTCCTCCACCAAGGCCTGCTTGAGCGCTGCCTGGATGCTTTCTGCTGTCCAGTCGGCGAGGGGTTCCAACGCAGCCAACGCGGCGTCCAGCACCTCGCCCAGGTTCTCGGGGAGACCCTTGCGGGCGTCGTCGGCGACGTCGATCGCATCGTCGTTCTTGAACAGGAAGGCGAGCATCTCGGGAGCCTCACCCAGCAGGGTGATCCGTTCCTGGATCAGGGGTGCTGCCTGGGCAAGGATCTCTTCCTGGCGGGGAGTCAGGATCTCCCCCACAAAGCCGGCGGCACGCAGGTACGGCACAAGCCGCTCGCGGAAGTCTTCGGGAGCAAGCATGCGCACATGCGTTCCGTTGATGGCTTCGGCCTTCTTGATATCGAAGCGCGCCGGGTTGCCCAGGACGTCGTGGATGTCGAAGTTGGCCACGAGCTGCTCCACGGTGAAGATGTCCTCGTCGGCGCTCAGGGACCAGCCCAGAAGTGACAGGTAGTTGAGCAACCCTTCGCGGATGAAGCCTCGTTCACGGTGCAGGAAGAGGCTGGATTCCGGATCGCGCTTGGAAAGTTTCTTGTTGCCCTGGCCCATGACGTAGGGAAGGTGGCCGAACTCGGGCATGTACTCAGCCACACCGATGGCGTAGAGCGCACGGTACAGGGCGATCTGCCGCGGAGTGGAGCTGAGCAGGTCTTCGCCACGCAGGACGTGAGTTATGCCCATGAGTGCGTCATCAACAGGGTTCACCAGCGTGTACAGCGGGGCTCCGTTGGCACGAACCACGGCAAAGTCGGGCACGGAACCCGCCTTGAACGTGATCTCCCCGCGCACCAGGTCGTTGAAGGTCAGGTCTTCGTCCGGCATGCGCAGGCGCAACACGGCATTGCGGCCCTCGGCCTTGTACTGGGCGAGCTGCTCCTCGGTAACGTGGCGGTCAAAGCCGTCGTAACCGAGCTTCGGATCGCGGCCGGCGGCGCGGTGCCGAGCTTCAATCTCCTCGGGAGTGGAGTACGACTCGTAGATGTGACCGCCGGCCTTGAGCTTGGCGATGACGTCCTGGTACATGTCGCTGCGCTGCGACTGGCGGTACGGTTCGTGCGGGCCGCCCACTTCGACGCCCTCGTCCCAGTCGATGCCGAGCCACTTCAACGCGTCAAGCAGTTGGTGGTAGCTTTCCTCGCTGTCGCGGGCCGTGTCGGTGTCCTCGATCCGGAAAATCAGCTTGCCGCCGGTGTGCCGAGCGTAGGCCCAGTTGAAGAGGGCCGTACGGATCAACCCGACGTGCGGAGTTCCCGTGGGTGAGGGGCAGAACCGGACGCGGACCGGGGTTTCGGCGTTCACGGCAGGAATGGCGGCAAAGTTCGACGCAGCAACAGTAGTCATAATGGTTCCAACTTTACCCCGTGCCGCCGGGCGGAAAGCCCAGGGCCGCCGGGCAGAAAGCGGCTCGCGGGCGGACCGCCAAACCTCTACCGGCGGACTACCGGGTTGGACAAGCGGCCGATGCCTTCGATCTCGATCTCGTAGCGGTCGCCCTCCTGGACCAGGCCGACGCCGGCAGGAGTCCCGGTCATGATGACATCACCCGGAAGCAAGGTGAAAGCCTGCGAAACGATCGACACGAGCTCCCGCGCGCTGCGGATCATCTGGTTCGTACTGCCGTCCTGGCGCAGTTCACCGTTGAGCCAGCCTTTGATGGCCAGGTCCTCGGGGTCGAGTTCGGTCTCGATCCACGGGCCGAGCGGCGCGGAGGTATCGAAGCCTTTGGCCCGTGCCCATTGCAGGTCCGTCTTCTGAACGTCACGGGCCGTGAGGTCGTTGCCGCAGGTGTAGCCGAAAATGACGTCGTCCACCCGGTCTTCGGGCACATCCTTGCAAATGCGGCCAATGACAACGCAGAGTTCTGCCTCGAAGGAGACTTCCTCCGAGAACTCGGGCAACACGATGGGATCGTTGGGGCCGACGACGGCGGTGTTCGGCTTCAGGAACAGCAGGGGGTGCTGCGGGACCTCATTGCCGAGTTCCCGGGCATGCTCGGCGAAGTTCCGTCCGACGCCGATGACCTTGCTGCGCGGAATGATCGGTGCCAGCAGGCGCACGTCTTCCAGCTTGTGGCGGACCGAGGTCCGCTCGACGCCGTTGAAGAAGGGGTCGCCGTGGATGACAGTGATGACTTCACTGCCGGGCTCACCTTCGACGACGCCGTAGACGGGATCAGAATCAACAACAAACCGGGCGATACGCATGGGTTCTAGCGTACCGTCCGCAGACGGCGACTACGCGCGCTGCAGGAGGTGTCCGCTAGCCGCGCAGATAGTCCAATTGCGCCGCCACCGAGGTTTCAGCTGCCCAACGCACGGAAGGATCGACGTCGGGATACACCGCATCGGTGACGGCCTGGACCTCTGCTTGGGCACCGAGCCGAGCCAGCGCTTCGCGGATCTGGTCCAGCCGCATCTCCCTGTGGGCCCGGTACTCGCGGCACACGGCGTCGACGGCCGGCAGCACTGGTCCATGCGCGGGCAATAGCTTTGCAGGACCAAGGCTTTCGAGGGTGTCGAGGCTGGAAAGGTAGTCCCCCAACCTTCCGTCGGGATAGTCCAGGACGGTCGTTCCGCGTCCCAGGATGGTATCGCCCGTCAGTACCGAGCCGTCCGGTCCGTCACCTGGAAGGTGGAAGCAGACCGAATCCGAAGTATGGCCCGGCGTGGCAAGCACCCGGATCTGAACGCCTGCAGCCTCGATGACCTCGCCGCCCCGCAACGGTTCGCCGCCGTGGCAGTGCGCAGGATCCGCCGCACGGACGGGCGCGCCGGTGAGTTCGTGGAAGCGCGCGGAGGCCTCCGTATGGTCCTTGTGGCGATGGGTGATGAGAACGAGCTCCACAGTTCCCATGGCGGCCAAGGCCGCGAGGTGCGGTTCGTCGAGCGGCCCGGGATCGACGACGACAACCCCGGCAGCATCCGGGGCGGCAATGACGTACGAGTTGGTGCCCTCGAGGCTCATCGGACCCGGATTGGGCGCGAGCAGCGAACGGGTGAACGGGCTGCTGGTCTGGAAAGAGGCGTCTTTGACCGGATTCACTTCTCCATCTTGGCACAAGCCAAGCGGCCGGAGCCGGGAAGCCCTGTTCGAAGAGGCGGGAGCCAAGAGGCAGGCACGGCACACGACGTACCATGGTGCCAAAGCACTGGGACGGATACAGGCGGACAGTTGCGAAGGAGGAGTCGAATTGTTGCGGAGCCACACACGACGACGGGAACTTCTGCGGACGACGACGGCGATCGCCACCGTCTGCTTTTCGGTCCTCGCATTCCTCAGCGCTTGTTCCTCCGACACTGGACCCCCGTCGGCGGCGGCCCAGGCCACCGTGGTGATCATCGGAGACTCCCTCAGCACGGGTCACGGGACCTCCCCTGCCGAGGCCTGGCCCAATCTGGTGGAGAACGATCCCGGTTTTCAACAGTTCCAAGCGACCATCGTCAATGCCGCGCATGACGGCAGCGGCTATGTCAGCGTTGGCGGGAACGGATCGACCTTCGGTTCCCAAGTGGACACGGCGGTAACCGACGAGACCCGCTTGGTGTTGTTCTTTGGTTCGGAAAACGACATGGGCACCGCCCCGGGAGAAACCGAGGCCGCGGCCGCCCGGGCATTCGCCTCAGTCAAATCCCGCGCTCCCCAAGCCGACATCCTGGTGATCGGGCCTCCGTCGTACACGAGCACGCCCGAAGCGGAAAGGCTCGACATCCGCGACCAGGACAAAGCCGCTGCCCTGAAGGCCGGCGCCGACTTCGTTGATCCGATCGACCTCGGCTGGATCATGGACGATGCCGCAGACCTCATTGGCCCCGACGGCGATCACCCCTCCGCGGCGGGCCAACAGTATTTGCAGGCCAAGATGGAAGCCCTCATCGGAGCGCGGATCCAGCAACCCGGCCCCGGCAACACCCCGCTCGCTGGTTAAACAGCGACGGCTTAAACAGCGACGGCGACCCGCCCACCAAAGTGGGAGGCCGCCGTCGGGCGCTCTGCTGAACCTTATGCCAGGCGGGTGAGCCAGCCGTGCTTATCCTCGACCGTTCCGGTCTGGATGCCCAGCAACTGCCGGCGGATGGCCATGGTGGTTTCGCCCGCCTTGGCGTCCTCGGAGCCGATGAACTCGGTCTTGTCCTTGAGCACGCCGATCGGGGTGATGACGGCCGCGGTTCCGCAAGCGAAGACCTCGGCGATTTCGCCGGAGGCCACACCGTCGCGCCATTCAGCGAGGGTGATCTTGCGCTCGGAAACCTCGCGGCCCATGTCCTTCGCCACCTGGATGACGGAAGAACGGGTCACACCTTCGAGGATGGTTCCGGTGAGTGCCGGGGTGACGAGTGAGCCGTCCTTCATGACGAAGAAGACGTTCATGCCTCCGAGTTCCTCGACGGCATCGTCGTTGAAGTGGTCCAGGAAGAGGACCTGCTTGCAGCCGTTCTCCTCGGCTTCCATCTGGGCAATCAGGGATGCCGCGTAGTTTCCGCCACATTTGGCTGCACCGGTTCCGCCACGGCCGGCACGCGCGTATTCGCGGGAGATCCAGATGGATACCGGCTTGAGCTCGCCGCCGAAGTAATTGCCGGCCGGAGAAGCGATGACTCGGAAGGAAACCTCGCGGGCAGCGCGGACACCCAGGAACGCTTCCGTCGCGATCATGAACGGGCGCAAGTACAGGGCTTCGCCGTCCCCGGACGGAACCCATTCCTTGTCCGCTTGCACGAGTTCGCGGATGGCACCAAGGAAGTATTCCTCGGGCAGTTCCGGGAGGGCCAAGCGACGGGCCGACTTATTCAATCGGGCGGCATTAGCCTCGGGACGGAACGTCCAAACGGAACCGTCAGCATGGCGGTAAGCCTTCAGGCCTTCGAAGATCTCCTGGCCGTAGTGCAGCACTGCCGCCGAAGGATCCAGTGAAATCGGTCCGTAGGCCTCGACGCGGGCGCTGTGCCAGCCGCCCTTGCCCTCTGCGTCAACGCTGTAGTCGACAATGACGGTGTTGTCGGTGAAGTAGTCGCCAAATCCCGGGTTTGCCAGGATAGCTGCACGCTCCTCAGCAGACTTCGGGGTCTCCGAGAGCTGCTGGCTGAATTCGACGCCGTGGGCAGTCTGAGTCATGTTTCCTCCAGTCGGCTACCAGGCAGAGCGAACCATCTCTTGGAGGATATGGTTCAGCGACGGACCACGGCAGCAGGTAAATAATTCAAGTAAAGCTTACGCCCGGGCACAGACCCTGAAGTGCCAGTGCAGCCCCTAAAGCGCGGCCGCGATCGCGTCGCCGATGGCCGCGGTGCTGCGGCCATCGCCGTTGCGGCTTTCGATGTCGGCGACGACGGCGGCTTCGATCCTGCGGGCAGCGGTCGTGTAGCCGAGGTGGTCCAGCAACAAGGCCGCGGACAGGATGGCAGCGGTGGGATCCGCTTTCTGCTGTCCGGCGATGTCCGGGGCGGAACCGTGGACGGGTTCGAACATGGAGGGCGCGGTGCGGTCCATGTTGATGTTTCCCGAGGCTGCCAGCCCGATGCCGCCTGTGATGGCCGCGGCGAGATCGGTGATGATGTCTCCGAAGAGGTTGTCGGTGACGATCACGTCGAAGCGGGAGGGATCGGTCACCATGAAGATCGTCGCGGCGTCGATGTGCAGGTAGTCGTGGGTGACCTCGGGGAATTCCTTGGCCACGGCCTCAACGGTGCGCTTCCACAAGTGGCCGGCGAAGACCAGGACGTTGTGCTTGTGGACGAGGGTGACGTGCTTGCGGGGACGCTCGCTGGCGCGGCGGAAGGCGTCCCGGACAACGCGCTCGACGCCGTGGGCAGTGTTGAGCGACACTTCGGTGGCAACCTCATGCGGGGTCCCGCCGCGCAGCGTGCCGCCGTTGCCGACGTACGGGCCTTCGGTGCCTTCTCGGACCACGATGAAATCGATGTTGCCTGGGTTGGCCAGCGGGCTGCCCACCGTGCCATAGAGCCGCGAGGGGCGCAGGTTCACAAAGTGGTCCAGGCTGAAGCGGAGCTTGAGCAGCATCTCGCGTTCGATGATTCCGGAAGGGATGCGGGTGTCCCCCGGGGCGGCGCCGACAGCGCCGAACAGGATGGCATCGCGGGTGCGCAGATCGGCCAGGACCTCGTCCGGGAGGGTTTCGCCGGTTTCGAGCCAGTGCTGGGCTCCAAGCTTGTATTCGGTCTGCTCCAAGGTGACGCCTTCTTCGGCGACGACCTTTTCCAGGACCTTGAGGGCTTCGGCAATGACTTCGGGGCCAATGCCGTCGCCGGGAATGACAGCCAGGTTGATCGTTGCGGAAGGTTGCGTTGCGCTCATGTTTTCAGACTGCCAACGCATCCACATGTTGGTCAAAATCGTCTCACCATTTGAGCGTCCAGGGTGCTATTGGCACCCTCCGCGAGGAGCTATTGGCCCTATTGGCCGGGAACAGGTGAAGCGACCACTGCGACATTCTTGCCCCAGAGATCCTGGGTGTAGCAGCTGATCAGGACGAGGCGGTTGGGCACGGCCATCCAGACGGGACTGTCTTTCAAAGTGGATTTTGTGTATGTCGTGACGGATTCGACTTTGTATGTCAATGTTCCCGTCGCAGTGGCGACTTTGAGCTCATCCCCGGGGGCCGCTGCAGTGCTGAGATGGTTGAACGGCGCGTCGAGGCCTTCCCAACTGTGCCCGATCACGTAAGTGGTATTCGTTGAGCCGGCTCCAGGGGTTCCGAACGTACTGAGCCAGTATCCATCCATGGTCTCCGGCGGCTCAATGTTCTGGCCGCCAGCTGGGTCCGGCCGCAGCGGGTGAACCACCACATTGAGGCCAACGGCAGGGTATGTAACTTGCAATGGGGCCGACGCCGCAGGCAGAGGCGTTCGCGCCGCAGTGGCAGGAGCGGCCGCCGCCGCACGGTTCGGCCCGGGCGTGACCGCAGCAGCCGGCGACGAAAGCGCCGGCTGCCCTGGGTTGGACGCGGGCGGATTCGCTGAGACGGATGCACCGTAAACCAGCCAGGACGCAAGCAGCCCCCCGAGGCAAAGCGCCAATAGGAGAAGATCCCTGGAACTGATGAGCAGTCCGCCGATTCCGGCTAATCGGGGCTGCCGCGCGTAACGGTGACTTCCCATGATCCCTCCCGGAGACTGCGAAGAAGGTGGATGGGTGCCGCACATTCCATTGCGGCACCCATCGGTGTTTGGCTAGCGGTGGACCTTCCGGGCCCGCACACCGCTCCTCACGACGATAAACCCGGCCACTGCACTGAAGAGGGCAGTCAGGCTGGCAAGCCAACCCGGGATACCTGCTTCCGCCTTCCCGCCAACGGCCGTCTGGACGTTATAGCCCACGTTGGTTATCGAGGGGTCCGGCGCGGCTGCGGCACCGGCGGCCGCGGGGGTGGCGGCTGCGGGAGCAGCGACGGGTGGAACCACAGGCGTGACGGCAGGCGGCGCGACTGGCTCAAGCTGCTCCACAGGAACCCCCGGGCTCGCGGGCGGGTTGACCACCGGATCTACCGGCGGGCTTGTCACAGGATCCACCGGCGGGCTCGTCACCGGCGGGCTCGTTACCGGCGGGCTCGTCACCGGCGGACTTGTTACCGGGGGATCCACCGGCGGGCTCGTCACCGGCGGGCTTGTCACCGGCGCGCTCGCGACGACGCAGCCGGCGTTAAGGATGGCGATGTTCTCCGGGGTCAGATTTTGACCGTTGGGCATGAAGTCGCCCGCGTTTGCGGGAACAATGTCGGCAGTGTCTGTGACATGCTCGGACAGCGCCGACAGGCTGATGGTCACTGCGACGTACGGGTTCGACGCCGAATGCGTGGCGTGACAGATGGTGATCTTGTCTGAGGGTGCAGCATTCGCCGACACTGTGGCGCCCAGCAATCCCAGGCCCACAACCCCCATGGTGGCAATAGTTCGTTTCATTTCGGTCCCTCCAACCACGTCAGGTTCGAGCTGACCAGACTTTGCGGGAGTAACCGTCTTCGAGACCCAGGAAAGACGAGTACGGGAGACCTCAACCAGCGAGATGAATCTTGACAGTTACTCCCCAGAAAGTGTCATCAGTTCGCTTGCTTTTCAGGCTAGGTTTCCGGCTACTAATTAACGCGAGTGGCGGGTACGCGTTTACAGGTGGGCTCCAGGCCGCCTTATCCCGGCCGCTACCTGCTCCGGCCGGATCTCCACTCGCTGGCGCGACGGTACCACTTGGAAGTCCAGCCACCCGTCGGATCCATCGCAGGGCCTCGCCAAACTCGGCACCGCGTCACGCCACGCACATTTTTGGCGTCCACACTGCTCCGAAACCCCGGAATCCCGGGCTCGCAGTCCGTTGGGGGCGCCGAAAACCTGCTCGGCGTGACGCGGCGCGGAGGTGTCGAGGGGTGGTGGGCTCCGCGATGAGCGATGTCCGGGTGCAGGTCCCTGAAGAAGTTTTGGGCATTCGAGTTGGACAGCTCCATACCCCCGCCCCGGAGCCGACCCCGCCGCGTGGACCACCACGTCCGGATGGTTCGAAAGTTCGATGGCCACAAGCAGCGAATTGGTCGCTGCCGTGCCACGAAAATCTCTGCGGATTGTCCTCGCCACGCTAAGCGCGGTTGTTCCCACATCCAGGACTATGAACTGCATCGGCTCCAGCAACGAGGCAGGACATCGACCGGTCATGCGACCAGGAAAAAGAACGCCCCCTCACCCGGCGGGGTGAGGGGGTGTCACGCGCGGCTTAAGTGAGCGGGCGTCCGCCCAAAAGACGGCTTAAGTGAGCGGGCGTCTAGGACTCGGCGGGCTCCTCGTAACGCGGGAAGACCGGAGCCGGGGCCGGAAGCTCGGTGCCGGGGACGATCGGCGTTGCGATGGCCGCGAACTGGCGGGCCTCGCCTTCCGGCTGTCCCAGCACCTCAAGCAGTTTGGCGGCCGACGTCGGCATGACCGGCTGGGTGAGGATCGCCACGGTGCGGACAACCTCCAGCGTGACGTACAGGACCGTGTTCATGCGCTCGACGTCGGTCTTGCGCAGCACCCACGGGGCCTGCTCGGCGAAGTACGCATTGGTGTCGCCCAGCACGGCCCAGATTGCCTCGAGGGCCCGGCTGAATTCCTGCTTCTCGAAAGCGGCGCGGGCCGCGTCCAGCAGTCCAGCGGCCTGGGCCAGCAGCGCGGTGTCCTCTGCCGAGAAATCGCCGGGAACGGGAACCTTGCCTTCGCAGTTCTTGGCCACCATGGACAGCGAACGCTGGGCCAGGTTGCCGAAGTTGTTGGCGAGATCTGCGTTCATGCGGCCCACGATCGCCTCGTGGTTGTAGCTGCCGTCGGCGCCGAAGGGTACTTCCCGAAGGAAGAAGAAGCGCACCTGGTCCAGTCCGTACTGCTCGACGAAGTCCTTGGGAGACACCACGTTGCCGAGGGACTTCGACATCTTGACCCCGTTGTTGGTCAGGAAGCCATGGATCATGACGCGCTTAGGCAACTCCAGGCCTGCGCTCATCAGGAAGGCGGGCCAGAAGATCGCATGGAACCGCGAGATGTCCTTGCCGATGACGTGGACGTCCGCAGGCCAGAACTTACGGAACGCCTCCGATTCGGCATCCGGGTACCCGATGCCCGTCAGGTAATTCGTCAGGGCATCAACCCACACGTACATAACGTGCTTGTCGTTCCCCGGCACCGGGACACCCCAGTCGAAAGTCGTCCGGCTGATCGACAGGTCCTGCAGCCCCTGCTTGACGAAGCTGATGACCTCGTTGAAGCGGTACTGGGGCGCGCCGAATTCCGGCTGCTCCTCGTACAAGGCCAGCAACTTGTCCTGGTAGGAGGACAAGCGGAAGAAGTAACTCTCCTCGGCGGTCCACGTCACTTCGGTGTCGGTACCGCGCGAGTAGCGGACGCCGTCGTCCTTCAGTAGCGTCTCGTCCTCGGTGTAATAGGCCTCGTCGCGGACCGAGTACCAGCCCTCGTACTTGGACAGGTAGATGTCCCCCTTGGCTTCCATCTTCTTCCAGATGGCTTGCGAAGCGGCGTAGTGATCGGCGTCCGTGGTGCGGATGAAGCGGTCGTAGGAGATGCCCAAGGCAGCGTGGGCGGCCTTGTAGATTTCGGCATTCCGGTCGACGAGTTCCTTCGGCGTGATGCCTTCCTTCTCCGCCGCCTGGGCAATCTTCATGCCGTGCTCGTCCGTACCGGTCAGGAACATCACGTCGTAGCCGTCGAGGCGCTTGAACCTGGCCATCGCATCGGTGGCGATGTACTCGTAGGCATGCCCGATATGCGGCTCGCCGTTCGGGTACGTAATGGCTGTGGTGATGTAGAACGGGGGTTTATCTGGAGACGTCACTCTACGAAGTTACCTTCTCTTGGAGATGGAAAGACCGGACCGGCCGCATATGACGGCCGCTCCGCAGGCATCGGCTGCTAGTTCAATTCAGTCAGCGTATCGCTGAGCCTGACAAGCTCGTGGTCGTGCGACGCCACGAGCACTGCAATCCCGTCCTTGGCGGTGTCCTTCAGGATGCTGATGATGCGGTTTGCGGAGGTACGGTCCAGGCTGGCCGTTGGTTCGTCGACCACCAGCACGCGGGTGCCCAGGATCAGGGCCCGGGCGATCGCAACACGCTGGCGCTCACCGCCGGACAGCTGCGCCGGACGATGCCGCATGCGCCGGCCCAGCCCCACAAGGTCCAGCAGGTCCTTGGCCATTTCGGTGCGCTGCTCCACCTCGCCGTCGGGAACGGCAGGCAACAGCACATTCTCCAAAGCGCTCATGCCGTCGATCAAGGCGCCGCCCTGGTCCACGTACCCGATCAGCGCGCGGCGGCGGTCGGCGATTTCGTCGTCGCCCATCTTCTCGAGGGAGTCGCCCTCCCAGAGGACACGGCCCGACGTCGGGAGCGTCAGTCCCGCTCCGACTGTCAGGATGCTGGTCTTGCCTGAGCCGCTTCGCCCGGCGACGCAGTGCATCTCACCGGCGTGCAGGGTCAGGTTGAAGTCCTCGACGACGGTGACCGGCTCCGCGCCACCCTTGTCACCGCCGTAACGGATGGTGATGTTGCTCAACTGCAGGGGCATGCCGTGGTCCGAAGCCCGCACAATGGTATTGGCGCGGGTCTGGAACGACTCGTCGGTGGATTCCGTGGTCGCAGTCAGATCGGGTTCGAGATTGTCAGTCATTTGACCACTTTCGTTGCAATGGGAATCCAGCAAATTACGGCCAGCACACCGGCCAAGGCGGCCCAAAGTGCGGCATAGGGGGCGAGCAGCAGGCCCAGGCCCAGCGCCCCCAGGACGCCCAGGATCAGGGCCGCGGCTCCGACCAAGGCATTTTCGAAGAATCGGACCTGCCCCAGCATGTCCGGGTTCCAGCCCATGGCCCGGAGCGTGCCGAGCTGTTCGCGCCTGGCCTGGAGTTCGAACCGACCCGTGACCAAGGTCAGCACGAGGCCCACGAGCACCCCGCAGACTGCCAGGATGACGCTCGGCAGCGCGATCGTGGCGGAGGCGAGCCCGCTGAGGGCGCTGGCTCCGGCTGCCCGCGGGATGTCAATGAGCAAGGCGATCAGCGCACCAACGGCCGCCCCGAACACGCCCACGGCCACGGCCAGCGCCACTGAGCTGAAACGGTGGGTGACCAGCTGGCGGTACGCAAACGTCAGCGGTGAATCCACCGGTATCAGTCGTTCATCGTGTTGGGGTTCCTGGTCAACGACGTCCCGGTGCCGCAATTGCTGGGCCGCGATATAGGCGGCAGCGCAGTAAATGAGCAATACCGACGCGGAAACAATGACCGTAGCCAGGTTCCAGCTCAGAAGGCTCAGCGCGATGCCTGCCACTGCAACGATCCCCGCCCCGATGCCGAATTCCTCCAGGACCCAACTTCGGATCTTCCTTTGGGTCCAGCCCATGGCGCGGAGGATCCCCGCCTCGCTGCGTCGCTGGCGGATATAGCTGACTGTGGAAGCGCCGGTGAGGAGGGTGGCCCCGCACAGCGTCAGGAAGAGGAGGGTGATGTTGGTGCCCGTCAGGGAACCGGAAACGGCATCGGCGGCATCTTGCCGAACCCACGACTGCTGGACAGTGCCCAGCGCGGATTCCTTGCCGGCGTCGTCCTTGGAGTATCCCGGGACGAAGATGTTGGCGTCTTCCCGCGCGGAGCCTGCCACCACTGTGGCTTCCAGGCCCATGTCGCGGATCTGGGCTGCGAGCTTGTCGACCTCCGGTTGGGCTTGCTTCCAGTTGCCTGGCGCGCTGGCGCGGACCCGGATGGCGTCGATCACGTTGGCGTTGGAATCGTAACCGCGGGCGGCGGCAAGGCCGTAGTAGTCGGTAATGGCCCCGGCAGACTGGCTGACCAGGCCGGTGGCGCTCAGCGAGGGCTTGAGGCCCTTGGCTGACGTGGCATTGCCGGACGCGTCCTTCTGGAGCGTCATCGGGGCCGGGTCGTAGCCACCCAGGGGCAGCTTGTTCACATCGCCTGCTGCTTTCTGGATCTGGGCCGGATCGAACGTCCCGTAGACCATCGGCAGCGGGGTAGCGGGCTTCGATCCGGTGGCAAGGTTCTCCCGGTACGAGCGCTCGTCGACAGGCTTGCGCTGGCTCTGGTCCACGATCGCCCCGAAGGCCGACTTCTCGGGCAGCTTGTTGACGGTAACCCAGTCCCCCGGTATGGCGGACTTGCCGACGGCTCCATTCGCGGAAGTTTCGCCGTCCTTGTACTTGGGTGCGGCTGCGAAGTCCGTGCTCCACTGGGCCGGCTGGTACAGGCCTTGGCTGAAGTTGCCCGTGTTACCGAGCAACTGGCTGTGGTCCGTGGATCCTGGCCATGACAGAGCGAACGGCGACTTTGACACGAACGGCAGGTAGTCCTTGTCCAAGGAACGCGAGACAGTGCCGACGTCGTTGACGACCTTGCCCGAATTATCGATTTCCTCGATCTTGACCGAGTACTTCAGATCCAGTGAGGTTCCCTGCCGGACGATCAAAGGAATGGCTTGCGAGGCATCCGTGATCTGGCCGGACAGCTTTGCCTGCTGGTATTGGGTCATCAGGGGTGCCCAGTATTTGAGCTTGACACCCATGAAATCCGGGCCTTGCTCGAGTTCCTGCTGCGTGGGGCTCTTGGCAAAGAGTTGTTCGAAGTAGCGGCCGATCGCACCGGCGTTGCGGGTGTCGGCCGGCGGCGCCTTTTGCAGCGGTGCGAGGAAATCTCCGGCCGAGCCCAGGAGGGCGCGTTCAGCGGTCGGATCGACGGCGACCACCGATTCTGTGACCTGCGGAGCCATGGGCAGCGCCACGGAAAGGTTGAAGAGGTTGTGTTCCGAGCCACCGGCAGGAGCAGGGAACTTGATGCCGGTCTCCCCCGCAGGGCCGGCGATGCGGATGCTCTTGCCACCGGCGGTCTGCTGCTCTACGACCTGCCCCTTGCCAAGCGTGCCTTCAGCGCTGGTCTGGAAGAGGGTTTGCTGGGACACTCCGTCGGAGCTCACGGCCGTGGCAGTCAGGCGGTACTTCTTGGGCTGGGCTGGAAGCACGGATTCCGGCGCGGGCCAGCTCTTGGAGTCGGTTCCAGTCGGATCCCCCGCTGTGGCTCCGCCGGCCAGCCCGGCGTTGTAGCCGAGGTAGTCCATTGCATTCAGACGCGGGGTTTCAAGGTTCTGTGTCACCCGGGAAACGAGGCTGATGGGCGCCGCGACCGCCGCGCCGCTCAGCCCGCGGATCTTCTCCAGTTGCGGGAAGCTGATGCCGCCCTGGCCGTTCGCGATGTCCGGCTGGAGGAGTGCCCCGCCGTCCTTGGTGTTTGCGGACTTGGCCTGGACCAGGATGTCGTACAGGCCGCGTGAGTTCTCATCCACCGTCCGGTTCAGCGCGGCCTGCGACTGGCTCTGGATGAAGACGGACAAACACATGGCGACGATCAAAATGGCCGCGGTCAACAGAAGCACACGGCTTCGGATGAACCTCTGGACGGCGTTCATAGGGCTCCCTGAGTCCTGGATTGCGGGTGTGCACACTGCTGTCCCAGGAACCATGCCGAAGCAAGAGGAATCCACCGGGTGCGTGCAAAAGATATTGGCCGGCCTGCCGCCGGTTCCGAATTTCGGACCAAGCCATTGTAGGCAGACCGGCCAATAATATGTGGCCGATGTGAACTGCGGCACACTTTTCTAGCTCAAACGGTGCGGATGCTAGTCCTCCAGATCCACTTCACGAACCATGTCAGCGCCGATGCCGGCCTTGATGGCTTCAAGGACCTGCTGCGGCACAGAAGTGTCGATCGTCAGCAGCGCCAGGACCTGGCCGCCTTCGCTCTGGCGGGCCACCTGCATGCCACCGATATTGATGTTGTTCATGCCCAGGATGTGGCCGATGGTACCGATGACACCGGGACGGTCCGCGTAGGAAACAACCACCAGGTGCTCGCTGATCGGGATTTCGACGTCATAGCCGTTGACGCCCACAAGCTTCTGGACCTGCTTGGGCCCGGTGAGCGTGCCGGCCACGGAAATCTGGGAGCCGTCGCTCAGTGCGCCGCGGATGGTCAGGACGTTGCGGTAGTCCTCGGCTTCCGACGTCGTGATCAGGCGGGTGTTGATGCCGCGCTGCTCGGCGATGACGGGCGCGTTGACGTAGGAGACCTGCTCGGTCACAACGTCGGCGAACACCCCCTTGAGCGCTGCCAGCTCGAGGACCTTCACGTCCAGGCTCGCGATCTCTCCCGCGACCTCGACGTCGATCTGCGTCAGGGATGCGTGGGTCAGGGCCGTGAAGATCCGGCCGAGCTTCTCGATCAGCGGGATTCCGGGGCGAACGTCGGAAGCGATCACGCCGCCTGCAACGTTGACCGCGTCCGGGACGAGTTCGCCGGCGAGGGCGAGGCGGACGGACTTCGCCACGGAGACGCCCGCCTTTTCCTGGGCTTCGTCCGTTGACGCACCGAGGTGGGGCGTCACGATGACGTTGTCCATGCCGAAGAAGGGAAGGTCGGTGCTCGGCTCCTTGACGAAAACGTCGATGCCGGCGCCGGCGATCTGGCCGTCCTCCAAAGCCTCGTGGAGGGCTTCTTCGTCGATCAGGCCGCCACGGGCGACGTTGACAACGTAGGCCGTTTCCTTCATCTTCTTGAAGGCATCGGCGCCCAGCATGCCCACGGTTTCCGGGGTTTTGGGCATGTGGATGGTGATGAAGTCCGACTTCTCCAGCAGCTCGTCCAGGGTGACAAGCTTGACGCCGAGTTGCGCGGCGCGTGCCGAGGTGATGTAAGGGTCGTAGGCGAGGATCTCGGTCTCGAAGCCTTGGAGGCGGGCAGCCACGAGCGCTCCGATGCGCCCGAGGCCGATGATGCCGATCTTCTTCTCGAAGAGTTCGATGCCCGTGTACTTGGAGCGCTTCCACTCGCCGCCCTTCAGGGCGGAACTGGCCTGCGGGATGTGGCGGGCGAGGCTGAGGATGTGGCCGACCGTAAGTTCGGCAGCGGACACAATGTTCGACGTCGGAGCGTTGACGACCATGACGCCGGCCTGGGTGGCGGCCTTGATGTCCACGTTGTCCAGGCCGACACCGGCACGCGCGATGATCTTGAGGTTCTTGGCTGCGGCAATTGCTTCGGCGTCCACCTGGGTGGCTGAACGCACGAGGATGGCGTCGACGTCGACGATTGCGGAGAGCAGCTGGGAGCGGTCCGCGCCGTCGGTTTGGCGGATCTCGAAGTCCGGACCAAGGGCCTCGATCGTGGCGGGCGAAAGTTCCTCAGCGAGGAGTACTACTGGCTTGGTGCTAGTCACCGGCGACCTCTTTAGCTCTCTTTTTCAGGTGGGGTTTTGGTGAAACGATTCTTTGACGACGAAGGCCGGACCCGGTATACCGGGTCCGGCCTCCATGCCGGGCGGCTTCATTTCGAGCCTATCCCGAACGGCGTTCTGTGTTGAATTGCTACGGCTCCTGCCGCGGCTTCAGCGGGTGCCTTGACTAGCGGGCTGCGGAGCCTTCGACGTAGTCCTCGTCCTGCTGCTGCCAGGAGAACAGGGAACGCAGCTCGCGGCCGACACCCTCGATCGGGTGCTGCTCGGCCTTGGCCCGCAGTTCCTTGAACTCGACGGCGCCGTTGTCCTGGTCGTCGATGAAACGCTTGGCGAAGGCGCCGGACTGGATGTCGGCGAGGACGCCGGCCATGTTCTCCTTGACCCGGGGGTCGATGACGCGCGGGCCGGAGACGTAGTCGCCGTACTCTGCGGTGTCGGAAACGCTCCAGCGCTGCTTGGCGATGCCGCCCTCCCACATGAGGTCAACGATGAGCTTGAGCTCGTGCAGAACCTCGAAGTAGGCGATCTGCGGCTGGTAGCCGGCTTCGGTCAGGGTCTCGAAGCCGTACTGGATCAGCTGGGAGACACCGCCGCACAGGACAGCCTGCTCGCCGAAGAGGTCGGTTTCGGTCTCTTCGGTGAAGGTGGTCTTGATGACGCCGGCGCGGGTTCCGCCGATTGCCTTCGCGTAGGACTTGGCCAGTTCCCAAGCGGAACCGGATGCGTCCTGCTCGACGGCGATGATGTCCGGGATACCGCGGCCGGCTTCGAATTCGCGGCGCACGGTGTGTCCGGGAGCCTTCGGAGCGATCAGGATGACGTCAACGCCCTCGGGCGCCTCGATGTAGCCGAAGCGGATGTTGAAGCCGTGGGCGAAGGCAAGGGCCTTGCCGGGGGTCAGCTTGTCCTTGATGGAGTCGTTGTAGATCGCGCGCTGGTGCTGGTCCGGCGCCAGGATCATGATGACGTCGGCCCATTCGGCGGCGTCGGCAACGTTCTTGACCGTGAAGCCTGCGTCCTGTGCCTTGGCGATCGACTTCGAGCCTTCCTTGAGCGCGATGACAACCTCGACGCCGGAGTCGCGCAGGTTCAGCGCGTGGGCGTGGCCCTGGGAACCGTAGCCGACAATGGCGACCTTGCGACCCTGGATGATCGACAGGTCTGCGTCGTCGTCGTAGAACATTTCAGTCACTTGCGTAACTCCTCTTGAGTGGTTTTGTAGATATTGTCTGTGGTTCGGTATCGGGCTACTACGCAGTACCTAAGACAGTGCCTAAGCGCTGCGCAGAGCCCTGTCACTCATGGAGCGGGATCCCCGCCCAACGGCCAAGGTGCCGGACTGCACTATTTCGCGGATGCCGAACGGCTCAAGCACTGAAAGCAGCGCTGCAAGCTTTTCCGGGGTACCGGTTGCCTCAATGACCACCGAGTCTGTGGAAACGTCAACCACTGAGGCACGGAACAAGTCTGCAGCTTGGGTGACCTGCAGGCGTGTCGCGGCATCCGCACGTACCTTGACCAGGATGTGGTCACGTTGCACGGAAGATTCTGAAGTCAGCTCGACAATCTTGATCACGTTGATCAGTTTGTTGAGCTGTTTGGTGACCTGCTCGATGAGGTCGCCGTCGGCGTCGACGACGACGGTCATCCGGGAAATCCCGGAGACCTCGGTGGGCCCGACGGCCAGGGAGTTGATGTTGAAGGCCCGCCGGGCGAAGAGGCTGGCCACGCGGGTCAGCACGCCGGGCTTGTCTTCGACCAGAACGGACAGTGTGTGGCGGCTCATGGCTAGTCCTCCTCTTCCCATTCCGGGGTCATGTTGCGGGCAACCTGGATCTGGTCGTTCGAGACTCCGGAGGGGACCATCGGCCACACCATGGAGTTCGGGCTGACCACGAAGTCGATGACCACGGGACGGTCATTGATTTCCAGGGCCTTCTGGATGGTTGCGTCGATGTCCTCGTCCCGGTCGCAGCGGAAAGCGGCACAGCCGTAGGCGTCTGCCAGCTTGACGAAGTCCGGGATACGGACGGTGTCGTGGCCGGTGTTCAGGTCGGTGTTGGAGTAGCGGCCTTCATAGAAGAGGGTCTGCCACTGGCGCACCATGCCCAGCGAGGAGTTGTTGATGATGGCAACCTTGATGGGAATTTTGTTGATAGCGCAGGTCGCCAGTTCCTGGTTGGTCATCTGGAAGCAGCCGTCGCCGTCGATCGCCCAGACCACGCGGTCCGGTTCTCCGACCTTGGCGCCCATGGCTGCCGGCACGGCATAACCCATGGTGCCGGCACCGCCGGAGTTCAGCCAGGCGTGGGGACGCTCGTACTTGATGAACTGCGCGGCCCACATCTGGTGCTGGCCAACGCCTGCAACGTAGATGCCTTCAGGACCCGTGAGCGCACCAATGCGTTCGATGACCCGCTGGGGGGCACTGAGTCCGTCGTCCGGTTCAGTCCAGCCCAGGGGGTAGGTGTCGCGGAGGTTGTTGAGGAACGCCCACCAACCATCGAGGTCCGGGGTGCCGGACTGTTCGAAAGCGTTACGGACGGCCTCGCTCAGCTCCGGAATGATCTCCTTGACGGAGCCCACGATCGGAACGTCAGCCGTGCGGTTCTTCGAAATCTCCGCGGGGTCGATGTCCGCGTGGATGATCTTGGCATGCGGAGCGAAGGTGCTGAGGACACCAGTCACCCGGTCATCGAAGCGAGCGCCGAGGGTGATCAGGAGATCGGACTGTTGCAGTGCGGTGACCGCGGAAACCGTGCCGTGCATGCCGGGCATGCCGACGTGCTGCGGGTGGGAATCCGGGAACACGCCGCGGGCCATGAGGGTGGTCACCACGGGTGCGCCGGTCAGCTCTGCGAGTTCGCGCAGTTCTGCCGAAGCGTGCGCCTTCACCACACCGCCCCCGACATACAGGACAGGCTTGCGTGCCGCAGCGATCAGCCGGGCAGCCTCGCGCACCTGCTTGTTGTGGCCCCGGACCACCGGCCGGTAACCCGGCAAATCGATCTTGGGCGGCCAGGAGAAGGTCATGGTGCCCTGCTGGGCATTCTTGGCGATGTCCACCAAAACCGGACCGGGACGCCCGGTGCTCGCAAGGTAGAAAGCTTCGGCCATGACATGCGGAATGTCATTGGGATCCGTCACCAGAAAGGAATGCTTGGTGATCGGCATGGTGATGCCGACGATGTCTGCCTCCTGGAAGGCATCCGTGCCAATGACCGAAGCCGATACCTGGCCGGTAATGGCAACGAGGGGCACGGAGTCCATGTGGGCATCCATGATGGCGGTAACGAGGTTGGTGGCACCGGGGCCCGAGGTGGCGATGCAGACGCCAACCCGTCCGGTAACCATGGCGTAGCCTTGGGCTGCGTGGCCGGCTCCCTGTTCGTGACGGACCAGGACGTGATTCATCTTGGAGGCCATCAAAGGGTCATAGGTGGGGAGGATCGCGCCACCGGGCAAACCAAAAATATCGTCCACGCCGAGTTCTTCGAGCGAGCGGACAATAGCTTCCGAGCCGGTCATCACCGTTGGGGGTACAACGTTGTTCGGCCCGAGTACAGGAGAGAGAGTTGCAGCATTGTCGACGACGGCGTCAGCCGTACGGTCGACCTTTTCCGGAGCCTTGGGGGCTCCAGCGGACTTTGCAGCCATCAGCGAGGGGCTGATCGGCGATCCTTTGCTCATCGGACTCTTCCTTTGGGGATCTTCAATTAGTGAAAGTTACTGCGTGGGTACTGCGGTCATGCGGGTTCTTGCTTCGCGCGGTCCCCTGCGGGAAATAAAAAAACCCCTCAGCCTTGCGGCTCTTCGAGGGGTTGCGCGTGACGGTTCGTTACCAGTCGGGCTAGGAGGCCACGCGCTTGGTAAGTACGACAGTGCCCACGGTGGCGCCGACAGTAACGAATGCGATCATGCGTTCAGTGTTCCCTCTTTGTGAGATGAGTGTCAAACGATGAAGAGGTCATCTCACTATGTGGACTCCGTTGTCCACAGGCTGGTCATGTCCGGCCGCCCAACTGACTCGCAGTTGTTGTCGCTATGAGGCGTCAAAACGACAACAAGTGCGAGCCAGTTGGGCCGGAACCCGGAATCAGCCGCAGTAGGCGCCGGTGGAGGCGCTGTGCACCAGTTTGGCGTACTTGGCGAGGACGCCCTTGGTGAACTTGGCCTGGAGGGGCTCCCAGCCGACCTTGCGGGACTCGAGTTCGGCTTCGTCCACCAGGAGGTCGAACGAACGGGCGGCGATGTCCACGCGGATCTTGTCGCCGTCCTTGACGAAGGCGATGGGTCCGCCGTCGACGGCTTCGGGCGCAACGTGCCCGATGCACAGACCGGTGGTACCTCCCGAGAAGCGGCCGTCGGTCAGCAGGAGCACGTCCTTGCCGAGGCCCGCGCCCTTGATGGCACCGGTGATGGCGAGCATCTCACGCATGCCCGGGCCGCCCTTGGGTCCTTCGTACCGGATCACGACGACGTCCCCGGCCTTGATCTCGCCCTTGTCCAAAGCGTCGAGGGCTCCCTGCTCGCGCTCGAACACGCGGGCGGTTCCTTCGAAGACATCGGCGTCGAAGCCGGCGCTCTTCACGACGGCACCTTCCGGCGCCATGGAACCGTGCAGGATGGTGATGCCGCCGGTCTTGTGGATCGGGTTGTCCAGCGCGCGGAGGATCTTGCCGTCCAGGTCCGGCGGGTTGATGGAGGCCAGGTTCTCGGCAAGGGTCTTGCCCGTGACCGTCAGGCAGTCGCCGTGCAGCAGGCCGGCGTCGAGCAGTGCCTTCATGATGACCGGCACGCCGCCGATCTTGTCGACGTCGGTCATGACATAGCGGCCGAAGGGCTTGAGGTCGCCCAGGTGCGGGATCTTGTCGCCGATGCGGTTGAAGTCGTCAAGCGTGAGTTCGACCTCGGCTTCACGGGCGATCGCGAGCAGGTGCAGGACGGCGTTGGTGGAACCGCCGAAGGCCATGGTGACGGCGATGGCGTTCTCGAACGCCTTCTTGGTCATGATGTCCCGGGCGGTGATGCCGAGGCGGAGCAGGTTGACCACTGCCTCCCCGGACTTGCGGGCAAAGTCATCACGACGGCGGTCTGCCGAGGGCGGGGCGGCCGAGCCCGGCAGGGACATGCCGAGGGCTTCGCCGATGCACGCCATGGTGTTGGCCGTGTACATACCGCCGCAGGCGCCTTCGCCGGGACAGATCGCGCGTTCGATACGGTCCAGGTCGCCCCTGCTCATCTTGCCGGCAGCGCACGCGCCCACGGCTTCGAAGGCGTCGATGAGGGTGACTTCCTTCTCCGAGCCGTCCTCGAGCTTGACCCAGCCCGGCATGATGGAACCGGCGTAAAGGAAGACGCTGGCGAGATCCAGTCGGGCGGCTGCCATCAGCATGCCCGGGAGGGACTTGTCGCAGCCGGCCAGCAAAACAGAGCCGTCAATGCGCTCGGCCTGCATGACGGTTTCCACGGAGTCGGCAATAACTTCGCGCGAAACAAGGGAAAAGTGCATGCCCTCGTGGCCCATGGAAATGCCGTCCGAAACGGAAATGGTGCCGAACTGCATGGGGAAACCACCGCCGGCGTGAACGCCTTCCTTGGCGCCCTGGGCGAGTCGGTTCAGCGAGAGGTTGCAAGGCGTAATTTCGTTCCACGAGCTCGCGACGCCGATTTGCGGCTTGGCGAAGTCGTCATCGCCCATGCCTACGGCCCGGAACATGCCTCGCGCGGGGGCGGCATGGATACCGTCCGTTACGACCCGGCTGCGTGGCTTGATGTCCGGCTGGTTGTCTGTCGCAATTGGGGTGTGGTCACTCATGGGCACGAGTCTATGACTCTTGAGCTGTGGCCAACGAACATGATCGGCGGGTTAAGGCGAATTTAGCGCTATTTCATTCAATATTTCAGTCAAATAATGGACAGTCATCTCGATATGTGAGACATCAGTCTCGTTGCCGGCCGCAGTTGCCTCCGACAGGAACGCGGACGCGCTGACGGCCGCGAATCGATTGACTAACCTAGACAGCCCCGTGACACGGACGTAACGTCAAATCACGACAGCTGCGCCACTCGAACAGACAGAAGGGCTCCTCCCATGGATTGGTTGATCTGGGTCATCGTCATCGTGTTGATCGTCGCGATTGTTTGGTGGCTCCTGAGCCGCAATAGCGCGAAGTCTTCGTCTTCCTCGGGCGCCATGGCCCCGGCTTCACCGTCGCCGACCGCCTCGTCACCGCAAACGGATATCGCCTCCGCAGCCCTGACAGGCTCCGCCCCTTTGGTCGCTACAACCGCGACCGCCGATCAAGACCCGGCCGGGTCCCGCGCCGCCGAACCCGAGGCCGAACCCGAGCCGGAGGCGGCAACCGAGGCTGACGGCGTCGACGTCGACGACTGGGAGGGTCCTGTCCCTCCCCTCAAGACCAGAATGGCCGCCCCGGAAGAGTCCTCCGCGTCCGGAACCCCTGCGGAAGAACCCGTGTTGAAGGAGCCCACGCTCTCGGAACCCGTGCTTTCCAATGACGCGGTTTCCGAAGCGGCCGCACCGATCGCTGCCGAGCCGGAACTTGAGGGGGGCGTCACGGCCGACGACGTTACAGCGGCCGACAGTGCCGAGTGGGAAGCCACCTGGAGCGAAGGCGGCGCACCAGCGGCGCCCGCCCCTGTCCACCACCGCGAATACACGGACGCCCATGCACCGACGCTTCCGGGTGCGGAATCAGCCGCGGCGGAAGCAGTCGACGCTGCTGCGGAAGGGGTGCAAGACGACCGGGCCGGAGCTCCCGACGCGGTCCCGGCGCCTGTTGAGTCAACCACCCTGGCCCAGGATTCCGCGGGCGCGTCTCCGCTGGGCGGGCATCTGGCCGCCGAGCAGCCGTACGGTGAAGGCTCGGCTGCGGCCGGCGCTGACGGGAGCGGCCCCGAAGGCTACACAGTCAAGGGCAACGCGGACACCATGACCTACCACGATGAAGACAGCCCGTCCTACGACGAGGTCAAGGCCGAGGTCTGGTTTATTTCGAGCGCCCACGCCGAGGCAGCCGGATTCCGTCCGCCTCGCAGGAACCGCCGCTGAGGGCCCCAAGGACCTGAGGATCCGCGGCGGCAAGCGGCCCTGCAAGCAGGACAAGCAATGAACCACGCAAAGGCGGGATCGGGGAGCGTTTTCCGGCCCCGCCTTGCGCTTGCCCGGACTCTGATAGCGGTGGCCTTCCTCGTGGCTTTGCTGCTAGCCGCCTGCACAGGGAGTGCACCCAGCCCCGGGCGTACCGAAGGCAATGGACCGGAGCTGCTTCGGAAGCTTGACCTGAATCTGACACTCCCATGGTCCATCGTGTTCCTCGGCGACGGAACTGCCATCATCTCCGAACGCGACACCAAGCTGATCAAATCGGTCCGGAACGACCGGTCCACGACGGTGGGCGAGTTTCCCGGCGTCGTACCCGGCGGCGAAGGCGGGCTGCTGGGACTCGCGCTCTCCCCCGAGTTCGCCAGCGACCGTCTGCTTTACGCATATTTCACCGCCGAATCGGACAACCGGATTTCGCGCACCCGCCTGGAGCAGGCCGCGGACGGGCGGCTGAGCCTCGGCACACCGGAAGTCATCTTCTCAGGCATCCCCAAAGCCTCGACCCACAACGGCGGCCGCATCCGTTTCGGCCCCGACGGGTTCCTCTACGTCGGCACGGGAGATGCCCAGCATCCGGAGCAAGCACAGGACCGCAATGCGCTCGGCGGGAAGATCCTGCGGCTGACCCCCGAGGGGAAAGCCGCGCCGGGCAACCCGTTCGCCAACCCCGTTTACAGCTACGGACACCGCAACGTGCAGGGTCTGGCATGGGACAGTTCCGGAAGGCTATGGGCAAGCGAATTCGGCCCCGACGTCAACGACGAACTCAACCTCATCGAAGCGGGCGGCAACTACGGTTGGCCACAAGTGACCGGGGCGCCCGGCCGTACCGGCTACATCGATGCCAAGGTTGTCTGGCCTTCGACGGCGGATGCCTCGCCGAGCGGGCTGGAAATCGTCAACGGAACAGCGTTCACGTGCGCGCTGCGCGGGCAGCGTTTATGGACGGTACCGCTGAACGGAAAGACAGCGGGGAATCCCGTGGCATACCTCACAGCTGCCTATGGACGTTTACGGGACGTTTCGCTTGCGCCGGACGGCACTCTTTGGGTCCTCAGCAACAACGAAAACCCTGACTTTGCGCTGGTCCTGAAGCCTCCCGCCCAGTGACGCGCAGGAGGCCCGGGCCGATTTCACACTTGGGCAAGTGTCGTGTAGAGTTACATGTCGTTGCGGAGATCAACGAGGGAAGAAAAGCCTTCAGCTGATCGAAATCGACAAATGCACCTCTAGCTCAATTGGCAGAGCAATTGACTCTTAATCAATGGGTTCCGGGTTCAAGTCCCGGGGGGTGCACCAAAGGGAAGGACCCTTGAGCGGCAGCAGCCGCTCAAGGGTTATTTCTTTGCGTTGCGAGCAACAAACAATTGCACCTCTAGCTCAATTGGCAGAGCAATTGACTCTTAATCAATGGGTTCCGGGTTCAAGTCCCGGGGGGTGCACCAAAGGGAAGATCCCTGGATGGCTGAATGGCCGTCCAGGGATCTTTTTGCTTTTCTGCCGGCTTCGCCGCGTGCTGGAGCTTCGCCACTGGGCTTCGCCGCGGGCCGGCCTGCGGAAGCCTAGTTGGAAGCTTCACCCGGTTCCGAATCCACTGCGGCCACAATGTCGCTTACAGAAGCAGCCGACGAATGGTTGTTCGCCAGTTCGCGTACCAGTGCCTGGAGCTCCCGCCGCAGTTTGGCGGTGTCCACGGGCACAGGTGCAAGCACTTCCCGTTCCAATTGCGTGGCCAGGCCCAGGGCATGCTCCCCGGCCTCGGTCAAACTGACCACCTGGCTCCGGCGGTCGGACACGCTGCGTGCGCGGCTGACGTGGCCGTGGGCCTCCAGCCTGGTGAGCGTCTTCCCCATTGTTTGTGCCTGGACCCGGACGATCTGCGCGAGCATCGACTGAGTGGTCGGTCCTTTGACGGCGAGTACTTCCATGACAATGACCCCGGCATGGGTCAGCTCCATACCGCGCAGTTTCTCATTCCAGGCATGCTCCACGAGTCGCGCCGCCGTGGAGAGCAAGCGCCCGGTGGGCCACCGTTCCATATCAGGCATAAGGGCCAGTATATAGACCGCTGCGCGCAGGTCAGGTCCAGGGTTCAATTCGTGAAGCGGCCAGCCCATCACTAAGCTGAGTGATCGCGAACCTAGCAAGGAGCACAAATGGCTGAACGACTCATTCCAGGCGATACTGCCCCGGACTTCACACTCAAGGACCACACGGGACGCGAGGTCAGCCTGGCATCGCACCGCGGCCGCAATACAGTCATCTACTTCTACCCCGCGGCTTCCACGCCGGCATGTGCCAAGCAGGCCTGCGACTTCCGGGATTCCCTCGCAACCCTTCAGGCTGCCGGCTACGACGTCCTTGGCATATCGCCGGACACCGTGAAGGATCTGGGCAAATTTGTGGCCGAAGAATCGCTGACCTTTCCCCTACTGTCCGACGAAGGGCACCACGTGGCTGACGCCTATGCGGCCTGGGGCGAGAAGAAGAACTACGGGCGTACCTACCAAGGGTTGATCCGCTCAACGATTGTGGTGGACCCCGACGGAAAGGTGGCCTTGGCGCAATACAACGTGCGAGCCACAGGCCATGTCGCCAAACTTCGCAGGGACCTCAAACTGGACAAGTAGCCACCGCTAAGTGGCATGGGCGAGGCGGGAACTGCTCGCGCTAAACCGCGGGTACAATGGAGGCCGGTATATGACCGGAGCGGGAATCCTTGGATCCCGGTCCGGCTAGCAAACACCAGCGCGAGTGGTGAAATTGGCAGACACGCAGGATTTAGGTTCCTGTGCCTTCGGGCGTGGGGGTTCAAGTCCCCCCTTGCGCACATTCAGGAAGTGCCCCGGTCCTTGGCCGGGGCACTTCCTGTTTCCAGCCGGGACTCAGGGCCCTGAACTAGACTGGGCTGCGGTCCGGCTGCCGCGGGCCCCAGCCCGTCCAACTGCCTTGAGGGGACAAGAGTGGTAAGCAGCAAGCTTCGCCGAGTCACGCTACAAATCGGCGCAGGCCTTCTGGCCGTGGCCTTGACATCGTGCACGGTAAGCCCTGGACCGACACCGTCGGCCTCGGCTGCGGGCAGCGCTGCGGCAGAGCCAAGCAAGACCTTCAACTTTGGCACCCCGTCGATGCCGCTTGGGCTCGATCCTGCCGTGACGAGCGACTCCGAATCGTATCGCATCACCCGGCAAGTGATGGAAGGCCTCGTAGGCGTCGACGCATCCACTGGCCAACCGACTCCCCTGCTTGCCACCTCCTGGTCGCAAGGCAATGACGGACTCAGCTACGACTTTAACTTGCGCTCGAAAGTCACCTTCCAAGATGGGACCGTCTTTGACGCCGCGGCCGTCTGCAGCAACTTCAACCGTTGGTTCAACTTCCCCGCGACCGTGCGCCAGCAGGCACCAGGCATCGCATTCAAGCGCGTCTTCAAATCCTTTTCGGACGAAGCTTCGCTTTCGCTGTTCAAGAACTGCAAGGTCGTTTCTCCCGACCACGTCCAAATCAACCTGGCCAAGCCCTTCACGGGCTTCCTTCAGGCCTTGACGCTGCCGGCGTTCGCGATGTCATCTCCGAAAGCAATGGCCGACGGCAAGGCCGACGTCCTGGACAAGAAACTGTCAGGACAACCGGCGTCGGCCTACGCCTCCCACCCCGTGGGCACAGGCCCTTACGTTTTCTCCTCGTGGAGCCAAAACCGCATCACACTCACCAGCTACAAAGGCTATTGGGGCGACCGCGGCGAGATAGCCACGGTCAACTTCATTCCGTTCGACTATCCGCAGGCCCGGCTCCAGGCCCTGCTCGCAGGAACCATCGACGGATACGACCTCGTCACCGCCGGCACCTTCGACCAACTGGTCAAGAAGGGCATGCAGATCGTCCAGCGGGATCCGTTCTCCGTGATGTACCTGGGGATGAACGAGTCGGTGGCGCCCCTCCAGAATCTTGGGGTGCGCCAGGCAATCGAGATGGCCATCGACAAAGACACCCTCATCCACAAGTTCTTCATCGACAACACGTCACCGGCGACCCAGTTCGTTCCCCCCAAGCTGAGCGGCTTCAACAACAACGCACCGTCCTTGGGATACGACCCGGACAAGGCCAAGCAACTGCTCGCCAAGTCCGGCTACAAGGGCGAGGAACTCAAGTTCTACTACCCGCTCAATGTCACACGCGCCTACCTTCCCACTCCGGAGAAGATCTACGCGGAGATCAGCGCAGAGCTCACCGCCATCGGACTGAATATCAAGCCCGTACCCGTGAATTGGGACGACGGCTACCTCCAGAAGGTCCAATCCCCTGGTGACCATGCGCTCCATTTGCTCGGCTGGAATGGCGGCTACTCGGATCCGGACAACTTCGTGGGCACGCTCTTCGGTGAAAACAACGGGGAGTTCGGCTACAGCGATCCACAGGTGTTCTCAAAGATCGACCGGGCCCGGGGACTCCCCGACGGCGCTGACCGCAACTCCCAGTACCAGACCATCAATGCCCAGATCGCAGCGACGGTTCCGGCTGTACCCATCGCCTTCCCCATCTCGGCTTTGGCCCTTTCCGACCGCGTCGAGAAGTACCCTTCGTCGCCTGTCTTAAACGAAGTTTTTACAAACGTTCGCCTGAAGTCTTGACGTCCCGCCGCAATTTCAGTTATGTGCCCACGCGGGGATATTCTGTGACAGCCAGTGCCGCCGCTATCGGAGATAGATCGTGACCTTCATTTCCAAGACACACCACGCTGACGTCGTCCTTATTGGGGGCGGGATCATGAGCGCAACCCTGGGTGCGTTCATCAAGCAACTCGAACCCAGCTGGACCATCTCCCTCTTTGAGCGACTCGACGAAGCCGGCCTGGAAAGCTCCGGACCGTGGAACAACGCGGGAACCGGGCACGCAGCGCTCTGTGAGCTTAACTACTCGCCTGCAGCGAAGGACGGCTCCGTTGACCCGTCCAAGGCCCTCCACATCAACGAGCAATTCCAGCTTTCCCGGCAGTTCTGGTCCCACCTCGTGGACAACAAGTTGATCGGCTCCCCCAAGGGCTTCATCAACACCGTTCCGCACATGAGCTTCGTCATCGGCGACAAGCACGCAGACTTCCTCAAGACCCGCTACGAGGCGCTCAAACCCAACACGCTCTTCCGCAGCATGGAATACACGGAAGACCAGGAACAGATCGCCAAGTGGGCTCCCCTGATCATCAAGGGCCGCGACGCCAAGCAGCGCGTTGCCGCCACCCGCGCGGCGGAAGGCACCGACGTCGACTTCGGCGCCCTGACCCGCGAACTGACCGGCTACCTCGCTGCCAACGGCGTTGAAGTCAACTTTGGCCACAACGTCACCGATGTGAGCAAAGCCTCCGACGGCGGCTGGGACCTTTCGCTCAAGCACCCCGCTTCCGGCGAGCACGGCCAGATCCACGCCAAGTTCGTTTTTGTGGGCGCCGGCGGCGGAGCACTCCACCTGCTCCAGGCATCGGGCATCCCGGAAAGCAAGGGCTACGGTGGTTTCCCGGTATCCGGGCAGTTCTTCCGTTGCACCGATGAGACCATTGCCGGCCAGCACAGCGCCAAGGTGTACGGCCAGGCCTCCGTGGGCGCCCCCCCGATGTCCGTGCCGCACCTTGATACCCGCTACGTTGGCGGCAAGCGTTCCCTGCTTTTCGGCCCGTACGCCGGTTTCTCCACCAACTTCCTCAAAACGAGCAGCTACCTTGACCTGCCGCTGTCCATCCGCCCAAGCAACATCATCCCGATGCTGGCCGTGGCCAAGGACAACATGGACCTGACTGCGTACCTGATCAAGGAAGTCGCCAAGCGCCACGATGCCAAGGTGGAGTCCCTCCGCGAGTACTACCCCCAGGCCGACGGCGGCAACTGGGAGCTCATCACCGCAGGCCAGCGGGTGCAGATCATTAAGAAGGACTCCAAGAAGGGCGGGGTGCTGCAGTTCGGCACCGAAGTCATCACGGCTCGTGACGGCTCCATCGGAGCACTGCTTGGCGCCTCCCCCGGCGCTTCCACCGCAGTCCCGATCATGATCGAGATGCTCCAGCGGTCCTTCCCGAAGAACTTCAAGGGCTGGCAGTCCAAGCTCAAGGAAATGATGCCAGGCTACGGCGTCAAACTGAACGACAACCCGGAACTTGCGGCCGAGCTGGAAGCGAGCACTGCCCGTTCGCTCCAACTTGAGCCTGCCGACGCCGTCCAGCACTAGCAACCGTCCGGGCTGCGGCCGGTTCGGGACAAGAAACAGACCGTAGATCCCAGGAGACAGTGCAATGTTCCGTCTGGCAAAGCTTTCATTGGCGAACAGGGCACTGATCGCGCTGATCACCGTCTTCGCGGCGGTGTTCGGCGTGATCACCATGTCTTCCCTCAAGCAGGAACTCATTCCCTCGATCGAGTTCCCGCAGATCTCAGTGATCACCGCCATGCCGGGCGCGTCCCCGGAAGTCGTCGACAAGCAACTCAGCCGCCCCCTCGAAGCAGCACTGAACAGCGTCGAGGGCCTGGAATCGACTACGTCCACGTCGCGGAACGGTGTTTCGCAGATCTCCATGGTGTTCACGTACGGTTCGAACCTGGACCGTGCCCGCAACCAGATCGATCGCGCCATCTCCAACGCCAAGCGTGTGCTGCCGGCCGACGTCGAGCCCCGGTCTTTTGCCGGCAGCATCAGCGACTTCCCGATCGTGTACCTGGCGGTGTCTTCGGACAAGCCTCTCAGCGAGCTGAACACTGACCTGCAGCGCTTGAGCGTTCCCCGGCTCCAGAAACTGGACGGGGTCCGCAGCGCCGACGTGACAGGTGGTGCAACCCAGCACATCCTGATCCAGCCTAAAGCCCAGGCCATGGCCGCAAGCGGCGCCACGGTTCAGTCGCTCACGAATGCCCTCAAGAACAACGGGACGCTGGTCCCGGCCGGAACCATCGAGGACCAAGGCAGGACGCTTTCCCTGCAGATCGGCAGCCCGGTGGACTCCCTCGACGTCATCAGGGGCTTGCCGCTCACCGGCGCCAAGGGCGGAACCACGATCGGCGGCGTCGCCGACGTGAGCATCAAGGACGACGCCGCAACCTCGATCACCCGGACCAACGGGAAGCCGACGCTGGCCCTGTCCATCACGAAGAAGCCCGACGGCGATACCGTCGCCATTTCGCACGCCGTCGAGGACTCCATTCCCCGGATGGAAGCCGAACTCGGCTCCAATGCGCACTTCACGCCGGTATTCGACCAGGCACCGTACATCGAAAAATCCATCAAGGACCTCACCACGGAGGGACTTCTCGGACTTGGCTTCGCGGTGGCAGTCATCCTGGTGTTCCTGATGTCCGTGCGCTCCACGCTCGTGACGGCGGTATCCATTCCGCTGTCGCTCCTGATTACGTTCATCGGAATATCGGCGACACACTACTCACTCAACATCCTCACGCTCGGCGCGTTGACCATCGCGATCGGCCGGGTGGTGGACGACTCGATCGTGGTCATCGAGAACATCAAACGGCACCTCAGCTATGGTGAGCACAAGCTCAAGGCGATCCTCAATTCCATCCGGGAAGTTGCCGGTGCCATCACGGCGTCCACCCTCACTACAGTTGCCGTCTTCCTGCCGATCGCCTTCGTAGGCAACCTGGCAGGGGAACTGTTCAGGCCCTTCGCCCTGACGGTGACCATCGCCCTGTTGTCCTCGTTGCTCGTGTCGCTCACCATCGTTCCGGTGCTGGCGTACTGGTTCCTCAAGTCGCCGTCGCCGGCCTCGGCAGCGGAGGACGTGCGCGCAGCGGAGGACGCCCGAACCAAGGCGCACGAGGCAGAGCAACGCAGCCGCCTGCAACGCGGCTATCTGCCCATCCTGTCCAAGACCCAGAAGCACCCGGTCATGACGATCGTCGCCGCGGTCCTGGTACTGGGTGGAACAGCGGCCATGTCCCCCCTGCTCGCCACGGACCTGCTCGGCAACTCCGGCCAGAACAGCATGACCGTGCGCCAGGTCCTTCCTGCCGGCACCAGCCTGGAACAGACCGGCGCCGCCGCCGCGCAGGTGGAATCGGTCCTCCGCGGGATCGACGGCATCAAGGACGTCCAGGTCACGTCGGGCAACGCCCAAACGGGCTTCGCCGCCCTCACCTCAAGTGGTGCTTCCAACTCGACGTTCACGGTGGTGACGGACGATAAGGCCGACCAGCAGAAACTGCAAGACACAGTCCGGTCCCGGCTCGCCGGCGCCTCGGCTCCCAGCAAGGTCACTGTTGGTGCACAGCAAGGCGGCCTGGGCACGTCTTCCAGCGTGGACATCACCATCAACGCCGCCAACTCGGCGGATCTCAAGACTGCGAGCGACGCCGTAGCGAAGGCCATGGACGGCGTGCCCGGGAGTGCCGAGGTAGCCACGAACCTGGATGCCAGCCAGTCGGTGGTCCAGGTAAAGGTTGACCGCGCCAAGGCGGTCGCCGCCGGACTGAACGAAGAACAAGTCGCCGGCGTCCTGGCGTCCACGGTCAGTCCCATCCCCGCGGGCACAGTCCGAATCGACACCACGGACTTCCCGGTACAGATCGGCGAAGGAACCCACTTCAGCAGCATCGCCGATGTCAGGGGCATCAATCTCCCGACGCCGGCCGGGCCTGTTCCGCTGTCAAGCATCGCTTCCGTAGACCAGGTAGACACCCCGGTCTCCATCACCAGCAGCAACGGCCAGCGGAGCGCGAAGGTGACCGTCACGCCGTCGGGCTCCAACCTTGGCGCCGTCAGCACGGCAGTCACTGCCCGGCTGGCCGCGGTGCAGCTGCCGGCAGGCGTTACCGCCACGATCGGCGGGGCCACGACCCAGCAGGCCGACTCGTTCCGGCAGCTCGGCCTCGCGCTCCTGGCCGCCGTCGCCATTGTCTATGTCATCATGGTGGCCGCGTTCAAGTCCCTCATCCAGCCCCTCATCCTGTTGGTGTCCGTGCCTTTCGCGGCGACGGGCGCCATCGCATTGCTCCTGGTCACGGGCGTTCCGCTCGGACTGCCTTCCCTGATCGGAATGCTGATGCTGGTGGGAATCGTCGTGACCAATGCGATCGTCCTGATCGACCTCATCAACCAATACCGCAAACCGCACGATGGCAGCCCCGGAATGAGCGTCGCGGACGCCATCACCCACGGCGCCCGGCAACGGCTGCGCCCTATCCTCATGACCGCACTTGCTACCGTATTCGCCCTCACGCCCATGGCTTTGGGCCTCACGGGAGGCGGCGGGTTCATTTCCCGGCCGCTCGCGATCGTGGTCATCGGCGGCCTGGTTTCGTCCACGGCGTTGACGCTCGTCCTTGTGCCTGTCCTTTACAAACTGGTCGAAGGCCGGCGGGAGAGGAAGGCGCTGCTCAAGGCGCTCATGCAACGCCCCGACGTCGCGAAGGACGGCATCGCAGGCCACGGCGAGGCCGAGCACCTGGACTGGACCACCGGCGTGATTCCCAAAGTCACCGGGCGCCGATCGGCTTCGAGCCCCGCCGAGTAGGGCGGCACACACCGGGAACAAAATGATGCCGTACCCTGTTGCAGGCAGTGATACATGCAAATGCATCTATCTTGGGATAGACTGTTGGCAGAGCCCGGACATCAACCGGGCAGGCAGAAAGGCACATCATGGAGATCGGCGTATTCAGCGTCAGCGACATCACCACTGACCCCACCACGGGCCACACCCCCACGGAGAACGAGCGCATCAAGGCCGCCGTGGCGATCGCCAAGAAGGTCGAAGAGATCGGCATGGACGTCTATGCGATCGGCGAGCACCACAACCGCCCCTTCTTCTCATCGTCGCCCACCACTACACTGGCGTACATCGCAGCGCAGACCGAACGCATCACGCTGTCAACGTCCACCACGCTGATCACCACGAACGATCCCGTCAAGATCGCCGAAGACTTCGCGATGCTCCAACACCTGGCGGATGGCCGCGTGGACCTCATCATGGGCCGCGGCAACACCGCTCCGGTCTACCCCTGGTTCGGCAAGAACATCCAGGACGGGATCGAACTCGCGGTGGAGAACTACTCCCTGCTCCGCCGGCTCTGGGATGAGGACACCGTCAATTGGAGCGGCAAGTACCGCACCCCGCTGCAGAACTTCACCTCCACGCCCCGCCCGCTCGACGGCGTCGCGCCCTTCGTCTGGCACGGCTCCATCCGCAGCCCGCAGATCGCGGAACTCGCCGCGTACTACGGCGACGGCTTCTTCGCCAACAACATCTTCTGGCCCAAGGAGCACTACCAGCAGCTGATCGGCCTGTACCGCGAACGCTATGAGCACTACGGCCATGGCAACGCAGACCAGGCCATCGTGGGTCTGGGCGGGCAGTTCTTCATGCGCAAGAACTCCCAGGACGCCGTGAAGGAGTTCCGCCCCTACTTCGACAATGCACCGGTGTACGGCCACGGGCCCTCGCTCGAGGACTTCACGTCCCAGACGCCGCTGACCGTCGGCAGTCCGCAGGAAGTCATCGAAAAGACCCTGACCTTCCGCGAGTACTTCGGCGACTACCAGCGTCAACTGTTCCTGGTGGACCACGCCGGCCTGCCGCTCAAGACCGTCCTGGAGCAACTGGACCTCTTCGGCGAAGAAGTCCTGCCGGTCCTGCGCAAGGAATTCGAGGACCGCAAACCGGCCCACGTACCTGACGCGCCCACCCACGCATCCCGCGTGGCAGCGTCCGTTGCCTCGGCCGCTGAGGCCGTTGCCGATGTTGTCAGCGACGGCGCAGGGGGGAACCCGTGACCACCAAAGCGCCCACCTCGTCCGCCGTGCGCCTCGCCGCCGAAACCTGGGAGTCCTTGTTCCGCTCCCAGGTGGCGGTGATGCGCCGCCTCCAGTCCGGGCAGGCGTTCAAGAAGCTGCCTATCAAGGAGTACGACGTCCTGTTCACTCTTTCCCGCTGCCCCACGGGCAAGCTGAGGCTGAACGAAATCAACGATCACGTCCTGCTCAGCCAATCCAGCCTGAGCCGGCTGGTTGACAGGCTGGAGAAGCGCGGGCTCGTCGAGCGCAGCATCGCCCCCGACGACGGCCGCGGGATCCTGCTGGGGCTTACCGCGGCCGGGCAGGAACTACAGAAAGAGATCGGACGCGAGCACATCCGCGACATTGCCGAACTTGTGGCTCCGGCCCTTACGGCCGAGGAGCAGCGTGAGCTTCTGCGCCTGACGGAGAAACTGCAGGCGTTCGTCGCACACAAGCAGCCGCGCGAAAGCTAGCGGAGGACGACGAGCTTCGCCGGATCCTCATCCGGCAGCTCGTCGGCCACCACCGCGCTGACCTTCAAGCTCTTCAACGACAGGCTGCCGCCCACCGTGGAGAGGAACGCGGTGTCGGAGGAATCGCGTCCGGCCGTGATGCGCAGCATGGATTCGCGCGGAGCCAGGCCGGTGGGGTCGATCACAAACCACGTTCCATCGATGTGGGCCTCCGCCACGGCATGGAAGTCCATGGGGCTCAACCCGGGCGCATACACCGCGGCGAGCCGGGCGGGGATGTCCTTGGAGCGCAGGAGGGCAATGGCAAGGTGGGCGAAGTCCCGGCAGACACCCTTGCGGTGCAGAAGCGTTTCCACCGCTCCATCCGTTCCCCGGGAGGAACCGCTGACGTACCGCAGCTCGTCGTGGACCCAGTTCCGGACTGCGTGCAACAGCTCCTCGCCGTGCAGGCCGCCGAACTCGGCGTACGACGTCGGAAGGAGCCGATCGGATTCGGCATAGCGGCTGGGCCGCACATAGCGGATGAGCTCCATCCGGGAGGACTCATCGGGGGCACCAAAACCCTCCACCGAGGCGCGGTAATCAACAGTTACCTCGCTGGGTTCGGCGAACTCCATGTACTGGAAACGTCCACCGTGATGGTCCGTCAGCTCGGTGAGCGGAACAGCTTCGCCTTCCACCGTGACTGACAACTCTTCGGTCAACGACGCATAGCCGGGATTGCTGGCCACGGCTATTGCCATGGCCACTTTGGTGTTGGCGACGGTCTTGAAAACGAGCTGGGCAGCAACGTTGCGTTCCATGGATCTCCGGAGTGTTGCGGCTGGACAACCCATTAAGAATGCGGAGTTGGCGCCGACGAGTGTGTCTGTCAATCGTGGTTCTACAGATTGACCTTCAGAGACAATAGCATCCGCTGGACGTTGGCGAATTCCGAACTCTGGTCAACGTACTTGGCGGCTTGGTCCAAGGTGTCAAAGGACTTCGCGGGAGCAACCACTTCGTCCGTCGCGAAGGCATGCACGGCAGCCATATCCCCGAAGTAGTAGTTGCCCTTTCCTGCCGGCCCCACCACAACGTTCCGTAGCTGGCAGGCCTGGCCATCGGATCCGGCCACCAAGTTGGTGATGCCGTACGAACCGAAGAATTTATACCCTTGGATGACCCGGAACACCACATGTGGGGGGATCGTGGAATCACCGTCCGCATGGGGAAGGTCAATGGGCACGCTGCTTACCACCACGTAGGGACGCTTGGCGGCCGGATTGCAGTCGGCTGGACTCGCCGAGGGCAGTCCCGTGTGCAGGGTCGCCAGATACCCGCCCTTGGCGTCTTTGACCTCGATCTTCAGGGCGCCCGGCATCGAACCTGCGTCAGGCGTGACCGATTGCGCAATCCAGTCACTGGGAAGGTCGAAGCTGACCTTCTTGGCCGCATCCGAGTAGGTCTTCCACGCCGCCGCGGTTGCTCCCGCCGTCGCCGTACTTCGTGCGGAGGGGCTCCCCGAAGCGGTGGAGCCGCCCGACGGCGGGGCCGTACTGGAGCCCGACGGCGTCGCGCTCCCGGGTGCCGCACTGTTGGACCCGGCAGTCCAGACGGGTCCGCCCTTGCCCTCGGAACTACAGCCGGCCGTGGCGACCACGATGAGCGCGCCGAGGACGACGATTGAAAACTTCAACGGGATCCGCTTTGCTCTCATGCGCACCAGCCTAGCGGCGCCGGGCCGCCGCCCGTCCGTCCGGATCGGCGTTTCGCACGCACAAACCCGGCCGATGCACGCCGCTTCGGCCCGCGTCGTAGGACTAGGCTGGACGCATGGCTCCCGATCAGCTTGATGAGGACGAAAACAATGTGGCGGACATCTCCGCCGTGGACATCGCAGACTGGCGCTTGCGCACCTTTGCCCTGTACGACGACGTCCGCAAGATTGCGATGGACGATCCTTTCCAGGCCCATGTCTACTGGCGCCAGGAACGGGACCGCATGTTCGGAACCCATCCGGCCTCTGCACTGACTCCCGCCAGCAAGCAGGCTTTCTCGGGCCTGCGCACCGCGGACTACGATTCCCGGTTTCGCCGCTATGCCGCCCTTTCCCCGGAAGGCGCGGGCCAGGAGATGAACGTCCAGACCGGAACCGACGGCGTGGTGCCGTTTGTCCGAATCGGCACCTTCGACCTCGACGAGCTTGGCTCATTGGCCGTGTGGCGGCTGCGCAGCTACGGCGGCGGTATCTTTGTGCCCTTCCGCGACGCCACCGCCGGCAAACCGGGTGGAAGCTACGGCGCAGGACGGTACTTGTTGGACACCATCAAGGGAGCCTTCCACGGCCTTCGGGGATCCGGGCAACAGGAGTTCGTGCTCGACTTCAATTTCGCCTACAACCCGTCCTGCGCCTACAACGAGGCCTGGGCGTGCCCCCTGGCCGGGCCGGCGAATCGCCTGGCCGCGGATATCCCTGTGGGCGAGCTCTACCTGCCCGTCTAAACCGGGCCGTCCAAGCAGATCCGTCCGAGCCGGGCCGTCCAAACAGATCCGTCCGAACAGGGCCGTCCGAATAGGCGCAAGGACGTAGGATGTCTTCATGACTTCCTCACGTCCACGCCGGATCGCCCGCGTCCGCCCGCTCTCGCCCATCTCACCGGACGAACACTTCTTCGTCGCAAACGACGCCGCCGACTTCGCTTCCGCAGAAGGCCGGAACTGGACTGTGGTGGACAGCCCATTCCCCGGCTCGCCGGCAAATGGCAGAAGTGCCGGGCGGCCCGGGTGGGTTGGAGGCGCCGAGGTTTCCGAGGATGCGTTCACGTTCCTGGCGCCCTCTGTTCCCGCCAACGTGTTCGGCATGGCGCACAACACCGGCCAGCCGGGCCGTGACCTGCCCGCGCAGGCGTTCCACAAGGCCGCCACAAGTGTCATCGGACCGGGTGACGCCATCGAACTCGCCTCCGACGTCGGCTACGTAGACCCCGAAGCGGAACTGACCGTCGTCGTCGGCCGCAAGGTCCGTGGCCTCACACTCGATAACGCCCGCGACGCCATCCTCGGTTTCACGATCGGCAACGACGTCTCGGCGAGGGACCTGCAAAAGACCGACGAACTGTGGATCAGCGCGAAAAGCCAGGACACGTTCACTCCTGCGGGACCGTGGATCGTCACGGACCTCAATGACGGCGATCTTTCGATCGGCATCGTGCACAACGGCAGGGAATTGCGCTCGGCCAGCACCGCGGATCTCGGATGGAAAGTGGACGAGATCCTTGTCTACCTGACCTCGTTCATGACCTTGCACCCCGGCGACCTGGTCCTCACGGGCTTCCCTGCCGAGTGCGCCAGGATCGAGCCTGGAGACCTTGTAACCTGCCGGATTGAGGGCATTGGAGAGCTCAGCAACCCCGTTGTCGCAGCGTCTTGGGAGAAAATTCCCAGCTTGATATGACAGGCTTGGGGCATGGAGCCTCCTGCCGTGCCGGCCATTGAGACGCGGCAGACGTCCCTTTACAGGCCATACACAGGCACGCGCCGCAAAGGCGTGCTGCGCTATCCGGTAGTCAGGCAGCTCATCCGTTTCACCGGCGTCGGGATCATCTGTACCGTTACCTCCCTGGCGCTGTACGCGCTTTTCCGGCCGTGGATGGGACCCCAACCTGCCAACGCCGCGGCCCTGATCATCACCTCTCTCATGAACACGGCCCTGAACCGGCGGTTGACCTTCAAGATCAGCGGCAACCGGAAAAGAACACGGGACCACCTGAACGGGCTGATCGTGATCGCCGTGGCGCTGGTCATCACGGGCGGGAGCCTGGGCGTGCTGCATGCGTTCAGGCCCGAAGCCACCCTCGCCGAGGACCTCTGGACCACCACGCTGTCCGGGTTCGTCGCGACGGCCGTGCGGTTCACGATGCTGCGGCACTGGATTTTCCGCAGGGCCCGCCACGTTTGATTGACTGCCGGTTTCCCAACTAGCTCACAGTAGATGCCGTTTTGAGCCTTCTAAACGACGTTAAATGCGAGCTAGTTGGGGTGGGGACGGTCAGCGGCGACCGAGCCCCTGAACGCTCCCGACGGCGGCAGCCACCGCTTCCGCGGCTTGCTCCAGTTCCGCTGACGTCACCGTGGAGTCGAAGCTGAAACGGACAGCTGTGTGGGCCACCTCGGGCTCGATTCCCAAGGCCAGCAGGACCGGCGAGGGAGCGTCGGATCCAGCGGCGCAGGCCGATCCGCTCGAGCACACCACCCCGAGCCGCTCCAACTCAAGCAAGACCGACTCCCCGCTCGTGCCGGGGAAGCAGAAGGACGCAACCGACGGCAAGCGCTGCGAGGGGTGGCCGGTCAGCACTGCACCCGGCACGGCCTCAAGGACCGCGCGGATGAAGGCGTCCCGCAACTTCGAGACGCGCCCGGCCAGTCCGGACTGTCCGGCGTGGGCAAGAGTCAGTGCCGTGGCCAGCGCAACAGCCCCCGCCACGTTTTCCGTCCCGGAGCGCCTGCCCCGCTCCTGGCCGCCGCCATGGACCAGCGGCTCAACGCGCAACCTGCCTTTGGCATAGAGCACGCCGCTGCCCTTGGGCGCCCCGAGCTTGTGGCCCGAGATACTCATGGCGTCTACTCCGAGTTCCTTGACGCCTATCGGTAGCCAGCCGGCAGCCTGGACGGCGTCCGTATGGAACGGCACGCCATGTTCAGCAGCCACCTCCGCGAGTTGGCGCACGGGCTGCACGGTCCCGATCTCGTTGTTCGCATACATGATGCTGACGAGGGCTGTCTCCGGACCCAGCACAGCCCGGAGCGCCTCCGGCGTCACCACACCGTGCCGGTCCACGGGGACCACGTCCACCTCGAACCCATGGACGCGTTGCAGGTAAAGCGCGGATTCCTCGACGGCGGGATGCTCTATGGCACTGATGACAACCCGGTTCAGGGCAGGATCCGCCGCCCGCCTCGCGAGGGCGATGCCTTTCACTGCCAGGTTGTCTGCCTCGGTGCCTCCGGAAGTGAAGGTGATCTCCCCGGGCCGGCAACCCAGGGACTTCGCTACCGCCGTGCGGGCCCCGGACAACGCGTTCGCAGCCGCTTCGCCGAGGCTGTGATGACTTGAAGGATTGCCGAACTCCCCCGTCAGATACGGCCACATCGCTTCGAGGACTTCCCTGCGGACGGGCGTCGTCGCCGCTGCGTCGAGGAAGATCATGGCGTCAGCCGAGACCCAAGGAGGGGTCCGGCGTCACGTCGAGCGTCACGTCCAGGCCCAGATCCAGCGCATTGACACTGTGAGTGAGTCCGCCGATGGAAATCACGTCCACTCCCGCGGCGGCGATGTCCGCCACGGTGTTGACGTTGACGTTGCCGCTCGCCTCGACGACGGCGCGGCCAGCCACCTGCCTCACGCCGGCACGGAGCTCCTCAAGGGAAAAGTTGTCCAGCATGATCGTGTCCACCCCGGCCGCCAGCACGGGTTCGATCTGCTCGGCCCGGTCCACTTCCACCTCGAAGTGTGTGGTGTGGCCCAGCTGGGCCTTGGCGGTCTTGAGCAGTGCAGTGAGTTTCGCGGAATCGCCGCCGGTCATTACGGCCAGGTGGTTGTCCTTGGCCAGAACGGCGTCGGAGAGGCTGTAACGGTGGTTGGCTCCCCCGCCGCAGCGCACGGCGTAGCGTTCGAGCACCCGCAGCCCGGGGGTGGTTTTCCGCGTGTCAGTAATGCGGGCCTTGGTGCCATCGACCAGCTTGACGAACTCCGCGGTCTTGGTGGCTATGGCGCTCATGCGCTGGGCAAGGTTGAGCCCGACGCGTTCGGCGAGCAGCACCGAGCGCGCGCGGCCGCTGACCCGCGCGAGGTGGGTTCCGGCGTCGAACGCTTCACCATCGGCCAGCAACAGCTCCACTTCGGTGTCCGGGTCGATGAGCAGCATGGCGTCACGGAACACCGTCCCGCCGCTGAAGACCCCTGGAACCCGGGCATTGAGTACGGCGGTTGCACGGGCCTCGGCGGGAATGAGCAGCTGCGAGGTGATGTCGCCGCTCGGCGCGTCCTCCGCGAAGGCCCGCTCCAGAATGTCCCGGACAGGTGCTGCGGGGAGGGTCAGACTAGTCATTGACGAGGCTCGCTTTCCGGCGGATCGTGTATCTCTGAACAATTTCTTCGCGTGGGGTTTCAGCCGCGTCACTGCGGTAATGCGCCCCGAGCGACCCCCGGCGCGCCCCCGCAGCCCGCACCAACAGCTGCGCAGCGAGGAGCAAATTGGCATCCTCGTGCACGCGCGGATCCACGGAATCAGGAACCGCTTCAGGGCGTACGACGTCGGCCCAAGCGTCGAGTGCCTCGGCAGCCTCCCGGAGCAACCCCCCGGTCCGGAGAACCCCCGCCTTGGCAGTCATAAGCCGCCGAAGTGCGGTCCGTGAGAAGGGCTCGGGGACCAGCTCGGGCTGCCACACGGTGAGGCGACCTTCGTCTGACGGTGTCCCGGCAGCGTGCGTAAAAGCGAGGCCGCCCGCGGCCGAGTTAGCACGCAGAGGGATGCCGTCAGGCGACGCCAAAGGCGACCCGGCGTCGGGGTCTGCAAGGAACCCCTCGACAGCCCGCCGCCCGAACACGAGCCCTTCGAGCAAGGAGTTGCTAGCCAAACGGTTCGCGCCCTGGACCCCGGTGCAGGCAACTTCGCCGGCCGCAAGCAACCCAGGAACGGAAGTACGGCCGAACAGATCGGTGACTACTCCTCCCATCCAGTAGTGGGCGGCGGGGGCAACCGGAACGGGCTCGAGGGTCCAGTCGAGGCCGGCCTCGCGGGTCCGTGCGCTGAGCGTGGGGAAGCGCTTCTCAAGGAAGCCCTCCCCCTTGTTCGCTTCCGCGACCCGGGCGTCAAGGAAGACGTGGCCATTGGGATCACCGAGTGAAGCCAGGTGGAGGGCGATGCTGCGGGAGACGACGTCGCGCGGTGCCAGTTCGGCGTCGGGGTGGTAGCCGGGCATGAATCGCTCGCCGTTCGCATCCACCAGGATGGCGCCTTCGCCGCGGACCGCTTCGGAGATGAGGAGCGGATCTGCGCCGAGGGGAGCTGGTCCTCCGGCAGCGGAGAGGACCATGCTCGTGGGGTGGAACTGGAAGAACTCGAGGTCTGCGAGTTCAGCGCCTGCCCGCCATGCGAGCGCGAGTCCGTCGGCCGTTGCGACCGAGGGATTGGTCGTCTGGGCGAACAGCTGCCCCGCCCCGCCGGTGGCGAGCAGTACGGCATCACCGGATACGCTCCCAAGGCGGCCGTTGCGCAAAAATTCGACGCCTGTCACGCGCCCTTCGGACTGGATCAGGGAAGTAGCCCGGGCATGTCCGAGCACCTGGATTTTCCCGGCGTCCTGCGCGTCTAGGACCGCCAGGATGAGCGCGTTCGCGACCCCGGCACCGGTGGCGTCTCCGCCGGTGTGCAGGATCCTTGGCGCGGAGTGGGCGGCTTCGAGTCCCAGGGCGGGATCGCCGTCGTCGTCCGCGTCGAAACGGACACCGAAACGCTCGAGCCCCATGATGTCGAGGCGCGCTTCGGTGCACAGCACCCGCACGGCCTCCTCGTTGCAGTGGCCCGCGCCGGCTTTGAGGGTGTCCGCGATGTGCGCGGCGACGGTATCGCCGGGGGCGGGCTCGTCCAGCACAGCCGAAATCCCGCCCTGGGCAAAGAAGGTGTTGCTGTCCGCAAGCGCCCCCTTGCTGAGCAGGACGACGTCCGCACCGGCCTCGGCGGCCAACAGCGCGGAGTAGAGGCCGGCGATGCCGCTTCCGACGACGACGAGCCGCCGCCGCGCCGGAGCGCCGGGAATGCGTTCTGCAGTCATGTGAGGCTCGTTTCGACTGGTTGGTACGGGGTGTGGCCTAGAGCGGCCGTGCTGCGAGCATGCGTTCGAGGGCGATCTTGGCGTTGTCCTTGACGGAGTCGTCTACCGTGATGCGGTTGACCACGCTGCCTTCCACCAGTTCCTCGAGTACCCAGGCGAGGTAGCCGGGGTGGATGCGGTACATCGTGGAGCAAGGGCAGATCACCGGGTCAAGGCAGAAGATGGTGTGCTGCGGGTTCTCCGCGGCCAGGCGGTTCACCATGTTGATCTCGGTACCGATCGCGAAGGTGGTGGGCTCGGTTGCGGCGGCGATGGCCTTCTTGATGAAGTCGGTGGAGCCTGCGCCGTCGGCCGCGTCGACAACCTCCATGGGGCACTCGGGGTGCACAATGACGTTCACGCCCGGGAATTCGGCGCGTGCCTTCTCGATCTGGCCTACGTTGAAGCGCTTGTGGACGGAGCAGAAGCCGTGCCAGAGGATGACGCGGGAATCCTGCAGGGTCTGCTCGTCGTTTCCGCCGAGCTCCTTGCGGGGGTTCCACATGGGCATCTGCTCCAGGGGCACGCCGAGGGCCTTGGCGGTGTTGCGGCCCAGGTGCTGGTCAGGGAAGAAGAGGACCCGCTGGCCGCGTTCGAAGGCCCATTCGAGGACCGTCTTGGCATTGGAGGACGTGCAGACAATGCCGCCGTTGCGTCCGCAGAAGGCCTTCAATGCGGCCGAGGAGTTCATGTAGGTAACCGGGATGACCGGGGCACGGCCTTCGGAATCGGGGGCGGTCCCGAAGAGCTCCTCGAGCTGTTCCCAGCATTCCTCCACCGAGTCCTCGTCCGCCATGTCCGCCATGGAGCAGCCGGCGGCCAGGTTCGGCAGGATCACGGCCTGGTCCCCGCTGGACAGGATGTCCGCCGTCTCGGCCATGAAGTGCACGCCGCAGAAGATGATGGCCTCGGCGTCGGGCCTGGTCAGGGCAGCGTTGGCAAGCTGGAAGGAGTCGCCCACGAAATCCGCGTACTGGACAACTTCGTCGCGCTGGTAGAAGTGGCCCAGGATGACGGCCCGGTCCCCCAGCGTCTCCTTGGCGGCGCGGATCCGGGCGTCGAGCTCGGCGTCGCTGGCCAACTTGTACTCTTCGGGCAACTGGCTTTGGCGTGGCGTGGCCGCCGGGGCGTCGTCGGAGCTGGACGCGCCGGGACCGTAAGCCGGGATGCCGGCGAGGGCTTCAGCGAGGTCGTACTCCCACGGGCCCTTGGCCAGAGCGGGGCTGCACGTCGAGCCGGCCGCGGAACGGCCGCTTTCGGCTTCTTCCCGCGTGATCAGCTGGATAGCTGTGTTGACGCTGCTCATGGTGTACTCCTGTTGTCTGGCCCGAGTCCGGGCGTTCCGGTGAAGCGGTAGAGGCGGGGCGGGCGGTGTTTTCCGCCTTGGAGATATTCACCGGTTTCCTCGATTTCCGGTGTTCCCTTGATTTGCCGGCGGAAGTTTGCCGGATCCAGCTGACGGTCCAGGACAGCCTCGTAGACTTCTCGGACCTGTGCCAGGGTGAAGAATTCACCCAGGAAGTGATAGGCGATGGACCCGTAGGCCATCTTGTTGCGCAGCCGCCACAGGGCGTAGTCCACGATCGCGTTGTGGTCGAAGGCCAATTCCGCGAGCCGGTCTGCCCGGAACCAACGGACGTTCTCGGATTCGTCGGCCAGCGCGGCTTCCGTGGGCTGCACGAGGGCCCAGTAGACGATTGAGACGACCCTTTGCGCGGGCGAGCGGTGCAGGCCGCCGAAGGCGTAGAGCTGCTCGAGGTATTGGGGAGCCAGCCCGGTGGTCTCGCGCAGGTTCCGGGACGCGGCATCCTGGAGGGATTCGTCGTGCCGAAGCGGGCCGCCGGGCAGTGCCCACATGTCTTTGAACGGTTCGCGGATGCGGCGCACCAGCGGCAGCCACAGCGTGGGTCGGCCGGAGCTTTCACTCGGGCGGAGGGCGAAGATCACCGTCGATATGGCCAACGACGGCGGCGCGAGCCTGCGCTCTGCGACATTGGCGGAGGTGGCGTAGACGGTATTCACCCCGCTTCTTTGCTGTAGGGACGAGAAAACTAGTTATAGTCAAAATGACTAGAACTAATGGTACGACTGCCGGTGCACAGTGTCCAAATGTTTCAGCCCGCGTTCTCCTTGGCCGCAGCTTCCAGGAGGGGCAAAGTGCGGCCTTGGAAATGGGTATTCAGCACAATCACCGAGGACGAACGGAGCACGGTCTTCGTGGCGATGAGCTTGTCCAGGACGCGCTGCAGGTCCGAGTTCGACTTACCCACCACCCGCACCATGAGGTCCGAACTGCCGGAAACGGTGTGCACCTCAATGAGCTCGGGAATAGCGGCCAGAGCTTCGACGACGGCGTCGTGCCCCCGGTCCTGGTTGATGGTCAGCGAGCAGAAGGCGACCACGGGATAGCCGAAGCCGGCAGGATCCGGCTGCGGAACCCAGGGCGCCACCACCCCGCGTTCGGCCATCCGGTCCAACCGGGACTGGACCGTGGCGCGGGCGACCTTCAAGACCCTGGATGCCTCAAGGACAGACGCCCGCGGGGAGTCGGTGAAAAATCGGACAATCTTGGCATCCAGCTCGTCGACAACCATCAGTTTTTCCCGCTTCCGCCCATGAGCTGTACAAATCGGCACTCCATGCGAAGATGTTGCACCAGCTTGTAACCATCCTCTCACGAGTGTTTTTCGCCACTTTCCTTCGGAAGCGGTAAATTCGGTAAGTCCTACGAGGACCAGCTGACAAAACATCCACAAGAAGGCAAACACGAATGACAACGAAGTCCACCGCTGTTCGACCCTCCATTCCTTCGCAAGGCCTGGGCCACTCGATGAAGCCGCGCCAGCTCACCATGATGGGCCTGGGCAGCGCCATCGGCGCGGGACTCTTCCTCGGCTCGGGTGCCGGAATCCACGCGGCCGGCCCGGCAGTACTCATCTCCTACCTTGTGGCGGGGACCCTGATCATCGTGGTGATGTGGGCACTGGGCGAGATGGCAGCCGCCAACCCCAACAGCGGCGCCTTCTCGGTCTACGCGGAAACGGCCATGGGCAAGACGGCCGGATCCACGGTCGGCTGGCTGTGGTGGCTGCAGCTGGTGGTAGTCATCGCCGCAGAGGCGCTCGGCGCAGCAGGGCTGCTGTTCTCCGTCTGGCCGGTCATTCCTGTCTGGGCGCTGGCGTTGGTGTTCATGGTGGCCTTTACCGCGATCAACCTCGCCGGGGTCCGGAACTTCGGTGAGTTCGAATTCTGGTTCGCCATCCTGAAGGTCGCAGCCATTGTTGCCTTCCTCGTCATCGGCGCGGCATTGCTGTTCGGCTGGCTGCCCGGCGTAGCTTCCCCCGGCCTCGGAAACCTGACCGGCAACTTCGCACCGTCCGGCTGGTCCGGAATTGCGGCGGCGCTCTTCGTCGTGATTTTCGCCTTCGGCGGCACCGAAATCGTGAGCGTGGCTGCCGCGGAGACGCAGGACCCCGCACACAGCGTGGGCAAGGCCATCCGCACGGTGGTGTGGCGCATCCTGGTCTTCTACATCGGTTCGGTCTTCGTCATTGCAGCAGTGCTGCCCTCCGATTCCGAGGGCTTGAAATCACCGTTCGCCGGTGTCCTGAACCTTGCCGGCATCCCGGGAGCCGGCGCGGCCATCACCCTCGTTGCCGTCGTGGCCCTGCTTTCAGCGCTCAACGCCAACCTCTATGGTGCCTCGCGCATGGTCTTCTCCCTGTCTGAACGCGGCGAAGCGCCGGCTTTCCTGTCGCGTCTGCGCGGCGCACAGGTGCCCGTGGCCGCCGTCGGGGTTTCCGTTGCTTTCGGCTTCATCGCCACCATCCTGGAACTGCTCTTCCCCGAGCACGTGCTTCCAGCCTTGCTCAACCTCGTAGGCTCCACCTGCCTCGTGGTGTGGGGCACAGCACTCGTGTCCCAGTTCATCCTGCGGCGCCGCGCCGACCGCGAAGGAACCGAACTGCCGCTTCGGATGAAGGGCTTCCCTTTCCTCACGGTCTTCGGACTGGCACTGCTTGCCCTGATCTTCGCTGTGGGCTTCTCGAATGCCGAGAGCGCGGGCCAGCTGATCGGCACATTCCTGTTGATCGCATGCATCGCCGTGGCCTGCAGGATCGGCGCGAAGATGAAGTCCGCCCGAAACGCCTAAGCAAACCCAACCGTCCCCACCGCCACCCTCGCCTCGCAAGCTCGGCCAGGGAACCCTGGCGGCGTGGGCCCCAGCAGTTGTTGTCGTTCTGAGCTGTCATAACGACAACAACTGCGAGTTACTTGGGAGGTGCACAAATTGCTACGTGTTCCCCCGGGGAAGCTGGCAGTCCATGGCAGTTTGACTAGCCTCGAATAGGCGGATTGCCTACGATCCGAACAGTGACTACGGTCACGTCCATGGACTCACTTCTTCCCGTCGTGGCCGCAGCCGACGCCGCGCCCCTGTCCCCCGGACAGCTCAGGGAGCTCTATTCCCTGATGGCTGCCGTCCGATACCTGGATACCTCGGCTGTCGCTTGGCAGCGTCAGGGGATCATCCCCGGCTACGCTCCGGAACTCGGCCAGGAGGCCGCCCAGGTCGGCAGCGCCTACGCCCTCGACACTGCACGCGACTTCGCTTTTCCGACATACCGCGAAATGGGCGTCGCAAGGACCCTGGGCGTGGACATGGTGGCGTACATGTCCACCCACAAAGCAACGTGGCACGGCGGCATGTACGATCCCCTGGCAAGCCGCCTCGCGCCCATCCAGGCCGTCGTGGCAGGCTCTGTCCTTCATGCCGTCGGCTGGGCCCACGGCCAGACCCTGAGCGGCGGGCACGGAGTGGCCCTCAGCTACTTCGGCGACGGCGCTTCCTCCCAAGGCGATGTCCACGAAGCCATGAACTTTGCCGCCGTGATGAAAGCCCCTGTTGTCTTCTTCATCCAGAACAACGGCTGGGCGATTTCCGTGCCCACCGAACGGCAGGTGGCTGGCGGCTCGGTAGCAGCACGGGCCGCCGGCTACGGTATCCCGGGCATTCAGGTAGACGGCAACGATGTTGTCGCCGTCTATGAGGCCACCCGCAACGCCTTCGCCCACTGCCGCGCAGGAAACGGTCCGGTTGTAGTCGAGGCCATGACCTACCGCCGCGGGCCGCATTCCACCGCCGACGATCCCGGCCGGTACCGGAGCCTCGACGACGAGCGCATCGATGCCGGCGCGGACCCGCTGGAACGCCTCCGCAAGCGTTTGCTGGCGGAGGGCGCAGCCGACGAGGCATTCTTCACCGCCGCCAACCAGGCGGCCCGGGCCGAGGAAGAAGCCATCCGCACCGGAATCGAAGCCCTCGGTCCCCGGCCCGGCAACGAAATGTTCGATTTCGTCTTCCAGGAAACCACCCCCGCCCTTGAAAACCAGGCCACCCGTTGGCGCGAGGAGTCCGAACATGTCTGAGAGCACCGCCGCCCTTCTTGAAACCGGGGCACGGAACGAACAATCCGTAAGCCTTTCCATGCAGCAAGCCCTCAACCGCGCGTTGAACGAAATCCTCTCCACGGATCCAAAGACCGTGGTCTTCGGCGAGGACTGCGGCCAATTGGGCGGTGTCTTCCGCATCACCGACGGACTGCAGGCCAAGCACGGAGAATCCCGGGTCTTTGACACCCCGCTCGCAGAATCGGGCATCCTGGGCATGTCCGTGGGTCTTGCCATGGCCGGCTTCCACCCGATTCCGGAAGTACAGTTCGATGGCTTCGCGTATCCCGCGATCAACCAGATCGTGTGCCAGATCGCCAGGATGAACTACCGCAGCCGCGGCACCCTGCCGATGCCGATCACGCTCCGGGTCCCCAGCTTCGGCGGCATCCGCGCCCCCGAACACCACGGCGAAAGCCTCGAGGCGCTCTTCGCGCACGTTCCGGGCCTCAAGGTTGTTTCGCCGTCGGACCCGCACGATGCCTACCACCTGCTCAAGTACGCGGCCTCGCGGCCAGACCCCGTGATCTTCATGGAACCGAAGTCCCGCTACTGGCAAAAGGGCGACGTCGATGCGTCCGACGGCGGTACCCTCACCGGCGCCCGCATTGTCCGGCCAGGCCGCCACGTGACGCTCGTAGCCTGGGGTGCCATGGTGGCCCGGTGCCTGCAGGTCGCCGAACTGGCTGCGGAGGACGGAATCGACGTCGAGGTCCTTGATCTGCGCTGGCTCAAGCCGATCGACGCCGAAGCACTGGCGACTTCCGTCGGAAAGACGCGGCGCGCCGTCGTCGTGCATGAAGCTCCGCTGACCTCAGGGCTGGGGGCCGAAGTGGCCCAACTCATCACGCAAAGCTGCTTCGACACGCTCAAGGCGCCCGTCGAACGGGTCACCGGCTTCGACGTACCGTATCCCTCCGGCGACCTGGAGGACGAATACATTCCTAACATTGACCGCATCCTCCTGGGGATCCAACGAGTACTGGAGTATCGACGTGGCTGAAATCAGCTTCCCCCTGCCCGATCTTGGCGAAGGCCTTATCGAAGCGACCGTCCTGGACTGGCTGGTCTCCCCCGGCGACCAGGTGGAACGGAACCAGCCGCTCGTGGAGCTGGAAACCAGTAAATCCGCCCTCGAGTTGCCGAGCCCGCAGGCGGGTAAAGTGATCCGTATCCACGGCGCGCCGGGCGAGACCATCAACGTCGGTGAGCCGCTGGTGGTGTTCGAGGTGCCGGACAATACTGCCGGCATCGTGGGCACCGTTCCCACGGATGACGCACCGAAGCGCAGGGTCCGCCTGAGCGCTGTACTTGATGAGGACTGACACCATGACCGGCAGGCACACGGAAGAGCACATCCACACGGTGGAGGGAACAGATCCGCATCTGTTCGTGGAAGTCCATGAGCCTGCCGAAGGCACCGACGCGGGGCTGCGCCCTATCCTGCTGCTGCACGGTTTCTCCTCGTCCACCAAACTCAATTGGGGCGACACCGGCTGGATTTCCACGCTCAAGTCTGCCGGCCGGCGTGTGATCACGGTGGACCTTCCAGGGCACGGCCGGAGCAGTTCGCCCGAGGACCTGGACTCCTACTCCCCGAGCCGGATCCGCGCGGACCTGCTCCAGATAGTCGCCGACGCCGGTGCGCGCCCTTTGCGTGCAGGTGACCCTGCCAGCGGGCTCGACGTCATCGGCTATTCTTTGGGCTCCCGGCTCGCCTGGGAATTCGGGGCAACCCAGCCCGAACTCGTCCACCGGCTGGTGTTGGGCGGCCCCAACAAGGAAGACCCCCTGGCGTCCTTCGATCTCGCGGCAGCCCAGCGCTACCTCGCGGACGGCACACCCATTGAAGACGAGTCCACCGCAGGCCTGCTCAAGATGGCACAACTCTTGCCGAGCAACGATCTTTTTGCGCTCTTGTCCCTTATCGAGGCCATCAAGGGCGAACCATTCGATCCTGCCGAAGCCGTGCCCCACATGCCGATGCTCCTGGTGGCCGGCGAAAAGGACGAACGCGCCGTCACCATGCCGGAGCTCGCTTCGATCGCTTCCCGCGGCGGAGGCTTGGTTGAACAACTGCTCGTGCCGGGGCGGAACCACAGCAACGCCGTGACCAGCCGGGTTTTCAAGGATGCAGCGGTGGCGTTCCTCGGCGTCTAAGTGGTAGTGGAGCGGCGTGGTAGTGGAGCGGCGGCGTTAGCCGGCCAGCCGCTCCGCATTGAGCGTCATGCGCTCCAGCACGCTCACGGCCATGGCGTATTCGTCGATACCTATCCCCATCGAGAGGTCCCGCCGGGATTCTTCAACGAGCCTTTGGGCTTCCGCGTGTTTTGCGTGGCCCAGTTCGCTGAGGCTGATGCGATCGTCCACCATGACGATCATGCCGCGGCCTACCAGCGCGGCGAGTTCGCTTTCGCGCCGTCGCGTGTCACCGCCCCAAAAAGGGTTGAGAATTCCGTCAAGATCCTCGGGGCTGAGGGGTGTCTCGGCCAGGACATTGAGGGTCTGCCACTGCCTCCGGCTGAGTTTCGACCTCGCCAAGGTGCTGTCCAGATGCGCCTCCAATGCGGCATCAAGGCGTTTGGTCCAGTAACCGATGGGCTTGTTCACATGGCCCATCGTGGCAGCGCAGGGCGATCCCGGCAACAACGGTAGGCTTGATTCAGCGCTGGATTACGTGGAAGTGGGACGAATGGGCATGCGTTTCAAGGACCGCGCGGACGCCGGACGCCGCGTGGCAGCGGGGCTCCCGCAGCTCCGGAAACGGCCGGACACCATCTTGTTGGGCCTCGCCCGCGGTGGGGTTCCCGTGGCGGCCGCTGCCGCCGTCGAGCTCTTCCAGCCTTACGGCGCCATTCTGGTGCGTAAGCTCGGCATCCCGGGGCGTGAAGAAACAGCGTTCGGCGCCCTGGCCTGGTCCAACGGCAGGATCGTCCGCATACTCAACCGGCCCCTCGCAGAACGCATGCTGCGGCACGGAATCACCCAGGCTTCGCTTGATGCGGTGGAGGTTCGCGAGCGGGGAGAACTCCTGCGGCGCGTGAAGACCTACCCGGGTATCAACTTCAACCTCTCGGGCAAGACCGTGGTCCTTGTCGACGACGGACTCGCCACGGGTGCCACGATGCGTGCCGCCGTCGAGGCCGTCCGCGCGGGCGGGGCGGCAACTGTAGTGACCGCCGTTCCCGTGTCCTCCCTCGAAGCCCAGGCGTCCATCAGCCGGGTGTGCGATTTCATGATGTGCCTGCACACGCCGGGCAAGTTCCACGCCGTGGGCGCGTTCTACGAGCACTTCGAACAATTGACCGACGACGACGCGGTGCGGCTTTTGGAGCAGGCGGGGTAGTTCGCGAGCTGCTTTCTTCACAAGGTCGCTGACCCTGATTACGACGCAGTCTGGTCAACGGACAAGAATCAGCCGCGGGTGATCGAGGGCAGGCCCTGGGCCAGGGGGAAATTTCCGACGGCGTTTTGACGGCCGCTCGCCCCGACGGCCCGATGGATGAGCCTGGCGAGGGACGGTGACGGGCCCACGCCGAATTCCTGCCTCAGATCGGCAGAGTAGCTCTTGTACGTGCGAAGGGCGGAGACGAGGTCGCCAGAGGCGAGGTGTGCCTGGATCAGCAGCCGGTAAGAGGACTCCCGGAACGGTTCCAAGGAGATTGCCACGGTGGTGACGGCCTTGGTTTCCTCGGCATTTCCACGACTGAGGTGGTATTCCGCGATGGAGTCGAGGGCTGCTGTCCGCACCATCCGGAAGCGTTCCTGCTCGGCCAGGATCCAGTCCTCGTACCACCCCGGAAGAAGCTCCGCCGTTCGCAGCCGTTCCCACCTTGGGTACCAATCGCTCAGCTCGGAAGCCGGGGCGTGGAGCTCGTATTCAAGATCGGTGATATCAACGCGTACTTGGCCGCTAAGAGCCACGGAATCATCGGTGGTTCCGTCGGCATCAAGCAAGCCGGGGAGCTCGTGATTGATGTGCCAGATGCTGACCCTGAGTCCGACCGCCGCCTGGGCATCGGAGGAGTCGGGCCAGAGAAGTCCGGCGAGGAACGTGCGCGGCCGCTCGCCGAGCAGGGCCAGGGCGGTGATAAGGCGTTGCTGCCGATGCGCTACTTTCTGCCGCCGGCCATCCCTGCTCAGTGTCCAACCGTTGAGCAGGGTCAAGGACCACTGCGGATCTGGTGATGAAACCACGTCTCATACCCCAATCGAACGTCGGATTTCTGGTGCGCAAAACGTTACGTCGCCTGAGAGTAGCCATCGTTGACTGGCCCGGTCACGAGTGGCCACTACCTGAATCAAGGATCGCTAACGGATGTCCTACTTACTCGTAATCGATTTTGTTCCCGCTCGCCTTGGAAGCCCTCCGACCCGAATCTTCCACACCAAGGGACACGCCTGCTTGTAACGGTGCTGTAACGGGTTCGGTCCCATGCTCATGCCAACATGCACCTGACCTGGCGCGTGTAACGGCGAGCGAAATCGAGGTGCGGTCATGAACCATCCAGACCCCCTTCTCCGGCGACCCTCCAAAAGAAGGCGCCGTATGTTTCCCAACTGGTGTTCCGCATTTGTACCGACAAACGGACAGGGGTGAGGGCGGTGTCCATTGGACAGTTGGAGCCTGCTGCCGGCCGGACCCCGGCGGAGTCGACATCGGGGAATTCGCTCCCGGCTGCGTCGATCAGCGTGGTCATTCCCACTTTGAACGAAGCATTGAATTTGCCGTGGGTGCTCAGGCGGATGCCGACGTACGTTGACGAAGTGATAATCGTGGACGGCCGGTCGGAAGACCGCACCGTGGATGTAGCGCGCGCGCTTCGCTTCGACGTCGTCGTGGTGAACGAACTGCATGCCGGCAAGGGCGCCGCCATGCGGGCAGGGTTCGCCGCGGCCACCGGCGACATCATCGTCATGCTCGACGCGGACGGCAGCATGGACCCAAGGGAGATCGGCTGGTTCGTTTCACCCCTGCAGCACGACCACGATTTCGTCAAGGGCTCGCGTTATGTCACCGGCGGCGGTTCCGATGACTTGACTCGTTTGCGTAATCTGGGCAACCGTGCGCTCACAGGATTGGCGAACAAGGCTCTGCACTGCAACTTCTCGGATCTTTGCTACGGGTACATCGCTTTCCGGAGGGAGTGCCTGGAGGTCCTGGAACTAAAGTCCGATGGTTTCGAAATCGAGACCGAACTGGTGTCGCGGGCGGCACGGGCGGGGCTTCGCATTGCTGAGGTGCCAAGCCACGAGCTGTCCCGTATTTCGGGCAACTCGCATCTGCAGACCTTCCGCGACGGGTGGCGCGTCTTGCGCACATTGACCCGTGAGTGCGTCGGATGGGACGCGCCGACGGCGGGGGTACGGCCTGAGGCCCTTCGGCGCGTGAAATACCGGTATCCGGACATGCGGTTTCCCCATGTTCCAACTGACCCTAAGACGGTCCTGGCGATGCTGGCGGACGGCTAATGCCCGGCGGCGGCGCCTGGCCCAGTGTTAGCGTCGTGATCTGTTGCTTCACTGAAGCCCGGTGGGACTTGCTGCTCCGCGGGATCGCATCGGTTCAGTCTCAAACGCTCCGGCCGGATCAGCTTGTTGTCGTCGTCGACCACAACGAGGACCTGTACCGGCGTTTGGGTCTGTACCGGCGGCTGACGGGTGCGCTGCAAGGTGTCGATGTAGTGGAGAATGCGGGCCCCCAAGGGCTTTCCGGGGCTCGCAACACCGGAGTGAAGACGGCAACCAGTGACATTGTGGCCTTCCTTGACGACGACGCCGAAGCCGACCCGGACTGGCTGGCCCGGCTCGTGCTGCTCTATGACGATCCGGACGTGTTGGCGGTCGGGGGCCGGGTTGAACCAGTGTGGGAATCAGGTCGGCCGGCCCACTTTCCCGAAGAGCTTGATTGGATTGTTGGATGCACCTATAAAGGATTGCCCAGAGTCGCGGCGCAGGTGCGCAACGTGATCGGAGCGAACATGTCCTTCCGCTGCGATGTCTTTGAACGGGTCGGCGGGTTCAATTCTTCCCTTGGCCGGCAAGGTGATCGTCCGCTTGGATGCGAGGAGACGGAATTGTGTCTAAGGGCATCAATGGGCTCCCCCGGAACCCGAGTGGTTTACGAACCGGCAGCCGTTGTTCGCCACCATGTGCCTGCGACGCGCGGTACCCTGCGCTACATGTTGTCCAGAGCCTGGTCAGAAGGTGTTTCAAAGGCTCAGGTGACCCGGCTTCTCGGGCGGAGCAAAGTCCTTGGACCGGAACGCCGATATGTCCGCCGAGTCCTGCCGCGCGCGGTTCTGGCCGGGCTACGCGCCTGCGCACGAGACGGCGACCTCGGAGGCCTGGCCAGGGCGGGAGTGATCGTAGCAGTCCTGGCTGTCACCGCAATTGCCTATCTCCAGAGCCTGTGGCAGTCGCCATCGCCCCAGGTGCGCGCACCCGGATCCGTTTTGTACCGGCTCATTCGCGACAACAGTGGAGGCAAGCCCAGTGATTAACCAGCAGATCGCTACGTCAGCGGCAGTTGCCTTTGACGTCCACGGACGCGTCGGAATCCGGGTCGACCAGGGGACTCCAGGTGCGGCGCAGCTACGAGACATGCTTGCCCCGTTCCTCGGCCCTTCGGATTCACAGCTGCAGTTGACCATCAGCGGCGGCGTCTCTCCCGTTCCCTCGCGATCCCATGCCGAAGACGCCTACCGGTATACAGACGGTTCATTGTTCCTCCCTGCGGACCGGGTTCAGGTGACCCGCACGGAAAACGGCTTCATGGTCGAAGGGCCGGGCGAATTGCTGACGGCGGTCGTGCCGCTGCTGGACCATTTGTGCATCAGGCAGGATACAGCGATGGTTCACGCGGCGATGGTGAACTATCAGGGAGCCGGCATCCTGATGCCCGCATGGGGTGGCGTCGGGAAAACAAGTACCGTGGCGAAACTCCTGGCCATGCCCGGCGTCGGTTTCATGGCCGATGACTGGGGGTTCATCACTGCGGAGGGGACCCTCCTGTCCTACGCAAAACCGATGTTCATCAAGCCCCACCACCGGCCCATCTATCCGGACCTGTTCCAAGGAATCCGCAAGCCGCTCGCGCCGGGCTGGCTGACTTCGGCCATCAGCAACGTGGCCACCGCTGTACACCCTGTCATCGTCCGGTATCCACGGACGGCGGCGTTCACGCGGCGGTGGTCACCCGAACACAGAATGGTCCACCCGGCAGACGTATTCGGCCCAGGGAAAATCGTTCCCCAAGCGCCCGCCCGGATCGCAGTCTTCCTAGAACGCTTCGAGGGAGCGGAGGCACGGTTGGAGCGCCGGACAGAAGCCTGGATGGCAGCGCGCATTGTCGGCAACTTTCATTCGGAATTGCCTTTGGTGTCGCGGCGACTCATCGAGGCCTTGGGGGCCACGGGCCTTGTGCCATTGGGCGAGCATTTCTCCGCAAAAACCTCCGTCATCACCCGAGCGTTGCGTGATGTTCCGTGCTTCGTGATGCGCCTTCCCGTGACCTGGTCCGCCGACCGGACCTCTGATTATGTAGCAGGCACCGTCACCTCCATGGTGGACGGCCGGCCGTGAGCAGGAAGGCGGACTCCGGCAGCGTCCTGGACGTGTCGGTCGTGATCCCGGCCCGCAACGCCGCCAACTGGCTCGGCGAATGCTTGAAGTCTGTCTTTGACCAGAACCCCCGCGAGGTGATCGTCATCGACGGATGTTCGCAAGACCCCACCGTGGAAATCGCGCGTTCCTACGGGGCACGCATCATCTCCGACGAGGGCCGGGGACTGCCGGCGGCGCGGATGCTCGGTGCCAGGGCCGCGCACGCCGATCTTGTCGCGCTCATCGATGCTGACGTCGTCTTACCCGCAGGCGTCCTGGCTAAGCTGATTGACGAGTTCAACGCAGGCAGCTTCGATGGCTTGCAGTTCGGACTTGTGAGCGAGCCCGACGGCTCCGGCTACTGGGGAGCCGCCCTTGCCTGGCACCATAACCACAGCAGGGTCCGCTCATGGTTTGGTGTCAGTGCCACGCTCATGCGCCGCAGCGTGCTGCTCGAAGCCGGGTTCGATGAAAGCTTCCGGTCGGGCGAGGACATCGAGCTCAGGATCCGACTCGAGGACAGCGGATACCGCCTCGGCGTCTCCCCCACGACTTTCGTGAGGCACCGGTTCGCTGACACTTTCGGGTACGCCCGCGACCAATGGTTGCAGGACGGGGCAGGCTTGGCGCGCACAATGTACAAGCACTCCGGCCGGGCCGGGTGGCTTGTGCTGCTGCCCTTGCTCGCAACGGTGCGAGGCGTCCTTTTCTCCCTGGTCACGGCCCCCCGGTACCTGCCCTACTGGGCTGGCTTCCTCCTATACAACTACCGGGCTTTCGGCAGCACCTTGTTGCGCCTTCCCAAGCAGGGACTCTCCCTCGGCGGGAACGCCATGTGGCTGGCCGCAGCCCGCATCACGCCAATGGCCGCCGGCCTCCTGTTCTGGGCACTTGCCGCACTCATGATTCCTCCCGATCGTCTCGGGTTGGCCTCTGCAGTGGTCTCCGCGACGATGCTGACGGTGCAGCTAGGAATGCTCGGGGTCGGCCCGGCAACCCTGACCATGTTGCCTGCCCAGACAGACCAAGGCCGGAACCTGATACCGGCAAGCGTCGCGGCCGTGGGCTTTTCGTCACTTCTCACGGGTACGGCGTTGGTCGTCGTGACCTATGTCCTGGGATCCGGCATCGGCACCGCCTGGAAGGATCCTGCCATGAGCGTAGGCTTTTTCGCTGCAGCGCTCCTCGCCTCTGTCGCGTACCAGCTCGACCACATTGCGGTCGCGCAGGCCCGGGCAGATCGTGCATTGACGCGCGGCTTGATGCAAGCCGTGTTCCAGCTCGTCACCTTGGCGGCGTGCCTGTTTGCGGGTTACCGAGCTCCAGCTGCGATCGTCGTCTCCGTGGCCACGGGTGCCTTGGCGAGCGTACTCCTTGGTCTGCACCAGCTCAGACGTACCGAAGCAACTCCGGACTGGACACAGCTGAGTTGGCGTGAGGCGGCGAAAGTCTGGGGCCCGGGTCTGCGCCAGCATGCGCTGATGCTAGCCGACCGCGCACCCGGATACATCCTTCCACTCGTCGTCGCAGCCGCATTGAACACGTCGGCCGCCGCGGCCTGGTACCTCGTCTGGATGCTTGCTTCGGCGATCTTCTTTGTGCCGCAGTCAGCTGGCTACTCGCTTCAAACCGCTATCGCAGCGGACACGTCCGATACCCGCTTCTCCTCGCGTGCGGGCTTGATCCGGCGGGCCCTGAAAATGAGTCTCCTCCTGACCGCCTTCGCCGGTGTGCTGCTGCTGGCGGCCGGCTCCCTGCTTCTGCCTTTATTGGGATCCGGCTACGCGTCGGCGTGGGTGCTGCTTCCTGTCCTCGTCCCGGCCCTGATGCTCACCTGCGTCACCCAGGTATATTACGGTGTGGCCCGTTCCACCGGACGTTTGGCCGAGTCGACCGTGCTCGCGATTGCGGCGTGCGTCCTCTCTTTGGTGCCGGCTCCCGCGGTCGCCCAACGCTACGGCCTCGTCGGGGTTTCCGTGCTCTGGCTGGCCTCCCAGCTGGCCACGGCAGTGGTCGCCGCCGCGAGGCTGCATCGCTTCTCGCAAGAGCGCCGCCTTGCCCCGGCCAAACACAAACTCGAGAGCACGTCCGGGTCACGTGCACATGGTGTGCCTGCTCCGTGATGGCCGTACAAACCGCTTGGAGTGTCTCCACCCCCCGCTTGCACCGATCCGACGTCGGTGTGGTCCCTTTCGGCACGACAGGCAGGAAACGCCCCCGGCCCGCCCGGCATCGGGCCAACCGGGGTGGCCCACGGGTTCCAGGGGCCCTCCTGGTGATGGCGGTGACCGCCCTGATCCTGGGGGTGTGGGCGCTCAAAACCGTGAACGTACAGGACATTGGCGGAGCCGGCCTTATCCAGGTCCTGCCCGTCGCCTATTTCTTTGCCCTGGGCCTGAGCCTGGCCGGTTTCGTCGGGTCCCTCGGTCTCAAGGTTCTTCGCCCGTGGTTGCTGGTCATTCAGCTTCTGGTTTTGATCGTCATTCTGCACGGCGCCGACCCGATTATTCACGGCTTGCCTCGCTTGGAAGCCAGCTACCGCCACTTGGGCATCACCGGTTACATCACGCAGTCCGGAGGGCTAAACCGGAAGCTCGACGCATATTTCAACTGGCCCGGGTTTTTCGGACTACTGGCGATGCTCTCGAATACCACCGGAGTCCACGATCTGACCTGGGCCGCTACGTGGGCGCCGGTCGGCGTCAACGTCCTGCTCCTGCCCGCCCTGCTTGCCCTGGCTCTGCGCCTTACCTCCAGCCCGAGGCAAGCGTGGGCGGGCGTGTGGATGTTCTATCTGGCCAGCTGGGTGGGGCAGGATTACCTATCTCCGCAGGCCTGCGCCTTGCTGCTGCTGCTGACCCTGATCGCCTGTGTTTTGACAGTCTTCACCGGCTGGCCGCGGAAGCCTGCGGGCAAACTCGCTACTCGGCTCAGGAATCTTGCGCGTCGACTCGAACCCGGGAAATCACCGCCGACTCCCGCCGGACTACCGCGGTCGGCCTTCATCATATTGGCCGCGGTGTGCGTAGTGCTCTTGGCTGGGATGACGGTCGCCCATCAACTCACTCCATTCGCCGCTATCCCTATCCTGGCGCTGCTCGCCCTGAGCGGTAGGTGCCGGCTGCGGTTCCTGCCGGTTCTGGCTTTCCTGCTTCCGGTCTGCTGGCTGGTTCTGGCCGCCACCCCTTTCCTCGTTGGCCACCTGCACACTCTCTTCGGGTCCATCGGCAACATCAACGCCGCCGCTTCCGCCTCGTTGCTCAACAGGGTGGGCGGTAACCCGGGCCACCAGTTCATCGTCTACTCCCGGCTCGCGGAGGGAGCCGTGGTTTGGGTCCTTGCGGGACTGGGTAGCCTCCGGGGACGACGGCTGCGGACGCGGTGGCTAGCTGCTGCCATGGGGACCGTGGCACCTTTCGTCATGTTCCCCCTCCAGTCGTACGGCGGCGAGCTGCTGCTCCGGATATACCTTTTCAGCCTGCCGTTCGCCGCCTGCCTTGTGGTGCTTCCGTTCCTTCCGCGTGGTCCCAGTCCGCCCGGATTGCGCCAGCTGGCCGCACTCCTGCTGCTCGGATCAGTCATCGCCACGGGCACAGTCGCCACCCGGTATGGCAATGACGCCATCGAGAATTTCACTCCCGACGAGATCGCCCTGGTCAACCGGCTTTACGCCGCCGCGCCCCACGGCTCGGTCCTCATCGAGGCAGTTCACGACACCGCCTGGCGGTACGAGAACTACGCCGGCTACCGGTACGAGACCCTCCTCCAAGCGGAGCCGGCACGCCCTGGCGATCCGCAGCCCGGCTGCGCATCGATAACCCAGCTCATCCCGTCCACAGGCGCCTACCTGATAGTCACCACAAGCCAGGTCGCCGCCGCCGACGTTCTCAACACGGGGCCGAGCGAAGGCTTGCAACATTTCATCGACAGGTGCGCCCTTCAAGGGGGCTGGTCAATGGAGTACCGCAACGCCGGCGGAGTGATCTACCACCTGCAGGGAGCACCGAATGGCATCTGAGCAAAGGGCCGCCGGCATCATCGGCACCATCGTGGCCGCCGTCGCACTGGCTTCGATTCCCCTGTCCTTTACAGGCCCGGAGGCTCTTCGCCTTGCCGTCATAGGACCGTTCCTTCTCGCCGGCCCGGGAACAGCGCTCATCCTGCTCCTGAAACCCGCCCGGCTCCGAAAAGGAACCGGATTCGAGGTGACCCCCTTGGCCGTGGCGATAGCGGTGAGCTTCAGCCTTGCCTCGGCAATCCTGCTCTCGACGGCCATGCTTTACTCCGGGTTCTGGCATCCGTCGGTGGCTGTGTCCCTCCTGGCCGTGCTCACTCTGGGCCTCCTCGCTGCCGTGGACCGACGGTCCCGGCGAAGGGAACCGGCGCCGTAACGATGGAGTGGGAAGTACGCCTACGCTTTCGCCCAGATTGCCACCCACGCCACCTGCAGGTGCCCAGCTGTTGCGGGTGCGGGGCAGCCGGTCAGGCAGGATTCGGTCTGGAGGATGTAATGCATCGGCTTGTCGGGGATACCAACAGTGTTGACACCGATCGAGACGCCATCGAGGAAGAACTCAACGCGCCCGGGCGTCCATTCGGTTGTCGCGGTGTGCCATGCCGTGAACCGTGCACCCGTCCGGTTTTGATGGAAGGTGTTCTTGTCCGGCCGGGCCTCATGGACGGCACCGTAAAAGGACTTGGACAGATCACCTTCGGGATAATCGATCTCTCCGTCACGAGGCCACACTCCGCTATCGGGCCACAGCAGCCACGCCGTCTTGAACCCCTCCAATGCTTCGGACCTGAACCGCACCGAATACCGCCCGTACAGCAAACTGTCGTAGGGGCGCCCGTTGGCCGGAAGCAGCTTCGGCGAGGGTGCAGCACCCATCGAGACCCCCTTCTCGGTGTGCAGGTACATGTCGAGCATCCCGTCCTTGACGCTGAGCACCTTCGATGGGTAGTAACCAGACCTGCCACCGCTTTGCTGACCGTCGGTGTCCGGTGTTCCGTCAACGTAGTTCACACTCCACTTGGCGCTATATGCGGGCCCGGGGAAACTCCCAAGCGGGACATCTCCTTCGCTGAAATCTTCGGTGAATACCTGCCGCCACCCGGGCAGGTCACCCACGGGCATCTGTCCGCTGGCCGGGGACTGCTCCGCTGCGCCCGCCGTCGAAGTTCCGGCAGTCCCGCTGGCACCGGGGGAAGCGAGACGGGGTGGTCCGTCAATGACACACCCGGAGAAGACCAGCGACAAGGAAGCGGCGAGCACGATCGTCATTCCCGCACGCTGGACAGTCCTGAAACTCTTGCCGTTTTGCCCTTCCTCCACGCGCATGGGAGACAGTGTGGCGGCAAACACATGTCGAAACAAGGGCCGGCCCGCTCGATCGTCCGGGTCCGGAGCCGCTGCATCGACGGCCTCGGCTGCGGATTCACAGGGAACCCGGAGCCGGGAACCATGGCCCTGTTGGACTTAGTGTGCAAGGGTGTCCGGACCGGGATGCCAGCCAGGCCCCCTGCCCGAGGTCGGAAGGAACTTGGAGGAGGCGCGATCAGATGGACCTGAAAAAGAAATCCGGCAGGAAGCTCCTGTGTCACGACGGTCGGCAACGCCGCCGGCCACGCACGGAGCACGTCGTGCTGGCAGTCACGCTCTTGCTGGTCATTACGGCTTGCCAAGGCCCCTCGGCCGGCGAAACACCGCCTCCCGATCCGAGCACCACAATCAGCGGCTCCTCTCCGTCCCCGACGTCGGGCTCGTCACCCACCAACAGCCCCGCGCCCACGGCAGCAGCCGGGAAGATCGGGCACGTCTTCGTGATCAATCTGGAAAACCAGAGCTACAACAAGACCTGGGGTCCGGATTCGCCAGCCCCCTACCTCTCCCAAACTCTGCGTAGCCAGGGTGTCCTCCTGACCCAGTACTACGGCGTCGCCCATCATTCCAACCCCAACTACCTGGCCCAGATCTCCGGACAGGCATCCAACCCGATGACGCGCAATGATTGCACGACCTACGCCCCGTTCATCCAAACCGGAACCGCGGACCCTGGCCAGGTGCTCGGATCGGGCTGCGTCTACCCCGCTTCAGTCCCGACGATCGCCGGGCAACTTAGCGACGCCGGGAAAACCTGGAAGGGGTACATGGAAGATATGGGCAGGGCGTGCCGGCACCCGAACCCCGGCGCGAAGGACGATTCCCAGAACGCCAAAATCGATGACCAGTACGCCACCCGCCACAATCCCTTCGTCTATTTCACCAGCATCACTTCATCCCCCGGCTGCCAAAACAACGTGGTGGACTATTCCAACCTCGCGAAGGACCTGCAGGCTGCCGCCACCACACCGAACCTGGCGTACATCAGCCCCAATCTCTGCCACGACGGTCACGACAGCCCCTGTGTTGACGGGCAACCCGGCGGGCTGGAGAGCGCTGATGCCTGGCTCAAGGAGCAAGTCCCCGCCATCCTCAACTCACCGGCCTACCGTCAGGACGGTTTGCTCGTCATCACCTTCGACGAGGCGGACGGTAACGCAACCGGCCCCTCGGGCCTGCCGGGAGGAACAGCCGGAGGCCTTATCGGAGCCCTTGTGCTGTCTCCGTTCAGCAGTCCGGGCACGAGCACTGCAACGATGTACAACCACTACAGCCTTCTCGCCACCATGGAGGACATTTTCTCAGTCCCCCGTCTCGGATATGCCGGAGCGCCTGGACTGCGGAGCTTCGGGCGGGACGTGTTCAACGCTCAACTTTGACCCTTGCGGAGAAGCTGCACCGGCCGGTAGGGCAATCTTGGATTTGGTAACGCAACTGTAACCGTCCCCATGGTGCCATTGGTTCTGGACGGCATTGCCGGGTGCCTGGGCCGGGGACCGTTGCATCAACCCTCGCCACAGGCAGATCAAGTCCGGCTTCATTCCCGACGGAGAAGCCGGGTATCGACCGTAGCTTGGAGGACGGAACAATGAAACGACTGTACCGGCTGGGACTCTCCGGAATGCTCGGTCTCGCTTTGGGTGCCGGCGCGGCACTGGTTGCCGGACCCGCCGAAGCAGCGTCGGTCTCCTGTCAGCCGGCAACCGCGGCACCTACCGACAGCTTCCCCGGAAACACAGTGGTGGCCGACAACTTCGAATCCGAGTCATTGTCTTCCTACGGCGTTGTCACCCAAGGGACCGGCACCGCCGCGGTCAGCTCCACCCTGGCCCACGACGGCGCGTGCTCGGCCTACCTCCATGCAACGATTGACTCCGGTTCGATCTCGAATATGTCAGTGCCTCTTCCGGCAGGGGCCACCCACGCCTACGCCGCCGGCTGGTTCAACATCACCACCGCCGGCGTGGCGGGCAACGACGTCCCCTACTTCCGCTTCTTCTCCGGTGCGACCCGGATCATGGACATCTTCCGCTACAACAGCACCGCCAACTTCGTGCTGAGAGTCACTGCGCCCGACGGAACGTTCACCTACACAACCATGGTCTCCACCGTTGCCCTCAACAGCTGGCACCACATCGCCATCGACGTCCATGCCAACGGAAGCGCCACGGCGGCCCAGGTCTGGTTCGATGACAAGTCCGTCTATTCCTCCACCACCCTCAACGTCGCGGCGACGTCACTAAGTAGTGTGATGCTGGGCTCCGAACACCCGACACAGCAGGCCGACATCTACGTCGACGATCTCATCGTCAAGAACCAACCGGCGTCTTCGTCGTATTCCTTCACCGACGTGACCTCAAGCTACCCCTTCTACAACGAAATTACCTGGGCCGCCGATGCTGGGATCACCACCGGCTGGGTCATGCCCGACAATAGCCGCCAGTTCCGGCCCCTGGAGTCCATCAGCCGCGAAGCGATGGCAGCCTTCATCTACCGCTATATGGGCAGCCCGGCCTACACCCCGCCGGCAACGCCCAAGTTCCCCGATGTTCCCACGAACAGTCCCTTCTACAAAGAAGTGTCCTGGCTGGCTGCCCAAGGCATTACCACCGGCTATAACGACGGCCCCAACGGGACAGCGACCTTCCATCCCCAAGGCACAGTCAACCGCGACGCCATGGCGGCCTTTATCTATCGCCTGAACGGAAGCCCCGCGGTCTCCGCAACCAGTAACTTCAAAGACGTGCCTTCCAACTACCCCTTCTACAAAGAGATCAGCTGGCTCGCCAGCAACAACATCACCACCGGCTGGGCCCTCCCCGACGGAACCACGGAATTCCGGCCGCTCGCCCCGGTTGCCCGCGACGCCACGGCGGCCTTCCTCTACCGCACCAATGCCAAATACCCCAGGCCCTGAGCACGGCGGCGAGTGAATGAGGGACTGACGGCCAGCGCCGTCAGTCCCTCATTCACTTGTCGCCGTCCTCGTACCCGCCGTGGTTTTAGCCTGCCCTGCAGTCAGTCTTTCCGCTCAAGGAACTCCCGTACGCGGGCGCGGGCCGGCTCGCGGTCGTAACTGTTCACGAGGGCGGCTGCCATGCGCACAGGGTCACCGAAGAAGAAGTACTCATAGAGGGCCTGGCGCCCGGCGAACGCGGAAATGCTGGCATCGAAAGCGAGCTTGAAGAGGCGCACGCGCTCCGGCCCGGTCAGCGTCTTCGCCTGCAGGTACAGCTCGATATCCGGCAATGCCTCACTGGCCACGTCCGCTTCGCCCGGCAGGGCCATGAGACCGGATGCCGAGAACTTCCTGATGATTGCCGGGAATCGCTGGGCAACTTTGGGGTACCAGTTGCGTGCCGCGTTCAGTGTGGGCCAATGCGGCAGGAAGACGCCATCCGGGCTTGGTGCCGCCTGGGCTTCCGCCGCCACCATGAGGGCCTTGCCGATTTCAACGGTTTCGATCAACTCCGCAAGGTCTTCCTGGATGTGCTGGAAACCGTCAATCCCGATCGACGCCGCAATTTCCGAGGCAAGGCCCAGGAAGAACTCGCTCTTGGCGATGGTCCGTGTCACCACTTGGTGGGTCATGAGGGCCCCGGCGCCGGTCTCGGAGTAGAAGGCATTGCACAGTTCAGGATGGCCGAGCATGAAGATGCGTTCGTTGGGAACGAACACGTGGTCGAAAACGACGACGGCGTCCATCTCCTCGAAGCGGCTCGCGAGCGGTTCGTCGTGGGTGCTTCCGCCGTTGTAGAGCGAGGTCCGGCACAGGTAGCGCATGCCGGGCGCATCGTTCGGGAGGGCGAACGCGTAGGAATAGGGAGCATCTTCCGGCGTCGAGCGCAGGAGCGTCGAGGGGAACACGAGGAGCTCGTCCGCGATCGGCGCGATCGTGGCGAGCATGCGCGCACCGTGGACCACGATGCCGTCCTCGCGTTCCTCCACGACCCTCGCCGAGAGTTGGCCGCCGAGCTGTTCGGAACCTGACACCGAACGGTTGACCTGCGGCGGGATCAGCGTGTGCGTAGCCAGGAGATCGTTCTCCCGGCAATGCTCGTAGTATTTGCGGATGTTTTCGCCAAACATCGGATCGGCCTGGGCAAACCACTTTTCCGCGGCCGCGAGCGCCGTGAGGGCGCCGTTCATGTAGTCGCCCGTCCGGCCCAGGAATCCAAGGGAGTACTCAGCCCAGGTGCGGATGGCCGCATGCCGATGTTCGAGGTCTTCTTTGCTGCGCGGCATCAGGAACGAGGCACTCACCCGGTCACCGGTCGTCGGGGACTCGTAGGTGAGGGCATCCGCATACTTCGGGTCATGCTGCATGTCGAAGAGCTTCGCGTACGTGCGGGCCACATTCCTGAAGGACGGGTGGTCGGCGATCTTCTCGGTGACCATTTCGCCGTCGATCAGGACGTGGGGGTTCATCGAGTTGAGCTTGTCCAGGTACTGCTGTCCGGTCCGGATTCCCATGGTTGTCTCCAATGATGGTTGAGCTGAAACGGCCTTGCGTGGTGGATGCGACGTCGACGGGCGCGGCGGCAACTACAGTAGATCCTCCATTCCCAATTGGCTTTCCGGGATGGTAGTGAAAGAGCTGTTTGCGAAGGCGAGCGCGTCACCGCTGCGGTAGTTGAAGTCCACCACTTCACCCAGATAGAGCGTGTGGTCTCCGCCGTCGTAGGCTGCCCACGGCGTGCATTCGAAGTAGGCGAGGACGCTGGATAGCCGCGGCGCGGTGTCTCCTTCCACCCACCGTGGCTCGGGCCCGGGACGGCCCGCGAAATGCAGGGCGAGCTGCTTTTGTTCAGCACCCAGGATATTGACGCTGAACGGCCTCCCGGCGAGCTCGTCGTGGGCTTTGGTGTTGCGGGCGATACTGACCAGGACCAGGGGTGGTTGCATGGACACTGAGGTGAAGGAATTCACGGTGATGCCATGCCGCTTGGTGGCGCCGTCGAACGTCACGATGGCGACGCCTGTGGCGAAGCGGCCCAGGCTGCCGCGGAAATGATGTGCCCGCGGCCGCGACGTGCGGCCAGGGGATCCCGGCTCCGCATTCTGGCTGGACTTGGCAATCATCGTCGATTCCTGGCTGGAGATTGTTCTATAGGTGACTTTGTTCTATATTTGAACAACAAATTCTCATACAGAACCATAGTCTTTTGTGTGCTGCAGCACAAGACGGAGGGCCGGCCGCGTTAGGCCCCAACATAGGATGGAGCGCATGATGTCTTCCAGCGCTGCGAAAAGCCTGCAGGAAACGACGGCGACGGTCTCGCCGTCGCAGACCCTCTCCCGCGGAATCCAGGCCTTGGAAATCATGGCGGCTGCCGAGCGCCCCTTGACTATTGCGGAACTCGCCGGCGCCCTGGGCGTCCATCGCTCGGTGGCCTACCGTATCCTCCGCACGCTGGAGGATCACTCCCTGCTGGTACGCGACGACGCCGGACGCGTTCAACCCGGTCCTGGCCTTGCGGTGCTGGCCCGGGGCGTCTCCCGGGACCTCCAGACGGCCGCCCTCCCGGAGCTGACCCAGCTTGCGAACACCTTGAACATGACGGCCTTCGTAGCAGTCTGGGACCATCATGACTGCGTCACGCTGGTCACGGTGGAGCCCCGCCACTCAGCCGCGACGTTGGCACAGCATCCCGGCACGCGCCACCCCGTGAACACCGGGGCACCTGGAATCGCGATCCAGTCCACCATGAGCGAGGATGAGTGGGCCACCCGCGCTCCGGGCCTGCCGTATCGCCCGGAAGCGGCGGAAGCGCGCCGGCTCGGCTATGCGGCAAGCCACGACGAAGTCATCGCAGGCTTGTCATCTTTGGCCGCCCCCATCCAGGTGCCGGGCGGCCGGCCTGCGGCGATCGCCGTCGTCTACATCCGCCGCGACCAGGACCAGGCCGCCGTCGGCGAAGCACTGGCAGCGAGCGCGGCACGCATAGAGTCCCAGCTGGCATAAAAACGGCCCGTAAGTGAGCGAGCGTCGTTAGTGTCGGATGCTTGGCCTGCGCCGGAGGACCAGTCCTGCGATGATGCCGAGCACCAGAAGCGCGCCCGAAGCAGCCGAGGACACCACGAAAGCGGCGGCGGGACCCTGGGTTTGGGCCAGCTGGCCGGCAAGATAGGCGCCCAACGCCGTACCCGCCACGATGCCGCTCGCCAGGGCCGTCATGACCGTTGCCATGCGTCCGGCCGGTGCCACGACTCCCCCGATGCTGAAGACCGTCACCATAACGGGTCCTACGGGAATCCCGAGCACCAAGAGAACGATGACCATCGGCCAGATCCCTGCCGGAAGGAACAACAGAAGAGAGAATACCGTCATCGCGGCCGCCGCGAGCATCCAACGGATGGCCAGCCGAAAGCGCTGCGGCCAATAGGCAACAGACAGCGCAGCGACGGCGGAGCTCAGGCCCATGACGGAATACATCAGCCCCGCGATTTCCGCCGTGGCGAACTGGGCGGAGAAAGCGCTCAACGCATTTTGCGTTGCACCGAAGAACGTCCCCATGCAAACCATGGCCAGCACCGGAACAGCGACCTTCAGCCAGGCCACGGAACGGACCCTCGACTTCTGCTTCGCGGGGACGCTCCCGACGCCGGCACCCGCCTTGCGCTTTGCCGGCACCACAGCCAATTGTGAAGGATGCACGGCGAAAGCCGGCACGAGCGTGGCAGTAAGGACGGCCGCCAAAGCCAGCGGAAGCCAAGGGGCTACGAGGCTCGCGAGAATCCCGACCAGCGCAGGACCGAGGACGAAAGTGACTTCGTCCGCGGTTCCCTCGTAGGACAACGCGGTATCAAGGTCGGCCCGGCTGGACGCCACGCTTCCAGGACCGGCGGCATTCCCGCCGGCTCCAGGCTTCGAATTCCGGGTGTTCAGGTTCAGGGTAGTCAGAGCCATCCAACGGACACGGGCCATGGGCCCCACCTGCGGGCAACTCGCTCCGGCAAGGAAAGCCGTCACCAAAATGGCTATCGCATCCGTGGAGGTGTTGAAATCGGGTGTCAGGTACGCGGCAACGAGCAATGCGATGACCGTCGCGGCGTTGAGAGCGGCGGCTATCAGCAGGACAGGGCGCTGTCCTGAGCGGTCAGCGAGCGAGCCGAGCACAGGTGCGCCCAAGGCCGATCCGATGCCGACGGCTCCGGCGGCCAGGCCGCCGATGGCGTAGGAATGGCTGACGGCCGTGACAAGGGTGAGGGTGCCGACGGTCAGCATGGCGAGGGGCAGCCTCGCGAAGAGTCCCAGCGGCAGGAAGTTGCGGCCGGCGAGCTCGGGCAGGCGGGCGAAGCGGCCAGGCAGGCGCGAGCGGCGGGGCGCGGCTTTCGGGGACGCGGCCGCTTGGGGCGCAGCAGGAAATGAAGGGGCAGCCTGGGGCGCGGTATCCGCCGCGGAGTTCTGTGGGGAGGAGTTCATGATTCCGGGTTCGCTCAATGATGCGCATCGTCCCTCCTCCCGATGCGCGCGACCCGGTGTAACCCTCCAAGTCTACCGGACGGGCCGCCCTAGGCTGCCGCGGAGTCGACAATTCGCACAGTGGAGCCGTTCCGGTTCTTGATTACCTGCAGCTGGCTGCTGATTCTCTGTTTCATCTCGGCAACGTGGCTGACCAGCCCCACTACCCTGCCGCCGTCGCGCAGTCCCTCCAGTGCATCCATGACCTGCTCGAGGGATTGCTCGTCAAGGCTCCCGAAGCCCTCATCGACGAACAAGGTTTCGATGTCTACACCGCCGGCCTCCTGCTGCACCACATCGGCGAGCCCCAAGGCCAACGCGAGCGACGCCATGAACGATTCCCCGCCGGACAGTGTGGCGGTGTCCCGCCGCTGTCCTGTCCACTCATCCACGACCTCCAGGCCCAGACCCGATTTCGCGCCCCTGGCCGCCTTGGCGTCCGTGTGCTGCAGGGTATACCTGCCATCGCTCATGGCGATAAGCCGCTCCGACGCCGCTGCCGCGACTTGTTCGAGGCGGGCGGCCAGCACGTAGCTGTTGAGGCTCATTTTGTAACTGTTATCGCCTGCACCTCTGGCGGTTTCGGCGAGCTCGCTGAGTACCCGGGCAAGTTCGCGGGGGCCGCGCCCCGAGGCCGCGGCTTCTTCGTACTGCGAGCGGACCGCGGCCAGGCTGGCTACCGTCCTGGCAGCGAGTCCCGCGGCAAGATCGAGGCGGCGGCCCGTTCCTTCCGCCTGTCCGGCCTCCTGTTCGAGGGCAGCAAGCTCGACGGCGGTCAGGGGCACCTCTCCGATCTGCCTTTCCTTGGCAGCGAGCACGAGATCCTCGGACTCGAAGAGTTCTGCGAGACGGGCGCTCTCGGTCTCTGCGGCCCTGATGGTTTCATCGAGCCGGGCGGCGTGCTGCTCGTCGAGAATCTCGAGCCGCGCGGCCTCCGCAGTGTCGAACCCATGCGCCGAAAGGGCACGGTCCAAGGCTGTGGATGCGTCATCCAAAGCCTCCCGGGCCCGGTCAAACTGCTCGCCTGCAGCCACAGCGGACTGCAGGAGTTCGCGTTGCCCGCGCAGGGCCTCAATCCGGCCGCGCAGTGTGTCGAAGCCATCACGCAGCCCGCAAAGCAAGGTCTCCAGGGACTCACGTTGTTCCCCCAGCAGGACCTTGATGGACCCGGCCTGCGCCGCGGCGGTGTCCTCCTGGAGTTGTTCTTCCTCCAAGCGGGCAATGCTCTCCGTCGCGCGGGCAAGGTCTGCCTCTCGCTGTTTGAGCCGGTCGGCGGCGGAACGCGCCGCGGCCAGGGCGTCTTTGGCCAAGGCCTCCGACAAAGCGGCTTGTGTGGGATCGATGTCTCCACCTTGGGCAGCGAGCACGGCAACTTCCTGCTCGGCGGACGCCAGCTCCCCTGCCGCTTGGAGAAGTTCATTCTCGCTCTCGTCATAGCGTTCGCGGGCGGATTGCTCTTCCTCGGCAAGGGCCAACGCGGTCAGACCGGCCGGCGCCGGGGAAGGGTGCTCGGCGCTCCCGCAGACAGGGCATGCTTCGCCGTCGTGCAGCTTTGCGGCGAGTTCGGCGGCGGCATTGGCCAGCCGGGATTCGCGGAGATCCAGCCAGAGTTGTCGGAGGTCCTGGGAAAGCGCCCGGGCAAACGCGTGGCGCTTCACTGCCGCGGACTGGGAATCAAGGGCGCCTGCGTAACGGGCTACGGTCTTGACGGCGTTCTGGGCTGCTGCAACTTCGCTTTCCCGCAGGGGCAGCTCCGAAGCGGCTACTTCGACCGGGCCCAGCTCGCGTTCCAACGCAACCGCCTCCGAACGGAGCCCGGCCAACACAAGGGACCGCGCCGCTTTGGCGGACTCCCGCTGCCTCGCGCCGAGCTCGAGCGCATCAAGTCTGGCGGTGATGTCCTCGAGCTTTTGTTCGTCCCCGACCCTGGCCTCCACGACGGCCATCGTCTCTTGAATGCCGGCCAGCGACGTACCGGGGTCGCTCGCATCAAGGGAGGCGGCACGCAGCTTCGCCGTCGCCGACTCCGCCTTCGAGCCCGCCAGGTCGAGGGCCTTCGCGGCGCGGTCCACGGCGTCCAGTTGTCCGCCGAGGACGGCGGCTTTCCGGTGGCGTTCAAGTCGCTCGCGGAATTCCTGCACTTCTGCCTCGCGGGCGGAGAGGGCATCGCGCCGGAGCGTGGCGGCGTCGAGCTTCGCATGCCGGTGAACCCGCTCCCTGGCAGAGTTGAGCTTGTCTGCGGTCTGAAGCCGGACGGCATCGGCAGAGCCGGCAGCGCGCTGCCGCTCGAGAGATTCAGCCCGGGCACGGGCCTCGAAGTTCCCGAGCCGAAGTTCAGGCGTGGACCCACTGGATCCGGAGTCATCAGGATCCAGGTCAACGGGCTCTTCGATCCCGAGTTGCGCGTACTCTGCCTCCGCCCGCTGCACGAGCAGCTGAAGACCGTTCTGGTTGTCCTGAACTTTTGCGCGTGCGGCGTTTGCTTGGAGTACCAGCTGCTGCTCGATCGCTTCAAAACGCTGGGTTCCGAAGAGCTTCTGCAGAAGATCCAGCCGGTCGGAAGCCTTGGAACGCAGGAAAGCCGCGAAGTCTCCCTGCGGGAGCATGACCACCCGGGTGAACTGGTCCCGGTCCATCCCCAGGACGTCACCGATTTCCATGCCGGCTTCGTCGTTGCGGGAGGTCTTTTCTTCCCACGAGCCATCGATCCGTTCGCGCAGAAGGGTTTTGGCCTGCTGGGTGGTGAAGCCCTTGCGCCCACGGGCACTTGGCCTGTCCCACGCCGGGGAGCGGGTGACCTCGAAGTGTCTGCCTCGCGCCGAAAATTCGCAGACAACCCGCGGCTCTGCTGCCGGTTCCGCGTGGTCGCTCCGCAAGCGTTTGCCGTCCTGGCGGGCGCCCGGCACGGAGCCATACAGTGCAAAGCAGATAGCGTCGAGCACACTCGTCTTTCCCGCGCCGGTGGCACCGTTCAAGAGGAACAGTCCCTGGGCCCCCAGGTGGTCGAAATCAATCGATTGAACCCCGGCAAACGGCCCGAAAGCCTCAATTTCAAGGCGGTGGATTCTCACAGCTCCGCTCCTTCCAGCCGGACCGTTTCCAAGGCTTCCCGAAGCGCGGAAAGTTCAGCTTCGTCAGCAGGCCTTCCCCTCACATGGTCAAGGAAGCCGCAGCAAACACCGAGATCGTCCTCGGCCTCGGCAAGCCTGCTGCTGTAGCTCGCTTTGGCCTTTCCCGCGACGTCCTCAGGGTCAAAGCCCAGCACGAGCGTGTCCGGGAACCGGGCACGCAGCTGTTCCATGGCCTGCGCCGGCCGCACGGAGTCCGTGAGGGTGACTTGGCAATACGCGGTCTCGGCCCAGGAATATTCCGCCGATTCCAAAAGCCCGGCGAGCTTCCCGCGGAGAATCGCCAGTTCCCGTGGTGCTTTCCAGAGAATTTCCCCGACGCTCTCAACACCGTCGACGCCGACGTCGATCAACCACGCACCCTTCCGATGCTTGGCCTCGGAGAACGAGTATGCGAGCGGCGAACCCGAATAGCGGACGTGCTCCGAGAGTCCCTGGCGCCCGTGCAGATGCCCAAGGGCCGTGTAGCCGAAGCCATCGAAGAGATCCAGGGGCACCGCCCCCAAACCGCCGATGCTCAAATCGCGTTCGCTGTCCGAAGTGATGCCGCCGCTCGCGAAAGTATGTGCCAGCACAATGGAGTGCACCGGTCCTGTCTCGCTTCTGCGGGCAATGTCCTCACGGATGAGCTGCACCGCGGCCTGGGTGACGTCAAAGTGACTTGCAGTTTGTGTCCCGAGCCGTTCGGCGACCAGCCTCGGTTCAAGGTACGGAATGCCGTACACGGCAAGCACCGGGGCCCCCTCCCCGGCTGCGTGGTGTTTGCTGTCCAGGTGGTTGCTGTCCAGGTGGTTGCTGTCCAATGGAAAAAGGACCGGGGAATCGAGATCGTCTACCCGGGTCCGCAGGTGGACTCCCCCGCGCTCCAGCAGGCGTGAAGCGAAACCAAGGCGGATCGCGGAATCGTGGTTGCCGCTGGTCAGCACCACCTTGGCACCGGCGTCCGTGATCCGCACGAGGGCGTCGTCGAGCAGCTTAACGACATCCAGGCCCGGCAGGGCACGGTCATAGACGTCCCCCGCAATCAGGACGACGTCCACCGACTGTTCCCGGACGACCGCGAGCAATTGCTCAATGAAGTCGCGCTGGGCGTCGAGCATCCCGACCCCATGGAACGAGCGTCCCAGATGCCAATCCGAAGTGTGCAAAAGCCTCATGTTTTCAAGCTAGCCGGAGGCCCGGACATTATTGGGGCGGCGCGGCGGCACCGGCCGTAACAGGGCCCTCCGGGCGGCTGAATTTCCTGCCTCAGCCCCGCTTGCCGTCGAAGAAGTCGCGGGCAGGGTCGACGTCGGGCTTTTCTTCGGCGGGAGCCGCGGCGGGCGCCGCAGCGGGCGTGGAAATCTCGGCCGCGCGTTCCTGGGCAGCCGCTTCGGCCTCGTCGTCGGACTTTTCGTCCCAGCGGTCGGCCGGCAGCGGTTCTTCGACGTCTGCCACGGCTGCCGGAGTGGACTCCCCGAAACCGCGGAAGATGAGGCCTGCGATCGCCGCGCCCACGAGCGGTGCGACCCAGAAGAGCCAGAGCTGCTCCACTGCCCAGCTGGAGCTGAAAATGGCGGAAGCGGTGGCACGGGCCGGGTTGAAGGCAAGGTTGCCGGTTGATTGGCCCAGCTGCAGCAGGACTGCGACCGTCAGGCCGACGGCGAACGGTGCCGCGATCTTGCTGGGATTGCGCCGGGCAGTGACGCCCAGGAAGACCCCCACCAGGAGCGCTGCGCCAAGGACCTCAATGAGCATCACGCCGGTCACGGGAACCTGGAAGGGGGAATGCGCACCGAAACCCGACGTTGAGGTTTCAAAGACGGCTCGGCTATCCGGGATATTTGGCACAGTCCGGACGACGGCGAAGAGCGCCAAAGCGCCCAAGAGGCCGCCCACAATCTGGGCCCCGAGGTATGCGGCTCCGTCCACGAGCTTCATCCGGCCGGCAACCAAGTGGCCGACCGTGATGGCCGGGTTGAAGTGGCCGCCCGACAAATAGCCGAAGGCAAGCATCGCAGCAGTAACGCTCAGGCCGCTGGCCAGCGACGCCGGCATCGGAACCGCCTGGGGGTTGATGAAGATCAGCACGCCCAAGCCAATAACCACAAGGAACAGCGTCCCCAGAGCTTCAGCGGATGCCCGGGCAAGGAGCCGGGTGCCGCGGGAGGATGGAACGGACACAGTCGTGGTCATGTCGAATGATTCCTTAGTTCGAAGTTCGGGTGGTCTTTTGCGGAGGAGAACGCTCCACGCGCGGCAACGAGCCATGTTGCGGACCGCGCATTTGCCCTGCTGGCATCCTGTCAGCCGAGTCTGGACGCTTCCTGAATCCGAGCCTAGCCGCCCAACGCGATTGCGGCGACCGCAGCGCAGGCGAGCGCGATAATGGACAAGGCGCTTGCAAGCATCAAGACAGCCGACGCTTTCTCCGTGCCGTGGTGCAGCTGATGGGACCGGACCCAGGCGACGCAGCCCAGGACGATCGTCGCTGCGGCGGCCGTCAGGGCGCAGATTCCCTGGTAGTCGAGTCCCGGTATCCCGGTGGGAAGCTGCCCCGCGCCGGACTTGGCCGTCAACCATCTGCGCCAGATGAAGAGATCCACCACCAGAAGCGAAATCAGGGTCCGGCGCCAAGCGAGCGTGGTGCGCTCAGGTTGCAGGCCCGGATCCCTGGAGTCAACGGTCAACGCGCCACCAGGATCAGCACGGCAAAGGTGAAGGCCGCCACGGCAACCACAATGGTCATCAGCAGCATGACGCGTGAGAACGGCAGGGCTTGGTCGTTGCGCATCGCCGCCTCCATCTGCGCCCACCGGCGGTAGGCAAGCGTCGCGAGGCCCGCTCCGATCATGGAGAGCACAACGCACAAGACGATGCGTACGGGCTGGGGCGCGATGTTCGGGGCAAGCTGGTCGATGGCGACGGCACCAGCCAGCAGCGCCAACGAGGTACGGATCCATGCAAGGAAGGTCCGCTCGTTTGCGAGGGAGAATCTGTAGTCCGGGGTCTTTCCGGTTTTCCGCCACGCGGGTTCACGCATCACTGCCTCCTGGTTCACGAGCCACCGTATCAGCGGGGATGTGAAGACCGACCAAGCGGTCACGGTAAATTACCACTATGAGTGCTGAACCGTCCCCCGCCGCCGCGCCATCCTTCGAGTCCCGGGTGTACGGCTGCCTGCTGGGAGGCGCCTTGGGCGATTCGCTCGGCTACGCCGTGGAGTTCGACGACGTAGCCACCATCCGTTCCCGCTTCGGCGCGGCGGGCCTCACCTCTTTTGGCCAGCTCGACGGCGGCAGCCATTTTTCCGACGACACCCAGATGACGCTGTACACCGTTGACGGCCTCGTGGAAGCCCTCGAGTGGGCCAATGACGGCGTAGCGGCGGATGAAACCGCATGCCTTTGGTTGGCTTACCTGCGATGGCTCGCCACCCAAGGTGTGGCCTTGCCGTCGTCGGCCCCCGTTCCCCCACCGCGGTGGATCGACGGGCAGGAGGTACTCCGGCACCGCAGGCATCCGGGCAAAGCGTGCCTGAGCGGGCTCGCCACGGGACAGATGGGGACGAAGTTCCGCCCTGTCAATCCGGATTCGAAGGGCTGCGGCACGGTGATGCGGTCCGCGCCATTTGGCCTGGTCCCCCATATTTCCGAAGCCACGGTCTACAAGCTGAGCACCGATGCCGCATCCTTGACCCACGGGCACCCTTCGGCGCTGCAAAGTGCAGGTGCCTTCAGCGTGCTGGTGCACCAACTGAGCGCGGGCGCGGATGTACGGGCTGCGGCCGAGCATGCGTTGAGGCTGGTGTCAGCGCTGCCGGATCCAGCTCCCGAGCTCCTGGAACGCCTCCGCCAGGCGCTGGAACTCTCTTCCGCCGGCACCTTGCTCAGCCCCGAGGAACTCACTGAGCACCTGGGCGAAGGCTGGGTCGCAGAGGAGGCACTCGCCGTCGGGCTCTATGCAGTGCTGGCAACCGCCGCGGCAGCGCCCACGCAGCGTGATCCGGCAGCCCATTTCCGCCAGGCGATAGCGGTGGCACTAAACCACAGCGGCGACAGCGACTCCACCGCGTCGATCGCGGGCAATATCCTCGGTGCACTGCACGGCGAAGCGGTCCTGCCCTCTGACTGGCTTGAAGCCCTTGAAGCTCCTGACGTCATCCGCGGGATGGCGCAGCGGCTTATCGCCGTCACCGCGGGCTAGCAGGCAAGCGGCTCAAAGCCTGCGAAGCGCGATGTTGTTGCATGCTTCGCAGACGTCCTCGGGGATGAACCCGCGCCGCTGCAGTACGCCGAAAATCGCGCAGCCGAGGCAGAATCCTACAAACGACTCAAGCGACGCGGCCACAATCAGCAAGGCGAGCAGGATCCACGCACCCAGCGCGAAGCCGGCGAAGAACAGGACCACGGCCGCCGTGCTGAGCGCCGCACCGATTCCCTGTGCGAAGCGCTTGGGCGGACCCGGGACCAGTTTGGCAGGGCCGACCCGGGGAGCCAGCACCTTGACGGACAACAAGGCAAACGGCGAGATCCGCGGCCCAAAGAGTACCCGCAACCAGAAACCGGCAGCAATCAGCACGAGTCCCCACCCAAGGCCGCTCACCAGGGTGGCCACCGCCGCCAAAACCACGAGGCCGGCCGTGATCCTCGCGGCGTACTCGTTGACTGGGTTGGGGAAAGCGAAGGCGGCGCGCCAACCGGCGGCCGCGGGAGCCGGCGTCCCTGCGGTGGGCCGCGCGGTGTCGGGCTGATTTCCCTGTGTCATGGCTCAAGGCTAGGAGCGCGGGCAAGCTACGGGAAGCTTTGTTGCTCCGTGTGAATTTTGACCCGGCTAGTGCCCGCCGACCATCTGCAGGAACTCCCCCTCGGAGAGAACCTCGATCTGCTGGCCGCGGCTGTGCAACTCGAGGACCCGCTTTGCTTTGCCGGTGAGACGACCGCTCCGGAGATCGCCGGCCACAAAGCCGTCACCCACCACCAGGACCGTGGTCCTACCGGTCACGCGGCTCTCCGGACGCGCGCCCATCTCCGCTGCCCGCTGTTTCGCTTCCGGCCGGGCAATCGCAAGCTCACCGGTGAAGACGACGGTCTGCCCGAACAGGGGGTGGCCCGCTTCCGCTGCTGGGTTGGGTGCCGGATTGGTGCCTTCTTCCGGCCAATTGCTCCAAGCGCGCCCAAGCTGGCCGGCACTGCGCCCGACGCCGGACTGGCCGGCGGCCGCAAAGCGTCCTCCGCCGCCGGCCGCAAGCGCAGCGAGCGTTTGCTTGGACAGTCCGTCTCCTGGCTGGAAGGCCTGTTGTTTGGGTATGGCCAGGCCGAGGGACAGGTAGAGCTCAGCGATGCTGTTGGCGTTGTTCCGGCGCGCGATGTCCACCAGGATCCCGGCGCAGGCCCGGGCGTCCTCGGCGGCGTCGTGATGGTTCACGAGGGGCACGCCCGCCTCCTCCGCGGCGTAGGGCAAGGAATTGGACACCAGGGAGTAGCAGCGCCGGGACAACATCACCGTGCAGACGTACTCGTAAGCGGGGCCCGGCAGGCCGGAAACTTCAAGCCCGGAACGGATGACGCCCAGATCGAATGCCGCATTGTGTGCGGCAAGGATATCGCCGCCGATGAAAGCCCCGATTTCAGGGAAGAGTTCGCCAAAGCGTGGAGCCCCCGCGACATCCTCGGCCCGGATGCCATGGATCCGGGTGTTGTGGTATTCGAAGTGGTCATGGTTTTCCGGCGGCCGCATGAGCCAGGAGGCTTCCTCCACCACGACGCCGCCACGGACTTTGCTCAGGCCGACTGAGCACGGGGAACCCCTGAATCCGTTCGCAGTTTCAAAGTCGATCGCCGTAAAGTCCAATGCCACTGGTCAAGGTTACAGGTGGAAAGGGGCCCCAGAGCGTTGGTGATGGCCACGACCTGCCACGGGTCGCCTTTCAGACCTCGTCCGCCGTCTCCTGCAGCTTGGTCAACGCCTTCTTGGTTGCCCTTTGGGTCAGGACATGGATGACCGCTCCCGCGGCGCCCGCGGCTAAGGAGAACAAGACCACGCCCGGGAGGGAGTCCTCCAGATTGGTCGCATCCTTGGGTGCGGGTTTCCCGGTGGACTTGCTCCAGATGGCCTCCAGGGTCTTGTTCGCCGCAATTCCGGCGCCCATGCCCACAACCAGGCCAAGTAGTTTGATCAGGACGTTCATCTCGTTCCTCCGATTGTGGCCTCAAGGGCCCGTTCACGCGTCTTCGTACTGCGGGGCGTGCGCCGTACTATGCCAAATGCTTTCCTCCTGTGACGCCGACAACGGATCCCGACATGTAACTTGCCTCCGCGGTGGCCAGCAGCACGAATGTCGCCGCCAGTTCAGCGGGTTGGCCTGCCCTCCCGAGGGGTGTGTCCTCACCGAAGTGGACTATTTTTTCGCGCGGCTGGGTCGGGGGCTGAAGTGGCGTCCAGATCGGTCCGGGTGCCACCGCGTTGACGCGGATTCCCTGCGGCCCCAGGGACTCTGCCAGCGAAAACGTCATGTTGATGATGGCCGCCTTGGTGGCCGCGTAGTCGAAAAGGCTCGGGCTCGGGTGGTAGCCCTGGATGGACGACACGTTGATGATCGCCGATCCAGGCTGCAGATGGGGCAGCGCGGCTTTGGTCAGCCAGAAAAGGGCGTAGACGTTGGACTTGAAGGTCCGGTCGAACTGCTCGCTCGTAAGGTCTTCGATTCCCTTGCTCGTGGTCATTTGGTAGCCGGCATTGTTGACGAGCACGTTCAACCCGCCGAACTCGGCAACGGTTTGGGAGATGACATCCTGGCAGAATGCTTCGTCGCTGAGGTCGCCGGGCAACGCCAAAGCACTCCGACCGGCGTCTTCGATCAACTGGACCGTGTGTACGGCGTCCTGTTCTTCTTCGGGCAAGTACGTGAAGGCGACGTCCGCTCCTTCCCGGGCATAGGCAATCGCGGCGGCCCTTCCGATACCGGAATCCGCCCCGGTGATCAGGGTCCGGAACCCTTCCATGCGGTGGTGGCCGATGTAGGTGCTTTCGCCGTGGTCCGGGCGGGGACGCATTGCGTCGGTCCAGCCTGGGTAGTCCTGCGTCTGCGGCTCGAACGTCCCGGCCGGGTACCGGGTCCGGGGATCCTGCGCTCCGTCCGGAACATCGGGGTGCCTGATGACCTGATTCTCCAAAGCCATCACAATATCCTCGTCAAGATCGCTTTCGCTTGATTCCAAGTTGTCAACCAGCTCGTCTGCCTGTTGGTCATCCTCAGGGAAGTTGCGTTCTGCCATCACTGTTCCTCCATCTGGTCGTCGTCGCGAGAAATCGCCCGGCTCCTCCTGCGCATACCCCGGACAGTTGAAGTGCTTGCCGCTCTTAAACCTAAAACCCACCCGCCGGAGCGCACAAGATCGTCAGCATACTTATATTCTTGATTGAACACCCTGGCATTTAGGCGGATCGACCCGCCGCACCCTATGGCCATTCCCGCGAGCCGTCGGTATCGTGTGGCGATCGGGGCGGCATCGAAGAAGCCTTGCCCCTGTCTCGGCGAAGGAGATTTCTGTGAGCGAAAGCGTTCGGGCGCTATCCGGCCGTGGAGCCGTCGAGCTGATGCTGGTCCGTCACGGTGAGAGCCTGGGAAACCTGGCAGCGTCGGCGGCCGGACTGTCCGGCGCGGAAGTCATTGACGTCCCGGCGCGGGACGCCGACGTCGACCTGTCACCGATCGGTTACCAGCAGGCCACCGCTTTAGGTGGTTCGTTCAGCAGGCTTCCACCGTCCCAGCGCCCGGACGTGATCTGGTGCTCCCCGTACACCCGGGCGCATCGTACCGCGGAAATTATCGTAGAGACGGCGGGCTGGACGGTGCCGCTCGTCGTGGATGAGCGGCTTAGGGACCGCGAGCTTGGCATCCTGGACACGCTGACCGCCAAGGGTGTGGAGCTCAGGCTGCCCGAGGAGGCCATGCGCCGCCGATGGTTGGGGAAGTTCTACTACAGGCCCCCTGGCGGGGAGTCCTGGACCGACGTGGTACTCAGGCTGCGGAGCTTTCTTTCCGATCTTGAACAGCTCTCCGGAGGAGAACGGGTCCTCGTGGTCGGCCATGACGCCGTCATCCTGCTGTTCAGGTACCTGCTGGAAGGCCTATCCGAACAGGAGCTCCTGGCTATAGCCGCCACAACCAGCGTTCTGAACGCTTCCCTCACGCGGTATGTCCGCGCCGAAGGTCACGGCCCCTGGACACTGGAGAGCTTCAACGTCGCAGATCATCTCGTGGAGCAAGGAGTTGCCCTCACCGAACACGGAAGCGACGCCGATGTCCGTCCGCGGTGACCTTCCGGCTACCCCCGTGACCCCCGCCCTCCTGCGGAGCTGGCCACTGCCGGCAACGGGTTCAGGCAAGCACGAGCGAGGGAGCGTGCTAGTCATCGGCGGGAGCCGCAAAACACCGGGGGCCGCCCTCCTCGCCGGCACCTCGGCGCTTCGCGCAGGTGCGGGCCGCCTCACGCTTGCCGTTGCCGAATCCGTGGCTGTGGCATTGGCAGTCGCCATGCCTGAGGCGGGAGTCATCGGCTTGCCCGAAACGTCCTCCGGCTCCGTCCGCTCGACAGCTCACGAGGCGTTGAAGCCGGAGCTGGACGCGGCCGACGCAGTGCTCATCGGGCCTGGCCTGGACGACCCGGAAGAGACAGCCCGATTACTGCGAAACCTTTTAGGCATGGAACAGACTCGCGATGACCAGACCCTCGTGCTCGACGCGTACGCGTTGGGGATCCTCAAACGGCTCTTGCCGGATATCCGGCCTTGGGCCGGACATCTCATCCTGACTCCGAACCTGACTGAACTGGGGCTGCTCCTCGGGCGCGATCCTGAGGACATCCGCAACGACGTCACCGAAGTCTCCGACAAGTACCAGGCGGTGATCAGTTGCCAGGGCATCATTGCCCAACCCCGCAACGCGGACCCGCGGGAAACCGGAAGCGGAGCCACGACGTGCTGGGAGATCACCACCGGTTCAGGAGGACTTGGAACTTCCGGCAGCGGAGACGTGCTGGCCGGAACCATCGCCGGACTCCGGGCCCGCGGAACAACAGATGCGCAGGCAGCCTGTTGGGGATCGTACCTGCATGCCGCAGCCGGAGACAGGCTGGCCAGCCGGAAAGGAAGCCCCGGATACCTCGCCAGGGAACTTGCAGACGAACTGCCGCCCCTCATGATGGAACTGAACGCATGAGGGAACTGAACACGCGAGGGAACGGGACCATGGACGCGCTCGGGGCACGCGGGAGAATTAGCTTCCGGTCTCTTCCGGGTGTTCCCGGGCCCGCTCTTCATCGGGGTTTTCACGGCTTTCATCCGGGATAAAGTCCGGGTCCACCTTGCTGCCCATGCTTTCACCCGCGACGTTGTCGGGCGTCTTGTTCCGGGCTGCTTCTTCCTCGCCCCGTTCATGGCGCCCTTGTGCACGCTCTTCGCTCATGCGCCAAAGGTAGCCCCGCCGAAGGACGGTGTCGAGGGCTGTCGCCCAGTCCACCGGAGCCCGGCGTCAATGCTTCGTGGATAACTCGGCTTGTGACCGTGCCTCCCGGGGACCGGCGGGGTAGCCGCCGCGGCGGCTGGCCAGGATGATTGCGAGCGCCGCCGCCGTCGGGACAGCTGCGGCTAGTGGCACCCACAGGGCGCCGACGGCAGTCAGGGCCAGAGCGCCATACCCGGCGCCGACGGCGATACCGAGTTGAATGGTCACCACGGTCAAGCCGTTCGCGGCGTCCTTGTGCTCGCCGCCGGCGCGAAGGATTGCCGCCTGGTTGTAGATACCGACGGCCCCGAAGGCGATTCCCCACATGGTCACCAGGACGATTTCGCCCAGCCATGTGCCGCCAAGCAGCGGCAAGAGGCCGAAGGCCAGCACCAGCACGGCGACCGCGGAAAGCAGGGAACGCCGCGGATGGGAATCGGCAGTGAGCCCGGCGATCCAGATCCCCACGAGGCTGGAGGCCCCCACCACGGATAGCGAAATGCTCGTGAAGGCATCCGGCAGTCCGGAGACGCGGAGGAACGGCGCGATGTAGGTGAAAAGGGTGAAGTGGCCCAAAAGCAAGAGCGGCCAGGCTGTCGCCACTGCGATCACGCCGGGCAGCTTCAGTGCTCCGCGGAGGGTCGGCGTCGTGTTGCCGTCCTCGTCGGGGGCGGCGGGGAGCACCCATACGGCCAACAAGGCGAGAACCGCACCGACTCCGGCCAGGATAAGGAAAGAAGCGCGCCAGGTGAGCACCGAGCCCATGAGGGTGCCGATCGGAGCGCCGACGGCCAGCGCGATGCTGTTACCGCTAAAGACCATGGCCATTGCTTTTCCGACGGAGTGCGCTGGAACGATCCTGGCGACGTAGGGGGCCATGCTGGACCAGAGCATCCCGTGGGCCACGCCCCCGAGGAGCCTCGCGGCAACTGCCAATCCCAGGCTCGGGCTGGACGCCAGCAGCACGTTGCTGAGTGCGAACGCGAGCACGGTGGCGATCAACAACGCCTTGCGGGGGACTCGGCCGCCGAGCAGCCTCGACAAGGGAAGCGCTGTGAAAACGATGACTGCCGCATAGGCGGCCGTCAGCGACCCTACGGCCGATTCGTCTACTCCCAGGTCCCGGCTGATCTGCGGCAGCAGCCCCGACGGGAGGAGTTCGGTGGTGACGGCGGTGAAGCCTGCCGCGGCGAGGATCAGAAGACCTTCCCACGGGAACACCGGGGCTGACGCCGCAGCGACCGTCGCCGGTGTCCTGGATATGGCTGCTTCTTGCTTCAAAAGTTCTTCCTCGTCAGTCCTGTTCAGTTTCTGTCCACCTCCACCACGCTACCCACACCAGGGGACCGGAGGCAGTGTCTGTCAGACACCCCAGCCGCTCTCTCAAGGGCCCGACGGCGGTTGTCCCGTACCCTTGAAGGGTGACCCTTTCTGCGATGAACGACTTTGCCGTATCCGCTTTGGTGGGTGCAGGACCGGTGCAGCCGCATATGTCCGCGCTCCTCCCCGACTGGTTGAACCCGGATGTATTCCTGCGCGACTCCCCTTTGGGTTCCTTGGTGGTGCTGCTCGTGTGCGGCATCGTCTTCGCCGAGACCGGGCTGCTGGTCGGCTTCTTCCTGCCAGGCGACTCCATGCTCTTCACGTCGGGCCTGCTCGTGGCCACCGGCGCTATCCAGTTCAACCTTTGGGCGATGTGCGCCATGATCATCGTTTCCGCGATCATCGGAAACCAGATGGGCTACCTTATTGGCTCCAAAGCCGGACCGGCCATCTTCAACAAGCCTGATTCCAAGCTGTTCAAGCGGGAGAACGTCGAGAGCGCGCACGCCTTCTTCGAAAAACACGGCGGCAAGGCCCTGATCCTGGCCCGCTTCGTTCCGATCATCCGCACTTTCGTCCCGGTGATTGTCGGCGTCGCCAAGATGGACAAGCGCAAGTTCTTCCTCTTCAACGTCATCGGGGCGGTGCTCTGGGGCGGTGGCGTCACGCTCCTGGGCGCTTGGTTGGGTCAATATGAATGGGTCGGCAAGAACATCGACATCATCTTCGTGGTCATCGTCCTGATCTCGGTAGTCCCCGTGGCCGTCGAGGTCATCCGCGGCTTGCTGGCCAAGCGCAAAGCCACGGACCGCGGCGCGGAACCCGTCGAAGAGTTCATCGAGGGACACGACGCCGGAAAGCACGGCGAGCGCTAAGCCCACTGGCGTATGGAACGAGGCACCCCGCAGTTCGTTTGCGGGGTGCCTACCTCTTTTTCAGCGCAGGGCGTCCACAATGGCGGGGAGCAGCGCCCTGAACGCCTTGCCACGGTGGCTGATGGCGTTCTTCTCCTCGGAACTCAGCTCGGCGCAACTGCGGTCCAGCCCCTGCGGCTGGAGCACGGGGTCGTAACCGAATCCACCAGCGCCGCGCGGTTCACGCAAGAGAGTGCCTTCCAGCTGGCCGTACTCGACCACCTCGCGCGCCCCGCCGTCGACGGCGGCCGGTACAGCGAGCGCCGCCGCGCACACAAACGCGGCCCCCCGGTGTGCGTCGGGGACGTCGGAGAGCTGCGCCAGCAAGAGCTGCAGATTGGCTGCATCGTCGCCGTGCCGGCCGGACCAGCGGGCCGAGAAGATGCCCGGGGCTCCGCCCAGGACGTCCACGGCCAGCCCCGAGTCATCGGCAATCGCCACCAGGCCCGTGGCCTCGGCCACGGCCCGTGCCTTGAGCAGGGAGTTCTCGGCAAACGTCACGCCGGTCTCGGCAACATCGGGAGCTCCGGCGGCAGCGGCGTCAATCACCTGGGTATCGACGTCGAGTCCTGGCACCTGCCCCCTGAGGAGTTCCCTGAGTTCGCGCAGTTTCCCCTTGTTGTGGGTGGCGAGAACGAGCCGCGGCGTAGTTGCGGTAATTGCCTCGCTCACGGGGCCTCGGCCAGGGTCTCGCGCTGGATTGCTGCCAACTCCCCCGTGCCGATGAGGGCAAGGTCCAGCAAGGCATTCAGTTCATCGCGGTCGAAGGGGGCTCCCTCGGCGGTGCCCTGGACTTCCACGAACTTGCCCGAGCCCGTGACCACCACATTCATGTCTGTTTCCGCGCGAACGTCCTCGACGTAGGGCAGGTCCAGCATCGGGATACCGTCGATGATTCCCACGGAGACAGCAGCGATCGTGTCGATCAGCGGCTGCGCGTTCTTGGCGATCATCTTGTTCTCGCGGGCGAAGCGGATCGCTTCGGCAAGCGCCACGTAGGCGCCGGTGATCGCGGCGGTGCGGGTGCCGCCGTCGGCCTGAAGGACATCGCAGTCCAGCACGATCGTGTTCTCGCCCAGGGCCTTGGTGTCGATGATGGAACGCAGCGAGCGACCGATCAGGCGCGAAATCTCGTGGGTGCGTCCGCCGATCCGGCCTTTGACGGACTCACGGTCGGAACGGGTGTTCGTGGCCCTCGGCAGCATGGCGTATTCGGCCGTGACCCAGCCGCGGCCTTCGCCTTTGAGCCAGCGCGGGACGCCCTCGGTCAGGGACGCCGTGCACAGTACCCGGGTGTTGCCGAATTCGATCAGGGCCGAACCTTCAGCCTGCTTGGACCAGCCTCGGGTGATGCTGATGGGACGGAGTTGATCGGGCGTACGGCCGTCGGCACGGATGACGGGGACAGATGTGGCTTCGGAAGTCATACTGCAAGCTTAGCGATCCCCCGGCCCCCGCCGGACTGCGCAGCCGGACTGCGCTGCCGGACTACGGGTTCAGACCGTGTAGTGGACTCCGGCAACCGCGACGGCGACATCGCCGGCGAACTCGGGCCGCGCCTCCGCCATGACCTTGGTCTGCGACGTCCAGACCGGGATGTGGGTCAGCAGGAGACGTCGGGCTCCGGCGGCTGTCGCTGCCTGGCCCGCGCGCTTGCCGGTCAGGTGCACATCCTTGATGTCGTCGTCGCGTCCTTCTTCAAAGGCGGCCTCGCACAGGAAGAGATCGGCGTTGCGGGCGGCGTCCTCAAGGCCCGGGCATGAGTCGGTGTCTCCCGAGTAGGTGAGGATCCTGCTCACCGCTTTGCCTTCTTTGTCCGGCTCGGTGACCTCGACGCGCAAGGCGTAGGCCTCCTCCACCGGGTGGTTCACGGCATACGGCGTCACGGTGAACGGTCCGAGCTGCACGGATTGGCGTTCGCTCCAGTTGCTGAAGTCGAATTCGTCATGCATTCCGGGGTCCAGTTCCAAGCCGTAGGCGGTGGCCATGCGGTCGGCTGTCGCGGCGGGACCCCAGACGGGGATCCTGTCCCGTCCCCAGCCGCCCGGCTTCCAGCGGACGGCGACGTGCAGTCCGCAAAGGTCCATGCAATGGTCGGGGTGCAAGTGGGTCAGGAAGATAGCGTCGATATCTTCGAGGTCCGTGTAGCGCTGGATGGCCCCGAGGGCACCGCTGCCGAGGTCCAAGACGATCTTCCACTGGCGTTCGCCATCGTGCGCCGTCAGCAGATAGCACGACGCCGGAGAGCCGGGACCGGGGAAGGAACCCGTGCAGCCAACAATGGTCAGTTTCACTGGATGCGGCCCCCGCGGGCCGCGCCGAATTCGTTCACGGTGAACGCTGCAGGGTCGACGAAATTGGACGTCCTCGCATGATGGCCTCCCGCTCGGGCGGCTTCCAGCATTTCCGGGGTGATACGGGCGAGGCTTCCGGTCGGGTACTGGGCGGCTACATGGTCCACCTGGCGCACGGAGAGGACCTCCGGGCCGAGGAAACGGCGGGCCAGGGTTTCGAACTGCGCGGCGTCGCCGGTGGCCATGAAGTCGTGCCGGGGCAGGCCGGGATCGGTGCGCTGGATCCCGTGGGTGGCCAGGGCGCGGTAGACGTCCTTGGCAGTCTCCTCGGCGCTCGACACAAGAGTGACGTCTTCCCCCATGACGAAGGAGATCACACCGGTGAGCAAGGGATAGTGCGTGCAACCCAGCACAACGGTATCCACACCGGCATCCCTGAGCGGTTCCAGGTATTCGTGGGCCGCAGCCAGCAGTTCGGGACCGGTGGTGATGCCGGCCTCCACGAAACTCACGAATTCCGGACAGGCCACCGAGGTGATGCTCAGGTCCGGGGCAGCGGCGAACGTGTCCTCGTATGCGCGGGAACCGACCGTGGCCGATGTCCCGATCACGCCGATCCGGCCGGATCTCGTGGCGGAGACCGCCCGGCGGACGGCGGGCTGGATCACCTCGATGACGGGAATCCCGTAGCGGGCCGTATAGCGTTCGCGGGCATCGCGCAAGACTGCGGCCGAGGCAGAGTTGCAGGCGATGGTCAGGAGTTTCACGCCGGAGTCCACGAGTTCGTCCATGACCCCGAGGGCATTGGCACGGACTTCGGCGATGGGGAGCGGCCCGTACGGTCCGTTGGCTGTGTCCCCCACGTAGATGATTGACTCACGGGGCAACTGGTCAATGATGGACCGTGCCACGGTGAGTCCGCCGACTCCGGAATCGAAGACACCGATGGGGCGTGATCCCAGCAAGGGGTTGTGTGCTTTGCTGTTCAGTGTTTCCGGCTTGCGCTGGGATTCAGGCGCCGCTGCGGCGCTCTCCCCCTCCGATACCGGGTCCGATGCTGAGTTCATGATTCTTAGAGAATAAGCCAAGGCATGTGCTGCAGCCATGACATGTGGCGGGGGCCTCGTGTCTGTTTTGTCACACGAACGGCCAAAAGCACGGCAATTTCACTCAGGACTTCCGGTCCATCGAAGCCATCATGGCCTGGACCAACGATTCCTGGAGCCACGTGGTGAAGTTGTAGACGAGCGCCAGGTAGCTCTCGACGTCTTCGGCCTGGGACCAGTCCTGCATGGCATGGACATGGTCGGCATCCGCTTCGTCGCGGATGTCGAGGCGCTCCGCCAGCACCAAACGAACATCATTGAGGGCCATGGACCAGAGCTTCGCCTCTTCCGGGGTGAGGACGAGTTCGTTTCGGTCCAGGCCCATCGCGGCGGCCCGAAGCGCGCCGATTTTCCCTTCCCGCAGCGAGCGCTCGGTGAGCTGGCGGAACTCGAGGGACGCGGCGTCGTCGTTCTTCATGACGTTCGGCAAGAGCCGCAACAGGGCGCGGTCGGAGGGTTCCTTGACGTTCATGTCCAGGCCGATCAAGGCCGTCAGGGGATCTTCGTTGCTGGACAGCTGCGGTTCCAGCATTGAAATGACATCGTCCAGGAGTCCGCGCAGGAGTTCGCGCTCGGCGGGCTCAAGGTAGCCGGTGATGCCTTTGAGTCCGTACTTGAAAGCCTTAGCCACGTGCGCCGCCCTTGCGTCCCCGGCCGTCGCCGCTGCTGCTTGCCTTTTCAACGGTGGCCCACAGGCCGTAGCCGTGCATGGCAACCGCGTGCTGCTCCACTTGTTCCTTGCCACCGTACGCCACGATGGAACGGCCCTTCCTGTGGACCTCGAGCATGAGTTTGTTGGATTTTGCCTCGGAATAGCCGAAGTAGCTCTGGAACACGTAGCTCACATAGCTCATGAGATTGACGGGATCGTTCCAGACAACCAGGTTCCAAGGGATGTCAGCAGCGCTGAGGACGTCGGTGGACGACTGCTCCGAGATGTCCGTCCGTTCTTCTCCCTTTAAGCCTGCGTCTGTCACGGTGCAGGTGGCTGTATGGATGCCGGGGGCTGTGCCGGGGCCGACGGTAGTGGTCATCTGTCCATTCTAATGGTGATGGACGGGCGAACTAATGGCGGCCGAGCTAAGGACGGCCGAGCTAAGGGCGGTCGAGCGGAGCGAGACCTGGGAGCCGGTGGATGGGCCCACGCCGGCGAGGGGCCCGGGTCGAGCGGAGCGAGACCTGGGAGCCGGTGGATGGGCCCACGCCGGCGAGGGGCCCGGGTCGAGCGGAGCGAGACCTGGGAGCCGGTGGGGACTAGAGTGAATTCGTGAGTAGATCCGTCGCCTGGGACCACCCCCGCACGTCGTTGTACACCGATCACTATGAGCTGACCATGCTGGAAGCTGCCCTCCATTCGGGCGCGGCGCACCGGCGCTCCGTCTTCGAGGCCTTCGCCCGCCGCCTGCCCGACGGACGCCGCTACGGCATCGTCGCCGGCACCGGCCGGCTGCTTGAGGGAATCAAGGACTTCCGTTTCGGAGATGCCGAGCTCGCGTTCCTCGATCAGCACAAAGTAGTTGACAGGCAGACCCTGGACTTCCTCGCCGACTACAGGTTTTCCGGCGACATCTGGGGCTATCCGGAGGGCGAGGCCTACTTCCCCGGCTCTCCCATCCTGATCGTCGAATCGACGTTCGCGGAAGCGTGCATCCTGGAAACGTATATCTTGTCCGTGCTCAACCATGACACCGCGATCGCTTCGGCTGCCTCCCGGATGACCAGCGCGGCCGGCAACCGGCCGTGCATCGAGATGGGCTCCCGGCGCACGCAGGAGGAATCCGCGACGGCGGCAGCCCGCGCCGCGGTCATCGCCGGTTTCGGCAGTACTTCCAACCTCGAGGCCGGCCGCCGTTACGGCATCAAGACCGTGGGCACGGCCGCCCACTCGTTCACGCTCCTGCACGATACCGAGCGTGAAGCCTTCGAAGCGCAGATCGCCGCCTTCGGACCGGGAACGACGCTTCTGGTGGACACGTACGACGTCGAGGTCGGGGTACGCACCGCCGTCGAACTCGCGGGTGACCAGCTCGGAGCGGTCCGCCTCGACTCCGGAGACCTGGTGGCCCAGGCACAATGGGTTCGCGAGCTTCTGGACAACCTCGGCAACGTCAACACCCGGATCGTCGTCACCTCGGATCTCGATGAATATGCCATCGCAGCCCTGCAATCGGCGCCGGTGGATGTTTACGGCGTAGGTACCTCCCTGGTCACAGGATCGGGAGCCCCGACGGCCAGCATGGTCTACAAGCTGGTCAGCCGGACCAACGATGCCGGGGAATTCGTTCCCGTGGCCAAGGTTGCCAAAAACAAGGCCAGCGTAGGCGGTCGCAAATACGCCCTTCGCAAACTCAACGAACACGGCATCGCCACCCAGGAGATCGTGGGCATCGGACACCGGCCGGAAGACGACGGCAACGACCGCCCGCTGCTCCAGCAGTTCATCAAGAATGGCGAACTGCTCCCGGGCTGGACGGGACATGAGGGGGTGGTCCGGGCACAGGAACGCCATACTGCGACCATGGCCGAACTCCCCCCGGTAGTCCGGAGGCTGCAGCGCGGCGAGCCGGCAATCCCCACCGTCTACGAGGAGGACTGAATGTCCCGTGCCCTGATTATCGTCGACGTCCAGAACGATTTCTGCGAGGGCGGGTCCCTCGCAGTGGAAGGTGGCGCCGCCACGGCTGCCGCTATCAGCGAATACCTTGACTCGAACCGCCAGCACTTCGACCACGTCGTGGCCACGCAGGACTGGCACGTGGACCCGGGCAGCCATTTTTCGGAAACACCGGACCTCGTGGACAGTTGGCCACCGCATTGCCGTGCCGGGAGCAAGGGTGCCGAACTGCACCCGGATCTCGACACCGAGTACATCCAGGCCTACTTCCGGAAGGGGCAGTACACCGCGGCCTATTCAGGATTCGAAGGCGTCCTGGCACCCGAAGACGAAGTTCCCATGGGTGAACTCGCTCCCGGTGCCGTCCCGTCCGTCGAGCTGGACGAGGACGCCCTCGGCCTCGACGACTGGCTGCAGAGCCACGGGGTGGAGGAAGTGGTGGTCGTGGGAATAGCCACGGACTACTGTGTCAAGGCCACGGCACTGGACGCGGTGCAGGCGGGCTACTCCGTGACCGTTATCGGTGAACTCACCGCCGGAATCGCGGAGGATCTGGAACAGACCTACGCGGAACTGGAAGAAAACGGCGTCGAACTGGGTCAGGCCTAAGGACCGGGAGCCCGGCCAGGCAGAGCTACTTCCGTCCGATGAACCAATCCTGGAGCTTGCGCAGCCGGGACTGCAATTGCTCCTCGTTTGCCTGCGCGACTGCCGGACCGCCACACACCTCGCGCAACTTATTGTGGACAACGCCGTGCGGAGTACCGGTGCGGGCCGACCAGGCCGCGACGTTTTTTGCGAGCTCATTGCGCAGGTCCATCAGCATGCGGTGGTCCGGGACCGCGGGTGACGCCGCGGCAGCCAATGGAGATTGGCGCTTCTTCCTCGACTGCTGAGCATGCTGCCGCTGACGAAGCAACGTTCCTACTTGTTCGGCGTCGAGCAGCCCGGGGATCCCGAGGAAATCAAGCTCGTCCTCGGATCCGATGTCGGCCCCCGTGCCGAATTCGCCGCCGTCGAACAGCACCCTGTCAAAGGATGCCTGGGAATCGAGGGCCTCGAATTTGCCCTTCTCCAGGGAGTCCGAGGCCTTCTCTTCGCGGTTGGCCTCGGCCATCAGGTTCTCTTCGGGGTTGAAGAGGCCGTCAGGGTCTTCCTTCTCAGGCCGGTCAAGCGCGTGGTCGCGCTCGGCTTCCATGGAGTTGGCCAAGGCCATCAGGGGCGGCACGGACGGCAAAAAGACCGACGCCGTTTCCCCTCGTTTGCGCGCACGGACGAATCGGCCCACGGCTTGGGCGAAGAACAGCGGCGTGGACGTGGACGTCGCGTAGACGCCCACCGAAAGCCTGGGGACGTCAACGCCTTCGGACACCATGCGGACGGCCACCATCCAGCGCTTGTCGCTGGCGGTGAACTCCTCGATTTTGTGCGAAGCCTTGGAATCATCGGACAAGATCACCGTGGGCGACTGGCCCGTGATCTTCTTGAGCTGGCCGGCGTACGCGCGGGCGTCGTCGTGATCGGTGGCAATCACCAGTCCGCCGGCGTCGGGCACGGTACGCCGCACCTCGCTGAGGCGCTTGTCGGCGGCGGCAAGAACGGCGGGGATCCATTCCCCGCTCGGATTCAGCGCGGTACGCCACGCCTGGGAGGTGATGTCCTTGGTGACGGCAGCCTCGCCGAGGGACGCCGCCATTTCGTCTCCCGCGCTGGTCCGCCAACGCATCTGGCCCGAATACGCCATGAACAACACGGGACGGACAACGTGGTCCCGCAAGGCATTGCCGTAACCGTAGGTGTAGTCCGCCTTCGAGCGGCGGATGCCGTCGCGGTCTTCGGCGTATTCGACGAATGGGATGGGAGAGGTGTCGGACCGGAAAGGCGTGCCCGTCAGGGCCAGGCGCCGCGCAGCGGGATCGAAGGCCTCGCGCAATCCGTCGCCCCAGGACAACGCTTCGCCACCGTGGTGGATTTCATCGAGGATGACCAGCGTGCGGGCGGCCTCGGTCTTGGCCCGGTGGAGCATGGGCTTGCTGGCCACTTGCGCATAGGTCACCGCGACGCCGACGAAGCCCCTGCCGTGCTGGCCGTCGGAATTCTTGAAGTTCGGATCGATGGCAATGCCCACCCTGGCCGCGGCGTCCGCCCACTGCCGTTTCAGGTGGTCGGTAGGAGCGACGATCGTCACCCGGTTCACCGTGCCACTGTCGAGGAGCATTGACGCAATCCGCAGTGCGAAGGTGGTCTTGCCTGCTCCCGGCGTTGCTACGGCGAGAAAATCGCGCGGGCTGGCATTCAGGTACAGGTCGAGCGCTTCCTGCTGCCAGGCGCGCAGCTTCGGGGCCGTTCCCCAGGCTGCGCGTTCCGGATAGGCCGGAGGCAGCGCCGGGCCGCCGAAGAGTGTTTCAGTCACGCGGATTCCCCTCGACCAGCAACGATTCCAAGCAAGGCCGCTGCAGCCAGCGAAACCCAAATAACCACAAAAAACACCAATCTGTTCCGGATGCGCCGAATCACGCAGGGCAGCAAACAGGCAGGGGAAAGCGCTCCCCCGCCTACTACCAGGAATTACCCGACTACTGGGGCCTACTCGCTACTTGGAGTTGCCCGAGCCGCCTTTGTCTCCGCCGTCGTTGCCGGGGCGAAGTCCTTCATAGATTTCTTTGCACTCGGGGCAGACCGGGAACTTCTGCGGGTCCCGGCCAGGGGTCCACACTTTGCCGCACAGAGCAATCACGGGTTCGCCTGTCAGGGCGGACTCCATGATCTTTTCCTTGCGGACATAGTGCGAGAAACGCTCCCGGTCACCGGGTTCCACTTCCTGGCGCACTTCCTCGCGCTCAATGGTTGCAGTGGAAGTTCCGGCTCCGGAAAGCTCGCGCATGGGATCGTTTTCGAATGGGTCCGGAGGCAGCGTCGTCATGGCATCCATCTTAGCCGCTGAAGCTTCGCGATCAGATGCACCGCGTCAGATGCTCTGCCATTTCGGCTTGTTGTCATAGGTGTGGCGATAGTAGTCGGCGAGCTTGAGCGAGGACGCCGCAGCCTCATCGATCAGGATGGTGGCGTGCTGGTGCATCTGCAGCACCGATGCCGCGCAGATGGCTGCCACCGGCCCCTCGACGAAGTCCTTGACCGCCTGGGCTTTCTGGGCCCCCGTGGCAATCAGAATGACGTGCCGGGCATCCATGATGGTTCCGAGTCCCTGGGTCACGACGTGGTGCGGAACGTCGTCGATGCTCTTGAAGAATCGCGCATTGTCCTTGCGGGTCTGCTCGATCAGCGTCTTGATCCGGGTCCGCGAAGCGAGCGAGGAGCCCGGCTCGTTGAAACCGATGTGCCCGTCCGTCCCCACCCCAAGGATCTGCAGGTCAACGCCGCCCAGTGCCCGGATGGAGTCCTCGTACGCTTGGCAGGCCGCAGGAAGGTCGGCGGCGGTACCGTCAGGACTGTGGACGTTGGCGGGGTCGATATTGACCCGGTCCGTGAATTCACGGCGGATGACTTCGCGGTACGACTCCGGGTGCCCGGGTTCGAGCCCGACGTATTCATCAAGGGCGAAGGCGTGTGCCTGGCTGAAGTCAAGGCCTCTTTCCTGGTGGCGGCGCGCCAGTTCGTCATAGACAGGGAGCGGAGAGGACCCTGTGGCAACGCCCAGGACGGCGTTCGGCTTTCGGAGGAGCAGGGCCTCGATGGCATCCGCGGCAAGCGCCCCGATCTGCTTGCTTCCCGGAAGGATGACAACTTCCATCGTCCACGACCTTTCTAGCTGTGTTTCCCGGTTCGACTGGTTCAAACTTGAGGTTATCCCATGTCCCATAACTTGTCATTGTTGCTCATGGAATCAACGATTGACGCTCAATTGCTCGAAGAGCTCCGGCCCGCGCCGGTCAAGCCAGCGTCCGCCGATCCGGACACCCGACACGAACAAGCCCAACCCAAGAACCGTACCAATAGCGAGGTTGATCCATCCCCACAGCGGATCGCCTGTGACGGACTGGACAATCACCAAGACAAGTTCAGGAAGGACCAGGAGGAAAAGCACCGCCATTCCCCCGAACTGGACCGCCAGCGTCTGGGCAACGTTTCCCGGCGGCTTCTTGAACGGGCTGTCACCGGGCAACGGGACACTGGACGTGTACCGCGCCGACACGATGGAGGCCAGGCCCAGGCCTGTGAACAGCACCCCCAGGGAAAGGCCCATTACACCGGGCAACCAGGCCCATTCTCCCGTCAGGAAAAAAGGCCCGACCCCGAAGATCAACACCACCGGGAGGGCGAATACCAGGCAGGACAAGGCCCTGCCAAGCCGGTCATGGATGCCGCGGACCCCGGTGGCCAGATGCAAGGCAAAGGCGGTGTTGTCATAGGAAACATCTGCGGCGATGGACCATGCGAGGATAAAGGCAGCCATTGGCCCCAGGATCACCAGCATGGCGTAGCTTCCGGACTGCGCGGACTGGAACAGGAAGATCACAGGCAACAACGGGACCACGATCAGCGAAGCCGCGTAGCGCGGATCGCGGATCCAGTAGCTGAGGGCGCGCGCCGCGATGGCCCCGGTGGGAGTTGCCGGCAGCAGTCCGAACAAGCCAAGTTTCCCGCCGCGTTTTCCCGACCCGCCGGAATATGGCGGAGTGACCAGCGCCCGCTTGAGCAGGGCATTCCAGGCGGCAAACAACACGAGGACAGTGGAGAGGGCGATCAGGGCCTTCAAGCCGGCGGCAACAACATCTCCCGACGCCAGATCGCCACCAAGGGACCAGGCAGCTCCGAGCGGAGTCCAGGAGAGCGTCCGGGCGAGTTCGGGGAGATAGCCGGTGGAACCGGACACTCCCCCGAAGACCCCGGCCACGATCGGTCCCATCAGCACGAGCGGCACAAAGACCACAATGCTGCTCACATCCTTGAAACGGCGGGAGGATGCGAGGCTGGCCGTCGCCGTCGTAACCACTTTGGACAGGACCACGCAGCTCAGCACGCCCACGACCGCACCCAGCAGGGCGCCATGCACCGCCGGCACGCTACGCCACCATGTTGCCGCGGTGAACAGCGCCACGAGCATCGTGGACAACCCCGGCACTCCGATGAATCCGGCAAGGGCAAGCCCGGCCAGCAGTTGGCGCATGGGGATCGCGGAGGTCGTGAAGCGGGAGGGGTCGAGGGTCATGTCCGCGGCCGAGGCCATCAGGGGCACCACAGCCCAGGCCAGGATCGCGGCGGCGCCCCCAAGGACGACGGCGGTGTGGGCCGTCCCGGGGTCGGCCCATCGCAGGGCGATGAGCGTCCCCGCGAGGGTCGCGACGACTCCCAGCGCATAGAGCCCACCGATCGCGATTCCCACAAGCTGGCCGGGGCTGCGTCGGAGCCCGTTCAGCAGGAGCCGCCACTTCAGGCTCAGAAGGTGCGCAACCATTCCAAGCCCCCCGCCTGGTTTCCGCCGCCCACCAGCTGCACAAAACGGTCCTCGAGGGTGGCACCGCCGCGGACCTCGTCCACGGTTCCGGCGGCGAGGACCCTGCCTGCAGCCACTACCGCCACGTGGTCGCACATGCGCTGCACGAGGTCCATGACGTGGCTTGAGACGATGACCGTCCCTCCCGAGCCAACGTAGTTGTCAAGAATTCCCCGGATGTTGGCTGCCGACACGGGATCCACGGACTCAAAGGGCTCGTCCAGCACCAGCAGCCTGGGCGCATGGATGAGCGCCGAGGCAAGGGCAATCTTCTTTGTCATGCCGGCGGAGTAGTCCACCACGAGGGTGCCGGCGTCGCCGCTCAGGTCGAGCGCGGCCATCAGTTCTCCCACCCTGTGGGCTACGACGTCCCTGTCCATGCCCCGAAGCAAGCCGGCGTAGGTGACCAGCTGTTCACCCGTCAAGCGGTCGAAAAGGCGGACGCCGTCGGGCAGTATCCCCATCAGCTTCTTGGCCTCAAGCGGTTTCGCCCACACGTCCACGCCGTGGATGTAGGCCGTCCCGAAATCCGGCCGCAGCAGCCCGGTGGCCATGGACAACGTCGTCGTCTTACCCGCCCCGTTGGGACCAACGACCCCGTAGAAGGAGCCGGGCGGCACGTCCAGGCTGATGCCGTCGACGGCGATCTTGCCGCCGAAGCGTTTCGCAAGTCCGCGCAGGGCCAAGGCAGGCACGCGGGAGGCAGGAGGAGAACCGGGAAGCGGGACAGTCATGCAGCCAGCCTAGCCCCGGGGACGCTTCCAGCAATCGTCCCGGAGGGGGAACTACGGAGCGCGTTTCCGGAGCCGCCTCATCCCAAAGGACTAGCTCCTAGAAGCTGTGCCGGGGAATCGCGCGCTGATACTGCGGCGCCCAGTCCAAGGGGAAGCCGAGTTCGAAAGCCGCCCGAAGCCACCAGTGCGGATCGCGAAGCGCTGCCCGTGCCATGAATACGCCGTCGGCTTGGCCCGTGGCCACCGTGTGTTCGGCCTGCCCTGAGGATGTCAGGAAGCCGACTGCCCCGGTGGGAACCCCCGCTTCGCGCCGGATCTTTTCCGAGAATCCCGTCTGGTATCCAGGCCCGGCGTTGATCCGTTGGTGGGCCACGGCGCCACCGCTCGAGACGTCCACCAAGTCCACGCCGTGCTCGGAGGCCGCCCGCGCGAGGCGCACGGAGGCGTCAATGTCCACGCCGCCTTCGGCCCAATCAGTCGCGGAAATCCGTAGCAACAACGGCATCGAATCCGGGATGACAGCGCGGACGGCGTCGATGACCGCAAGCATCAAGCGGTTTCGGCCGGCTTCGCTGCCTCCCCAGGAATCGTCGCGCTTGTTGACCAGGGGGCTTTGGAACTCGTGCAGGAGGTAGCCATGCGCGCCGTGGATCTCCATCGTGTCGAACCCGGCGTCCACGGCCCGTATGGCTGCCGCCGCGAAATCCGAAATCACGGTCTGGATGTCGGCTTCGCTCATGGCAACAGGCCGTGCAAGCCCGGCAAACGCCTCGTCCCCGGGACCCCGTGCAATCCACCCGCCGTCGGACTCCGCTACGGATCCGCTCTCTTCCGCGAAGGGCCAGTAGGTGGAAGCCTTGCGGCCGGCGTGCGCCAGCTGGACGCCGATCTTGCCGCCCACGGCACTGTTGCGGTGGACGAAGTCCACAATCCGCTCCCAGGCGGCCGCCTGCTCGTCCGTGTACAGTCCGGCGTCCCGCGGGCTGATCCGCCCCTCGGGGCTGACGGCCGAGGCCTCGGTGAGGATGAGGGCCGCGCCGCCCGTGGCAAACGCTCCAAGATGCACAAGGTGCCAATCGTTGGGTACGCCGCCCCCGCCGTCGGGCGAGCAGCTGTACTGGCACATCGGGGAAACCCAGCCACGATGCGGCAACGTCAAGGAGCGCAACTGAAGCGGGCTGAACAACGCCGGTTGCGCCATCAGAAGAGGACCCGCGCCAGACCTTGCCGGGCCTTGGCCACACGTTGGTCCGAAGTGCCGACGACGTCGAACAGTTCCAGCAGGCGCACGCGCGCCGTCTCACGCTCCGGACCGAAGTTGCGGCCAATGAACGCGATGATGCGGTTGAACGCGTCCTCGATGTGCCCACCCGAGATGTCGAGGTCGGCCACCGTGAGCTGTACGTCGATGTTGTCCGGTTCCTCCGCCGCCCGCTGACGCATGGCTTCGGCTTCCGTTGCCGTCAGGAGCTCAAGCCTGCGCATCAGTTCCACTTGGGCGAGACCGGCCTTCGCTTCGGCATCAGCCGGTTTCTCGGCCAGCGCCTGGCGGAAGGCCGTGGCCGCAGCGGCGTAGTCTCCGGCTTCAATGGCATCGAAGGCTGCCTGGTGCAGCGGCGGCAAGGGACGGGCCTGCGCACCAGCGGCGCCCGCACCGATACTGCCCGTTACTCCGTTGGCTTCGGCCACCTTGAGGAGTTCGTCGATGAGGCTGCGGATTTCCTGGTCCGTAGCGGGCCCCTCGAAGAGCGGCACGGGCTGGCCCTTCAAGACCGCGACGGCGGTGGGGATGGCCTGGACCTGGAATGCCTGCGCAAGCTGCGGGAACGCATCAACATCCGCTGCGGCCAGGACGACTTTGCCGGCGTAGCTTTCCACCACACCTTCGAGGCTGTGGAGGAGGGTTGAAGCCTCCAAGGAGCGGTTGGACCACAAAAGGAAAAGGACGGGAATCTGTGCGGACAGCTGGACGAGGTCCTGGAAATTGGCCTCGCTGGCATCTACGCGAAGGGGCTGGCTGCTTCCGGGGCTTGCGCCGGAGGCAGCCGGGGCACCGTTCGGTGCCGCCGGCGCGGGGCGCCGCAATGCAGAGAGGTCGACGGCGCCGCGCAGGTTGAGCTGGCTGGCAGCGGCTGGAGAGACGGGACGGGATCCTGGCGAACTCATACCGTCCACTCTAGCCGCTGCGCCAACAGTATTTGCCTACTGGAAGCTGGCTCCCACCAGGCCGCGGACCGCGGCAACGAGTTTCATGGGAGCAGTCGATCCTGCCGGCGGGACGTAAATAGCCACCGACTCCGAGAAGGTCTGCACGAGGCCGACCTTCGTGGAGTCCCCGCCCGCGAGTACGGCCGCGGCTTTGTCCACGGTCAGCGTGTCGCCGTCAGCCTTGGGCTTGCTGGTGAAGGCGAAGTCCAGCTTTCCCACCACCACGGCACCGCCGTCGGAGGTCCGGAACACTGCCGTATCCGCCGGAGAGGGCGTGTGCGTGAAGGTGAAATTGCCGTTGGTGCCGGACTTGACGGTGCTCGACTGGTAGTCCAGGACATCGGCAATGTAGGGCGAATTCGTGCCTTCCACGAGCTTGTCCTTGAACGCAGAATCAGCCTTGGTCAAGCGATCGCCCAGGGCTGCCATCGCCTCGGTCCCGCTGTACTGCAGCCCGGACTTGTCCCCGGCCGCCAGCTGCGCGGTTCCGCCCAAGGGAATCGCCGGGAAGGACGTTCCGGGCTGCAGCGGCGAAGTGCTCTTCAGCTTGTAGTTCTCCCTCGGCGAGGCCTGCACGAGAGTCAGGACCTGGGGAACCACGTTGCCATCGCCTTGGGTCAAGGCGATTACTGTGCGTGGCCAGGTTCGCTGGGTGGAGATGACGCTGCCCAGCAATTTGCTGGCCCGGACGGGCATCCGCGCTTCGTGCGTGGCAACCTGGGACCGGATCTTGTAGTTCTGGGTGCGCACCTGCAGTTCCGTGCCGTCAACCCTGGGAGCGAGTTTGGAGGCGTCACGCGCGGCATCTCCTGCCGCCACTGCGCCGGCGACCTGGTCCAGGATGCGCTTGAGCTGCGCGTCCACCAGGACGGGGACGGTCTGCGCACCGGCGGTGCCCGCAGGGCTCGCCGTCGCGGATCCCGTCGGAGATCCTGAAGGAGAAGTCGCGGATCCCGAAGGAGAAGGAGTCTCGGCCGCTTGGGCGCCTGCCGCGGTCCCGCCCACGAGGCCCGTCACAACAGCTGCGGCTACAAGCGAAATACGAAGTGCGGGACCACCGGCTGTGCCCTTTTTACTGTCCTCGGCGGGTGCGTCCCCGCCGATGATGTCTTTGCCGGTCTCCTTGGCGGTCCCTTCCTCCTTGGCGGTGCCTTCGCCGGCGGTCTCCGGGCCGGTTTCAATGTTCCCGCCGTCCCGCGGACCGTTCGGGCGGGAGCCCCTGCCCCGGGTGAACTTGCTGATGAACGGCAACGCCGCACCGGCGACAATGAGGATCGCGCCAATGACAATGAGCGGGACGGCCCACGGCATGGTGGCATCGTTGGCGAACGTCATGGACAGCGACGACGGCGCCGGCTTGGTTCCGTCGCTGGCCAGAAGGAGGGACCAGTTGCCGCTCGCGGGAGGGGTAAAGGTGTAGTCCAACTGTCCGTTGGCGTTCTCCGTCTGCACCCACAGATCCGACCCGGCAGGCGACGGAGCGGTTGCTTCGCCGTCGGTGCTGGCAACCTGGAGGGACTTGCCGTCCCCGGAGACGCCGGTGATGCTGTTGTGCGCGGTCTTGCCTACCCACGCGTCGACGTCATCCGGACGTCCGACAGCCAACACGAACTTGCCATCGCCCTTGATGCTGATTTGTCTGGGACCACCCGCGTGGGTCAACACGTCTTGGGTGATCACGGTCAGCGGAGCGGCTTTGGAGTCTCCGGGGGCGGACGCGGTCACGGTCTCGGCCGGGGCCCAAAAGGTCAGCTGGCCAATGCCGGCCAACAGTGTCAGCAGGCCAAGCAGCACCAGCGAAACTGCAGTCTTCAATCGCACAGGAATACCAATCATCAGCGGTCGTTGAACTTCAAGGGTAACGGTTTTGTTACCAAGGAGTCAGTTCGGGGCCCGACCGAAGGGCTTCCGGCGGCACGGCTTACCCTCTAGAATTCGCCAATTCCGGCCTGCTGATAGTGTGGCGAACAACATGACATCGGGCACTCCTGGAGCCTGACCGCGGAACGAAAAGGCAGCAGAACACGTGAAAGAGCGCAAGGATCCCACTCCCGCCGAACAAGCACCGGAGTCCAGCCTGGATGGCTTGGCCGGCGGGCCTGCCCGGGACGGCAAGGATCACGGCGAGGGCCTCATGGCGTCCTTCGTGCGCCGCCTCCGCCAGCCCATCCCCGGCGCCCAACCGCGGGTCCGTTTCGAAATGCCTCCGGAACTTGAGCACGATTCAACCTTCGAGCCTGCCGAGGATGAATCCGACGGTCCGCGCTTCGGTTCCCCCGGTCCCAGGATGTCCGCGCAACATCCCCTGTATGTCGGCTTCATGGGCACTGCCGGCGTCGGCGTCGCCCTCATGCTGTATTACATCGGCACCAGCACCGTCCAACTGCTGTTGTGGATCGTTACGGCCCTGTTCATCGCCTTGGGGCTGGATCCCGTGGTCCGCTGGCTCGAAGACCGCAAGGTGCCGCGCCCTGCCGGCGTCGTCATCGCCGTCGGAGTCCTCGTTGCCGGAGTGGCGGCGTTTTTCGCCACCCTCATCCCCACCATCGTGGAACAGGTCTCGCAGATCGTGCGGCAGGCTCCGGACTGGATCCGGGGCTTCGTGGATTCGGATTTCTTCCGCTCCCTGGACAGCCAATTCGGCGTCCGGGACAAGATCAGCCAGGAACTGGACAAGTTCGTCAAGAACCCCGACGCCATGGGCGGTATTTTCGGCGGCGTCGTCGGTTTCGGATCCACGGTGGCCAACGGGCTCTTCGGGACGCTGATCGTCCTGGTCCTCAGCCTCTACTTCCTCGGCGCCCTGCCTGCCATGAAGAGATGGGGCTACCGGCTCGCACCACGCTCACGCAGGCCCAGGGTGGAGGCGCTGTCCGAGGAGATCACGCGCTCGGTGGGCAACTATGTGATCGGCCAGGTTTGTGTTGCCCTGCTCAACGCGTTGTTCGCATTCATCGTCATGAGCATCCTGGGCATTCCATTCAGCGTCCTGCTGGCTTTCGTGGTTGCCTTGCTTGCGTTCATCCCCTTGGTGGGAGGCTTGATTGCCGCTGTGGTAGTCATCCTGGTAGCCCTCACCGCCGGCTGGCAGACTGCCGTGATCTACGCCGTCTGCTACTTCGCCTATCTGCAGTTCGAGGCCTACTTCATCTCCCCGCGCATCATGCAGAAGGCCGTCGCCGTCCCCGGTGCCGTTGCCGTGATTTCGGTGATCGCGGGCGGCAGCCTGCTGGGCGTGCTCGGCGCCTTGATCGCCATCCCGACGGCGGCAGCCATCATGCTGCTGCTCAAGGAAGTCTTCATCGCCCGGCAGGACCGCCACTAGGCCGTGGGGCCTAGGATGCCGTGGCTACTGGACCCGTCCAGTGGCGCGGCAGGCCATCGGGCCCTGCACCGGCTTCCGTCACGTCGTCCACGATCTCGTCCAGGACCCGGGCCGCGTACTTCTCGCCGACCCACAGGTGCTTGGCTCCGTCGATCCCCACGACCCGGGCCTGCGGCACCAGGCTGAATCGTTCGGCGGCCTCGGCGGGCTGGAGATAGTCGTCGTGTTCCGGAACCAGGACTGTCAACGGCTTTCCCGAAGCAGCCCATTCCTTCAAGTGCACGTCCGTGGCCCGGTGCAGCGGCGGAGACAGCAGGACGGCGCCCTCCACTTGGGAAGCCACCGGCTCAACGGCCCCATACATCAAGGCCAGTTCGGTGCCGAAGGACCAGCCCACCAGCCAGCGGTTCGGAAGCCCGCGTTCCACGGCGAAGCGGACAGCAGCCTCGACGTCGTACCGCTCACCGATTCCCTCGTCGAAGTGCCCCTGGCTGGTACCCCGGGGCGAATGCGTTCCCCGCGTATTGAAGCGCAGGACAGCGACGCCGGCCAGTGCCGGAAGCCGGTAGGACGCCTTCCGGTAGACGTGCGAGTCCATGAATCCGCCGTGCGTAGGCAAGGGGTGCAGCGTAATGAGCGTGGCCGAGATCCCGCCGGACTCCGGCAGCGCCAGCTCACCCACAAGCAACTTGCCGTCTTCGGTGCGGAACTCCACGTTTTCGCGGTGCGCCGGCAATACCGTGGACGCCCTGATGTCCGTGGCAGACTCCGGCTGGCTGAAAACGAGGGAAGCAGGATCGAAACTCATGCTTCCAAGCCTAAGTGCTCGGCGGCGGGGCCGTCGTCGTGATTTCCCCGCTTTTGGACGCTACCGCAGCCCGGACTCCCGCATTTCCGGGTATTCCCGGGGGCCCGCCCCGACCAAAGGTGGGGAGATTCAGCGGGCCGTCTCAAGTGCTTAGCGGTACCTGTAGGTTCGGCCTGTCCAGCAGTTGTTGTGCCAGTGGCGGCGTTCCGCCAACCCCGCGGCATCGCCGAAGAGGTGCGTCTCGGACCACACCACCAAGTGGGCGATTCCAGGCATGATGGCCATCGAACAACCGGGACATATATAGGTCTTCTCGGCATTGCGTGCCGTCATGGTCCGGACCATCCAGTCGCCGTCGGGGGCGCTTTCCCTGCGGGCAATGCCCGAACGGGCACGTTCCAGGTCCAGTTCCGGCGACTCGCCTGTCCGTTTCCAGCTTGCCTTGGCTGATTCGCTGCGTCGGGGGCGGTTGGAGCGAGGCATGACTCCATTCTGCCCCAGTCGCTGGTTGCGCGCGGCAGGGGAAGCGGGAGAGGAAGTAAAGTGGGGCGGGTGCGACTCGTCATAGCCCGTTGTTCCGTAGATTACGTTGGCCGCCTCAAGGCCCACCTCCCGCTTGCCACCCGGCTTTTGCTCGTCAAATCCGATGGTTCCGTGCTGGTCCACTCCGACGGCGGCTCCTACAAGCCGCTTAACTGGATGAGCCCGCCCGCTACCTTGCGGGTGACCACGCCGGATGAGACGGAGGTCGAAGAAGGCGTGGTGGAGCAATGGACCGTGCAGTCGGCCAAGACCGATGACCGGCTCATCATCAACATCTACGAGCAACTCCACGACACTTCCCACGACCTCGGAACGGACCCCGGGCTCATCAAGGACGGCGTCGAAGCCGATCTGCAGCGACTGCTCGCCGAACAGATCGAAACCCTCGGTGCCGGCTATTCGCTCATCCGGCGCGAGTACTTCACTGCCATCGGTCCGGTGGATATCCTGGCCCGGGACGGCGAGGGCAGGACGGTCGCCGTCGAACTCAAGCGGCGCGGCGACATCGACGGCGTCGAGCAGCTCACGCGCTACCTTGAACTGCTCAACCGCGATCCACTGCTGGCACCGGTGCGGGGAATCTTCGCCGCACAGCAGATCAAGCCGCAGGCGAAGGTCCTTGCCAACGACCGCGGAATCGACTGCATCACCCTGGACTATGACGCGATGCGCGGGGTGGACGACAGCGAGTCGCGCTTGTTCTAGGCGTGCTGGCCGTCATCCCGGGTAAACCGGGTCAGGCGCGGGCCCCGGCAACTAGAATCAAAGCATGACTGTCCCAGACCGGCCTGTATGTTCTTCTGCGCCCGTGCGCCATTTGATTACCGGAACCATCGTCAGCGACGGTGCGGTGATCGAAGATGGCCTGGTAGCGGTGGAGGATGACCGCATCGCCTTCGCCGGTCCGGCCGCCGAATTCCACGAAGCAGCCTTCGAAGGGTTCGAGGAGACCCCCCGTACCGATTTCCCTGCCGAGCGGTACCTTGTCCCCGGATTCGTGGACGTGCACTGCCATGGCGGCAACGGAGGAGACTTTCCCGGAGCCGATGAATCCTCGGCTCGCAAAGCCATCGATTTCCTGCACCGCTCCGGAACCACCACCCTCCTCGCCAGCATGGTCACGGCGCCGCGGGAGGACCTTCTCCGCGGCATCGAGCTTTTCGTACGCTTGGCCGATGAAGGACTCGTGGCCGGAATCCACCTGGAGGGGCCTTTCCTCTCCCATGCGCGCTGCGGCGCCCAGAACCCTGCCTATCTGCTGGAGCCGGACCTGGACCTGATGAGCGAGCTGGTCGAAGCTGCTGCCGGCAAGCTCGCCACCATGACCTACGCCCCCGAACTTCCCGGCGCCGCGGCACTCGTGGACCTCATGACGTTTCACGGAGTAACGCCCTCGCTCGGCCACACGGATTGCGACGACGCGACCGCGGCCGCCTCGCTCACCGCGGCGCGGGAGGGCCTGGAATCCGCTGGTTTCGACGGCGTCAGCTCCTTGCCGACTGTGACGCACCTGTTCAATGGCATGCCTCCGATGCACCACCGCTCCCCCGGGCCTGTGGCCGCTTCCCTGCGCACCGCCCAGGAAGGCAAGGCCGTCGTGGAACTGATTGCGGACGGCACCCACCTTGACCCGAGCACCGTCGCAACCGTTTTTCAACTGGTAGGCGGCGCAAACGTTGTCCTCGTGACCGATTCAATGGCGGCGGCGGGACTCTCCGACGGAAACTACATGCTGGGGCCTTCCCCGGTGACCGTGACGGACGGCGTCGCTACCCTGGATGCGACGGGGTCCATCGCCGGCGGCACTGCGACCCTGCTCGACGTCGTCAGGCGCACGGTTGCGGCCGGCGTCGGGCTCGCCGACGCCGTTGCGTCGGCGACGGCGGTTCCCGCCGCGGTCCTGGGGCTTTCCGATGAACTTGGCGGCCTTCGCCGGGGCCTGCGGGCCGATCTCGTCGTCGTGGACAAGGACCTCCAACTCGCGGGGGTATTGCGCAATGGGGATTGGCTCGCCTAAGCCGAATTTACAGGCTCCCAATGGCGCATCCCGTGGCGGGCGCGCTTTCTTCCGTTACCTTCTTTTTACTTAAAATTTGTCGGAATTCCCCGGCAGACCGTTGACCTCCAGTATCCGCCATGAAAGTGTTGTAGCAGTCTTTGTGTAGGTGTGATTCATGCTCGCAAGACGTGTTGCGAGCGTGAAGCTCCTGCGAAGCCAACCAGGCCTTGCTTGGACGGAAAACCAGGTCTTCTCGCGGAGTAACCAAGGCCGGCACGCGGTGTGCCGGACTTAAAAGTTCCACAATGAGGAGAAACAAAAATGGCACTGGGCACCGTCAAGTGGTTCAACGCTGAAAAGGGCTTCGGCTTCATTACTCCGGACGACGCAGAAGGCGACGTCTTTGTCCACTACTCCGAGATCCAGACCGGCGGATTCCGCACTCTCGACGAGAACCAGCGTGTTCAGTTCGAGATCGGTCAGGGCGCAAAGGGCCCGCAGGCCACCGGCGTAACCGCCATCTAGTTTGACTGTTTGAATTCTGCCTGGCAGATTCAGGAAAGGGGTTCCGCACAGGGTGCGGGACCCCTTTTACCTTTCAGGCAACGAGTGTGCGGAGAAGCCGCGCAGTTTGCCGGACGGACAGCCCCGGCAAATATGCCCGGCTTAGCGCAGCGCCGATCGCGGGAATCTCCAGACTGTCTTGGTAGTACATATACAAAGTCCTGTACTCCGGCTGGAACCTCGATTTGAAGCGGGCCAAAGAGCGGAATCCGTAAACAGGCTCCAAGGTCCTGCCAACGAGGTCGAGAATACCCGCCAGGCCGGCTTCGCCGTTGGAGAATTCCTCGGTCTCCCCGGCCAAAGGCGAGCCCGAGAGGGAAATGACTTCCACTCCCTGCCGCAACTCGTGGACCGCCGAGGCAATCATGAATTCCATGAGGCCGGGGAAAGCGTCGCTTCGCCGGCGCATGAAGTCCAATGTCCAGCTGATAACTTGGCCGTCACGAAACACCGGTAGCCAACTGGTGACCCCATAGACAAACCCTTTGCCGTCGACGGCTATGCAGCAAAGCACTTCATCGTCCATCAGCTCGTCGAGGGAACCTAAGGTAAAGCCCATTTCCGGCACCTTTTTCCTGGCGGCCCACTCTTCCGACACTTCGCCGAGTTGGGAACGTACGTGTTGCGGGAACTCCGAATAGCGGCCCCACCGGGCTTCAACCCCGGCCTTCAGTGCGCGGTTCTTGGCTGTGCGGACGTTTTGCCACGCTTTGCCCGTGAACTCGAGGTCGCGGATGGCGAGCCGGGTTTCCTGGGCGACCGCGATTCGGCGAAATCCCGTGGATTGCAGCATCGGCCACAATTCCTCTGTGCAGGAGTAGAGGCACGGCACCAATGCGTGCTGTGCGCAGTAGTCAAGGAATCCCTCGGTCGCGGCAGTAGCTTGTACGGGATCACCGAACGGACCGGCAAGGGTCAGTGCGACGTTTCCGTGCTGCTGGTAGGCAATTCCGGCGTCCATTCCGGGAGTGAACCAGAACTTGTTCGGCTCCCATAACGCCATCCACGAAAGGGACTCCCCGCCGCGCTTGACCAAGTCCCTGGCCGCCAAGCGGGCCGGATCGTCACCGCCGGGGCCGTGCTGCCGTTTGAGAAGCAGCGTCCACACCGCTGCCAGGGCCACGAGCCAGAAGATGATCCCCGACCACGCGAACAGTATTGACTCGGCGGCGCTTCGGTCCGCGAACACGCGACCGAATGCGGTGGGTATGGGCAAGGGAAGGTACTGTCTGGCGAGTTCCGCAACGAGACCCAGGATGCCGCCGTCGTGCGCCATACCGCCCGAGCCGAGCCACGCTCCGGTGTAGGCGCTCGCCAAGATGAGCCACGTACTGCCAACCAGCCACGTCATCTTCCGGCGGAGCGGCGCCCTCGAGCCCACCACAAAGTTGCCCCTGAACAGGAAAAGCAGAACCGCCAGGATAAGGGGAACCAGGGCGAGGGTCAGAATGTGGAACACCGCTGAGCCCATGATGACGGTACGGCCTCGTCCTGGAAAATGCGGAATGCTGGCAAACAGCACCAGGTAGGCGAAGGACAGCGCCACCACGCCGAGTTGCACGCCGATGGCGATTTTCAGGGCCAGGCGCCTTCCCTGGCGCATGCCCACCGCACAGATCAAGAGAAGCAACGCGGGTACCACCGCGAGGGCCACGCCGGCGGGCCCGGGATAACCCTGGCGTCCGAGTTCAAGGCAACTGATGTCCACGGTTCCACCGCAGTTCGCCTGCAATTGGTTGAGCGTCGGAACAGGGTTCAGGACCATCTCGCGGAGCAACGCGAGCGGCCCCGCGGGGCTCCGCACCGCGCCAGCCACTAAGGGCCCGACGCCGAAAATCGCCACCATGAGCGAGAGGAGGTTTCGTGTTTCGCGCCTGGTCGCCCGGTGGCTCGGTTGAACGCCGTGGTCGAGCTGCAGCCACAGACCGGTCCCCAGTCCGAGCACGGCACCGGTCAGGGCCATGACAGCCGAGGGGTCGCCAACATACAGGACCAGGAGAAGCGCCAAGGACACAACAATCGCCCTGAGGCGCCGACGCCACAGAGTCGGCAGAAGGCCACTGGCCGCCATCGAGACGAAAAGGGTCGCGGGAAGGGGCCCGGACGTCCTGGCGTCCATCATCCGTCCCAGCCAGCCGTCGTCGGCATAGGCTGCCAACTGGACCACCAACAAAAAGGCGGTCACCGTGGCAAACTGCCCGCCAAGGAAACCAGCCGCTGCGCGGAACCACCCCAGCTTGCGCTCTGAGGATCCCAACAACACGACCAACAACAACGAGGTGATGACGTAGTCGAAAGGGTTGGCGGCAAAAAACATCGAGGTCCAGATGGACCACCAATCCCCCGACTTCAATCCGCCACCGCTCACGCTCGAAAGATGCCGCAATGCGTCAGGGCCGTACCCGAGATCGGAGTCGAAGATCGCCGGAGTGAGAAGGTACAGCGCGAGCACAAACACCGTGAAAGGGATGGCGCCAATATGGGCCGCTACGTTGCCCAGGATGGCCCGCGCAAGGGTTGCCGCCATCTTCCGGGCGGGCCTGGCATTTTCGGAGTCAGCCGCCTGGTCCTTGGACAATTGGGCTTCCTGGGTACTCACGGGACGAGTCCCCATCGAAGGGCCAGGAATTCCATTGCGGCGGGAAGCTCTTGCACGGCCACAGCCCACGAATGGCCGGCTCCGGAAACTGAAGCATGCCTGATATCGAAGCCGGAATTGCGGGCGGCTGCCGCCAATTCGGTGGCATAGCGGACGAATTCGCCGTCTGCGGCCCCGACGGCGAAGAAGCCTGCGTGGCCGTGGTAGCTTCGCTGTTTCATCAGGTTCAGCGGTGTCAGGGCGTCGAACGCCGCGGAGTCCCCGCCAAATGCGGTCTGGATGGTCCGCTGGCGATCAGGACCAAGTGAAGGCTCCCGCTCTCCCGAGAACGCGATGAAGGAAGGGTAGATTTCGGGATGCAGCATGGTCATCTGCACGGCACAGGTTGCTCCGAAGGAGAACCCGCCGACCGTCCACTTCCTGGGGTCGGCGGACACCTCGAGCGTCGAGTTGATCCAACGCGGAACATCGATCGCGAGGTAGGTGTCGGCACGTGCGATCCGGCTGTCCATGCACATCGTGTTTGCGGTATCGGACCCGTTCGGATCGACCACCACGACGACGGGAGCCACGCCTCCGTGCCGGGCGGCGAAGGTATTCATGGCCGGTTCAAGCAGGCCGCCGGTCAGCCAATCGGCGGGACGTCCGGGCTGGCCGGCAAACAGGACCAGCACGGGTAGTTGGCTGCGGTCAGTGGTTTGGTAGGCCGGTGGCAGGTAAATGAATGCATCCTGGGCCTTGAAACCGGATTCGATTCCGGGAATAGATGCCCTGCGGACTATTCCCCCCTCAGGCAATGACGCCGGCAGGGCCCCCGAAAAACCCCTTTTGAACCCCTCCTCAAGATGCGGAATCCGTCCTACATTGTGGCCGAAGAGATCGGCCGCCGTGTGGTTGAGCCCGAAGTAGCTGTTGATCTGGGCAGCGGAGAGGAGCAGCACGGCGAAGAAGGAAACCCCTGCGGCGCTCCTGCCCCGCCACGAGGAGCCCGGGAGCCTGAAAAAGAAGAGGGCCAACGCGGAGAAGGCAACTGTCGACCAAACGAGGACTTCGAAGGGGAGATCCTCCGGGAACACCGTCAGGACGTTGACCAGCAGCCAATGGATGACCGAGACAACCCCACTCGCCACGGCAAGCGAAACAAGTATGGAAACCAGCCAGCGCCGGTCTCGTCGCAGGAGAAGGAATGCACTCCCGCCAATTCCAGAGCCCAGGACGGTCCAATAGAACGGACCATCAACCAGGCTCAGGTTGTACAGGAATTCCACTGTCTTCAGCGCCAGGTGCCGACGCCCACCACAGGGCCGGCTTCCAACCAGGACGACAACCCCGCGTAGGCATCAAATCTCATTGCCAGCATGAACGACTGGCCTTCATGCTGGAGTTCGACAACCACGACGTCGGGCTGAAGCCTCGTCCGTTCTTCCTCCGTTGGCTTCCGGCGGCCCAGGAGCTCCAAGGAACTACGGCGGAAGCTGTGTCTTGGACGGAAGCTAAGGGAAAGCAGACGGAACCACTCGAGCTCCGAGTCCTGATAACGACAAACCCCCATCCGCCAGCTGTTTCCAGCCGTGCAAATGGAGGCGTCGACCGTGCCCAGGGCGCGCCGCAAATTGAAGCGGCGCACCCCGACGAGGCACAGTGTAAAGATCAGCAACGCAAACGCCGTTGCCAAGGCGATGAACGGAATAGCAGAATCGTCCATCAAGGTCTTGCTATCGGATCCCCGCAGTAGCTGAATCGCCCAGCTGGGCGTTGTCAGCGACGATCACCACGCGGTTGTTGTCGACGGAGAAGAACCCGCCGTCCACAACTACTGCAAGGCGGTCTCCGGTAACCGGCTCGATGGCCAGCTCGCCCGCGGCCAGAATGGCGAGGAGCGGCGAGTGGCCCGGCAGGATCCCGATTTCACCATCGCTGGTGCGGGCCTTGACCATCTTGGCCGCACCGGACCACACGAAGTGGTCCGCTGCGACAATCTCAACCTCGAGCTCAGCCATACTACTTGGTCTGTTCCTGGATCTTGGCCCACTGGCGCTCGACGTCATCCAGGCCGCCGACGTTGAAGAACGCCTGCTCTGCGATGTGGTCCAGCTCGCCGTCGCAAATCGCCGTGAAGCCTTCCACGGTGTCCTTGATGGATACGGTGGAGCCTTCGACGCCGGTGAACTGCTTGGCGGTGTAGGTGTTCTGCGACAGGAACTGCTGGATGCGGCGTGCACGCGACACGACGATCTTGTCTTCTTCGGACAGTTCGTCAACGCCGAGGATGGCGATGATGTCCTGGAGTTCCTTGTTCTTCTGCAGGATCTGCTTCACACGGACGGCCGTGTTGTAGTGGTCCTTGCCGATGTACTGCGGGTCCAGGATGCGCGAAGTCGACGTCAGCGGGTCAACGGCCGGGTACAGACCACGGGAGGCGATTTCACGGGAAAGTTCCGTGGTCGCGTCGAGGTGTGCGAAGGTCGTTGCCGGAGCCGGGTCGGTGTAGTCATCAGCAGGCACGTAGATGGCCTGCATCGACGTGATCGAGTGGCCCTTGGTCGAGGTGATGCGCTCCTGCAGGAGGCCCATCTCGTCGGCGAGGTTCGGCTGGTAGCCAACTGCGGACGGCATGCGGCCGAGCAGGGTGGAGACCTCGGAACCGGCCTGGGTGAAGCGGAAGATGTTGTCGATGAAGAGCAGCACGTCCTGGTTCTGCACATCGCGGAAGTATTCCGCCATGGTGAGAGCGGACAGAGCCACGCGCAGACGCGTTCCCGGCGGTTCGTCCATCTGGCCGAATACAAGGGCGGTGTCCTTGAGGACGCCTGCCTCTTCCATTTCAACCCAGAGGTCGTTGCCTTCACGAGTACGCTCGCCAACACCGGCGAATACCGAAGTACCACCGAAGTTACGGGCGACACGGGTGATCATTTCCTGGATCAGAACGGTCTTGCCGACACCGGCACCACCGAACAGACCGATCTTTCCACCCTTGATGTACGGGGTGAGGAGGTCGATGACCTTGATGCCGGTCTCGAGCATCTCCGTGGAGCCCTCGAGAGACGCGAAGGCCGGAGCCTTGCGGTGGATCGGCCAGTACGCGTCCGCGTTGATCTCGGACTCGTCAACGTCCAGCGGCTTGCCGAGGACGTTGAAGATGTGGCCCTTGACGCCGTCGCCGACAGGCACGGAGATCGGGGAGCCGGAGTCCTGCACGGAGGTGCCGCGGACGAGTCCGTCGGTGGCCTGCAGGGAGATGGCACGGACGAGGTTGTCACCCAGGTGCTGGGAGGTCTCGAACGTGATGGTCTTGGTCTCACCGTTGAGGGTTACCTCGGTGGTGAGTGCGTTGTAGATCGACGGGATTGCGTCAGCCGGAAATTCGACGTCGACAACCGGGCCGATGACGCGGGCAATGCGGCCGGTGGCGCCGGCCGTTGCGGCTGCGTGCTCGGTAGCGGTGGCAGTCATCTCTCTCACTTCACTCAGTAGATGGCGTGGGGTTAAGTTTATCTATTTGGTGCAGGTGCAGCTTGCGCCGAACCATGCACCGGCGACTACGCGCTCAGGGCGTCGGCGCCGGCCACGATTTCGGAAAGCTCTTGCGTGATCTCAGCCTGGCGGGCCGTGTTGCGCAGACGCGTGTACTTCTTAATCAATTCGGTCGCGTTGTCGCCTGCCGACTTCATGGCGCGCTGGCGGGCGGCGAGCTCGGAAGCCGCTGCCTGCAGCATTGCCGCGAAGATGCGGGATTCGATGTAACGCGGAAGCAGTGCGTCAAGCACCTGCTCCGATTCCGGTTCGAACTCGTACAGCGGCAAAAGCTCGGACTCACTGACTGCCTGCTCTTCAACTTCGAGCGGCAGGAGACGGACAATCGTGGGCTCCTGCGTCACCATCGACTTGAAGCGGGTGTAAACGACGTGGATTTCATCCACGCCACCCTCAGCGAAGTCGTTGGCGAACTCTTCGAGAAGAGCGGCGCCGATTTCCTTGGCAGTCTCGAATTCCGGTGCGTCCGTTCCGCCGGTCCACACGCGGGAGTACGGACGGCTGCGGAAGTCGAAGTAGGCCTGGGCCTTGCGGCCCACCAGGTAGGTCTTGACTTCCTTGCCCTCTGCCCGGAGAAGCTCGTTGAGACCTTCGGCCTTCTTGAGCACGCTTGCGGAGTAGGAACCAGCCAGGCCACGGTCCGAGGTGATAACCAGGACTGCGGCACGGCGGATCTGCTCCGGCTCGGTGACTAGCGGGTGATCGATTTCGCTCTGGCTTGCGACAGCAGAAACAGCACGGGTAATCGCGTTTGCGTAGGGCGTCGAAGCTGCAACGCGGGCGCGGGCCTTACCGATGCGCGAGGTAGCGATCAGTTCCATCGCCTTGAAGATCTTGCGCATCGACGTCGTCGAGCTGATCTTCTGGCGGTAGACCCGGATCTGGGCTCCCATACATTTCCTTTCCTAAGATCCCGATGGATCAGCGGCTAAGGCTTTGGCGAAGGCCCCGGGCCTGCGGATTCCGCAGGCCCGGGAACCAATGCTCTAGCGCTTCTGCTTGACGATCTTTTCCTGGTCGACTTCGCCACCGGAAATCGCTTCGTGCTCTTCGTGGCCGGCACCAACCAAGCGGTTGTCGCCTTCTCCGAAGAAGCCCTTCTTGAAGTCGATGATCGAGGACTTCAGCGCTTCAGCGGTGTCGTCGTCCAGGACGTTGGTCTGCGCCAGCGTGGTCAGGATGGAGGACTTGTGCTTGAGGTGCTCCAGGAACTCGGACTCGAAGCGGCTGACATCCTCAACCGGAACATCGTCCAGGTAGCCCTTCGTACCGGCCCAGATGGATACAACCTGGTCCTCGACCGGGAACGGCGAGTACTGGCCCTGCTTGAGCAGTTCCATCAGGCGGGCGCCACGGGTCAGCTGCTGGCGTGAAGCCGCGTCGAGGTCGGACGCGAACATCGCGAACGCCTGCATGTCGCGGTACTGCGCCAGGTCCAGCTTCAAGGTACCGGACACCTTCTTCATGGACTTGACCTGTGCCGAACCACCAACACGGGACACGGACACACCGACGTCAACAGCGGGGCGCTGGTTGGCGTTGAAGAGGTCCGACTGCAGGAAGATCTGGCCGTCGGTGATGGAGATGACGTTGGTCGGGATGTAGGCCGAGACGTCGTTGGCCTTGGTTTCGACGATCGGAAGACCGGTCATCGAGCCTGCGCCCAGCTCGTCGGAGAGCTTGGCACAACGCTCCAGCAGACGGGAGTGCAAGTAGAAAACGTCACCCGGGTATGCTTCGCGTCCCGGCGGGCGGCGGAGCAGCAGCGACACTGCACGGTAGGCTTCGGCCTGTTTCGACAGGTCATCGAAGATCACCAGTACGTGCTTGCCGCCGTACATCCAGTGCTGGCCGATGGCCGAGCCGGCGTACGGAGCCAGGTACTTGAAGCCGGCGGGGTCGGATGCCGGGGAAGCCACGATGGTGGTGTATTCCAGCGCGCCGTGGTCTTCCAGGGTCTGGCGGACAGCGGCAATGGTGGAAGCCTTCTGGCCGACACCGACGTAAACGCAGCGCACCTGCTTGGTGACATCGCCCGAGGCCCAGTTGGCCTTCTGGTTGATGATGGTGTCCACGGCGATGGCGGTCTTGCCGGTCTGGCGGTCACCGATGATCAGCTGGCGCTGGCCGCGGCCGATCGGAATCATGGCGTCGATAGCCTTGAGACCGGTCTGCATGGGCTCGTGCACCGACTTGCGCTGGGTCACGCCCGGAGCCTGGAGTTCCAGTGCACGGGTGGTCTCGGCCTTGATCTCGCCGAGGTCATCGATGGGCTGGCCCAGCGGGTCAACTACGCGGCCCAGGAAGGCGTCGCCTACCGGGACGGACAGGATTTCACCGGTGCGGTGGACTTCCTGGCCTTCTTCGATACCGGTGAAGTCACCGAGGATGATGACGCCGATTTCGCGGACGTCGAGGTTCTGGGCCAAGCCCAGGGTGCCGTCTTCGAAGCGAAGCAGCTCGTTCGCCATGACCGAGGGAAGGCCCTCAACACGGGCGATGCCGTCACTTGCGGCGGTCACGCGGCCGACCTCTACGCGCTCTGCGTTTCCGGGTTCGTAGGACGCCGCGAACTCGTTCAACGCATTACGGACGTCGTCGGCGTTGATGGTCAATTCGGCCATCTGCAGTCCCTGCTCTCCTGTTTTCGTGATCATCGTTGCTCACGATGACCGGTGTTTGTATCAGTTAAGTTGTGCTTGTCTGGCTAGCCGGCGAGTTGCCGGCGGAGTTCGGACAGGCGGGCTACGACGGAAGCGTCAAGCACTTCGTCCGCCACCTGGACCCGGATCCCACCGATCAGAGTCGGATCAACGCTGACGTTGACCTTCAACTCGCGACCGTAGAGGGCATCAAGCCCGGCCTGCAGACGGCTGGCCTGCGCATCCGTCAACGGACGGGTAACGCGGACAGTTGCGATCCAGCGCTGCTGGCGCTTGGCTGCAAGCTTGGCGAAATTGTCGATGAGCTTGCTCGGCTTGACGCCGCGCGGCTGCGACACAGCCTGGCCGATGAGGAGCTGGGCTTCCGGGCTTGCGCCGGGAACCAACTTCTCCGCCAGGCTGATCTTGGCCGCAGCACTTGCCTGCGACTCTCCCAGAGCACGTTGTACCTCGTGGCTGGAAGCAACGGCCTGGTTGAAAGCAAACAGATCGTTTTCCAGCTCTTCCAGCCCCGTGATTCCGGAGGCAGAAACGGCCGACTTGTTTTCAGCCACGGCGATGACCACCGTGGCGGCAAGAGTCTCGAGTGCATCGCCGATATCGCGTGCAGATGCCCAGCGCAAGCCAGCCAATCCACTTGCGATTTCCGCAGCATCAGCGGAGACTTTCCCGCCAACCAGCTGCTTGACCAGCGCCGACTTTTCTTCTCCGCTGCGGGAGGGGTCAGTCAGGGCGCGGCGCAAGCCAGCCGAGCTGTCCACCGTTCCCAGGATTCCGAAGAGGTCCTTAGCCAACTGCAGCGAGGCCGTCGGAAGCTTGGCTTCCAGCTGCTCCAGCGCCTTCGTCAGCGATTCGCTCGATACACCTGCCATTACTTAGCTGCACCTGCGCTCTGGGTCTCCAGATCTGCCAGGAAGCGGTCCACCACGCGGGCGGCACGCTCGTCATCGCTGAGCGATTCGCCAACGATGCGCTCTGCCAAAGTCGTGGCCAGGGTGCCCACCTCTGAACGCAGGGAGACAACAGCTGCCTGGCGCTCGGATTCGATCTGGGCGTACGCCTGCTCGGTGATGCGTGCCGACTCGGCTGCTGCCTTGGTTTTCAGCTCCGCGAGGATCTGGGCACCTTCGGCTCGAGCTTCTTCGCGGATGCGGTTGGCCTCGGCGCGGGCGTCGTGCAGCTGCTGCTTGTACTCTTCGAGAGCTGCAGAAGCTTCAGCCTGGGCCTTTTCAGCCTTGGCAATGCCACCCTCAATCGCCTCTGCGCGCTCCGCGAAGGTCTTCTCGAACATCGGGACAACAAACTTGACCACGATGTACAAGAGGACCACGAAGCCGGCGAAGACCACGCCCATTTCCCACGGGTTGGGAAGGAGCGGATTAGCCGACTCGGCGGCGTCTTGAGCGGCGGCTGAGATGATCTGCTGATTCATATTTCACCCGTCCTTATCTACTCGGTTCTGAATGTTCGCTTGGTTCTTAGCGGTTTACTTGAGAACGAAAGCGAAGACCAGGCCGAGGATGGCGAGGGCTTCGGTAAGAGCCAGACCAAGGAACGCGATCGGCTGGAGCACGCGCTGAGCTTCCGGCTGACGTGCAACACCGTTGATGTAAGCAGCAAATACGAGACCCACACCGATACCACCGCCGATGGCGGAGAGACCGTAGCCAATGAGGTTGAGGGAGCCGTTGATGTTGCCGTTCATTGTATTCCTTTCAAGATGCCGCAGTCGCGGCAGGTTGTTTGGTTTGCTTCAACCCCCGAAGGGGAAGATTGAGGTTGTGCCTAGTGGCTGTCGGCGTGGAGTGCGCCTTCGATGTAGATCGCAGTCAGAAGGGTGAAGACGTATGCCTGCAGCACCATGATCAGTGCTTCGAGCATGTACATGGCGATGGCGCCAACGAGCACGAGCACGGAAGCGCCCTTGAGAAGGACGTTTTCCTGCATGACGAGGAACTCGATACCCGAGCCGGCGATCATGACAATGAGGTGTCCGGCCATCATGGTCGCGAAGAGACGGAGGCTGTGCGTTACCGGCCGGACCAGGAAGTTGGAGATGATTTCGATCGGTACGACGATCGGCAGGATGAACCACGGGACGCCTGAAGGAACCGTGGCCAGCTTGAAGTACTTCAAGCCGTTCTTCTTGATGCCGATGCCGATCCAGGTGACGTATACCACTGCGGCCAGCACATAGGCCCCGCCGACGTGCGAGAAGCTCGGAAGCTGGATCACGGGAATGGCGCCGTAGATGTTGTTCACCAGGATGAAGAAGAACAACGTGAACAGGAGCGGTACGTACTTCATGAAGTCGCGGCCGCCGATAATGTCCTTGGCGATGCTGTTGCGGACGAAGCCGTAGGCCATCTCGCCCGCGAACTGCAACTTGCCGGGAACCAGCTGCTGCTTGCGTGCAGCGGCGAGGAAGAATGAAGCGATAAGGACGACCGACAGGATCACCAGCAGCATCTGCTTGGAGAAGCCATCGCTCGCACCCCACGGCAGGATAGCCGGCAGGTGCATTTGGTCGATTCCGGGAGGAGTGAAGGTCCCTGAATCCTGGGCCGGGAGCGCAAGCGCGATCAACGCGTTTCCTCTCTGCAGTGTCCATCATTGGGCGTTGTTGAGGATCCGGCCGCGTTTCCTGCAGCCATTTCCCGTGTGAAATTATTTGGCATTACTGTTCCCGTCCTGGGACGGACCACTGTCTGCTTTGCTCTCACCGGAAGACGAGCGATGACTGGTGAGGCCGTGCATATGGGAAAGATAGAACCCTCCTGCGGCTCCAAGCAGAGCGCCAAGGAGCACAATCCAGCGAGTCCCCCACAGATTATCCAGACCCCAGCCTATCAAACTCCAGACTATGATTCCGCCAACAATGTAGCTGAAGACGGCGATGCCGGCGTTGTATCCGCCGTCGCTTCCGTCGCTCTCCTGCTCAGTGGAATCGCCGGGTTTTGCGGCAATGGGTGTGGCGGAGCGTCGCTTGTTCCTAGGAGTGAACATCGTCGCCCCCTTTGCCTGCTGCGGGGTCGTTGTAGATCTGGAGCCGGGCCTTGCTGAAGCCGTAGATTTCGGCGGCTTGCCACGAGATAACCGTGACGACGGCGCCAATCACGAACCAGCGTCCGTGCAGCCATGCAGGGGCGCCCAAGACGAACAGCACCACCGCGAAGCCGATGACCTTGACAAAGTAGCTGGCGACAAAAAGGCCGACCGCACCGGAGGGATTATCCCGGCCGACAAAATGGCCGATCAGGAGGCTGATGGCAAAAAATGCCATCACGATCGCCCCGCCGAGTGCGGCAGAAAGCACTCCTACGCCACCATTCATAGCCACCGCAACTGCCGACGTCGCCGCGAGAGCCGCCACCGCCGTCGTCGAGCTGAGGAAAAGAAGCCGCAGCCACAGCGAAGACGTGGAGCGCGGGGCAGCAACGCCGCTCGAGTCGGACTGCTGTCCGCCGGCGTTGGAGGTCATGGGGATGCCAATCGTCGTGGCAAAAATGCCAAAGTCTCAAATAGGGTGGGTGCGCGGGCGAGTGACTGTCCGCCCTAGAATTCTACATGAGATAGAACTGTGATGTTAACGCCCTCGTCACACACCGTCTACTGGGCGGCGCGGCCTTTTCGGACAAAGTACGGCCAGGCTGTCACTCCGGCCATGATCAGCGCGGCCACGATGTCGACGGTGAGGACCATCTGCCAAGGGAAGATGGCAAACGCCAGGCCTCCAAACGCCAGAATGCAGGTCCACACATACATCATGAGCACTGCTGTGCGGTGAGTGTGGCCGAGCTCGATGAGCTTGTGGTGCAAGTGTCCACGGTCAGCCGACCAGGGCGACTGGCCACGTGCTGTGCGCCGCAATACCGCCAGGCCGAGGTCCAGCAACGGCAGCGAGAGAATCGCGAACGGCAGCAGGATGGGCACAATGGTCGGAATACCGTTGGCGCGATCGTAAAGTCCTGAACTGATCTGGCCCGTGGACACCACACCGGCCGAGGCCATCACGAGGCCCAAAAGCATGGCACCGGAATCGCCCATGAAGATTTTGGCCGGGAACCAGTTATGCGGCAGGAATCCGATGCAGCAACCCACGATGATGGCCATCAACAGCGCGGCCAGGTCCGAGCGGTCCGTCAGCGTTGCATTGCGGTGGACCCAATACGCCGTCAGGAAGAACGCAACCCCGCCGATCGCGGCGACACCGGCTGCCAGGCCATCGAGGCCATCGATGAAATTGACTGCGTTCATGGTGGTCACAATGGCGAGGGCAGTCAGGACGACGCGCAGCGGCTCCGCCTCGATCCGTATGGGCTCCGGAACAAAGGGAACCACGGACATCTGCACGCCCCAGACCGCAACGATCGTAGCCGCCGTGCATTGGCCGATCAGCTTGACCCACCAGCGGATGTCCATCATGTCGTCGGCAACACCCACCGCGACGATCACCAGGGCACCTGCGAGGATTCCCCACGGCGCACCGTTCCCGTGGAAGATGTCCTTCACGAAGAACGAATTGCTGGCTACCACGAGGGCCACGGCAAAGCCGGCGAAAAGGCCCAGGCCGCCGAGTCGGGAAATTGGCACCGAGTGCATATCCCGGCTGCGGATGGGGGCAAAAAGCCGAAGTTTGTTACCCATCTGGCGGGCTACCCACGTAGCGAGGTACGACACGACGGCAGCCGTGAGCATCATGAGCGAATACATGATCACGTGGCGGCTCCTGTTGGCGATGGTGGTGGATTCTGTCCCTGGCGACTAGCTGCCGGCACAACACCTGCAACACCTCTGCGCACCGCCGAATATTGCTGTACTACAGTTGGACTCTGTCAAGATACTAGCGGCAACGGCGGCTTTGCTCCGTTTCACGCGCCCCTAGGGCGAGCCGGGAGGACCCTCCCCGCGACTGCCCGGAAGGAACCCTACATGCCTGTCTCCGTTGCCGTAGCGGCCGTCACCTTCGACCGCCCCGGAGAGCTAGCAGTCCTGCTCGACGCCATCAACAAGCAGTCCATGCCCGTGGACACCATTTGCCTCGTGGACAGCGGAACCACCCCTTCGCGGGAGCTTGCGTCAAGCCATCCAAAGGTGGACTACGTGCGCTCGGACGCGAACCTGGGCGGCGCGGGGGGCTTCGCCCTTGCGATCCTCAAGGCAGTGGCCAGCGGCGCCGAATGGGTCTGGATCATGGACGATGACGCCGAACCCGCCGATCCCACCTGTCTCGAAACCCTGGTACGAGAGGCGGAGGCCCGCGGACTGGACGCGGTCGTGCCGCTTGTCGTGGCACCCGGCCACCCCGACAAGCTCTCCTTCTTCTTCCGGATTGACGGCAAAGTGACCCACGAGCGCGCCGAAGTCGAGAAGGCGGGGTTCCTGCCCGACGTCGGGCACTTCTTCAACGGTGCGCTCATCCGTTCCAGCGTTTTCTTCAAAGTGGGAGTGCCGGATATCCGGCTGTTCATCCGGGGCGATGAGGTCGACTTCATGATCCGCCTCAGGAAAGCCGGGATCCGCTTCGGCACGGTCGCCACGGCGTGGATCACCCACCCGCACGCGTTTTCCGAGACAAAGCACGTCTTCGGCGCGCGCTGGCACGTGATCGTGCCGGATTCAGCGTTCAAGCGCTACTTCTACTACCGCAACCGGGGCTACTTGATCCGCCGCTACCGCCGTGGCAAGTCGATGGTGGCCGACATCGGAGGCTACTTGGGCTATTTCCTCCCCCGCGGTGACTTCCGCGGGCTTGCGGAATGGTTCCGGGCATTCTCCGCCGGTTTGCGGGACAAGGGCTTCGGCCCGCTGGAAGACCAGAAGTTCTAAAGGCCCTACCGGGCGCTTGGATCCGGCGTGCTGTTCCTGCCGGAGAGCCGGCGTCGGACCAACAGGCCGAGAAGCACCCACGGCTCACCGAAGACCCGGTAAGCGACGCGTCCCGGGTGCAGTACGAGCCGCCAGGCCCATTCAAGCCCGAGCCGGCCCAGCCAGCGTGGAGCGAGCTTCTGGAGACCCGCCAGTTGTTCGATGGCTCCGCCGACGGTGCAGTAGACGGCCGGCGGAAGCTCGTTGAGGCGGCGGTGCAGGACAGATTCCTGCAGCGGCATACCCAGGCCAAGAAGCACTAGCTGCGGGCGGAATTCCGCCAGCCAGGCGACGGCGGCCTCTTCGCTGGCGTCGTCCCAATTCTCGCCGGGCCGGCCGGAAACCTCTGCGCCGGGCACGATTTTGCGGAGACGCTCCACCGTCTTCCTGTTGGCCTCGGGGCCGGCCCCGACGACGGCGATCCGGCGCAGTCCTTCAACGCCGCCGAGCGCAGGCACCCAGTCGGTGGATCCCAGACGGTATTCCATCAACCCCGCGGCCTCGCCGCGTGAACCTCCGTGGCGTCCAAGTCCCCAGAGCATGGCGACAGGCGCGCCGTCCATCAGCACTACATCGCTGCGTTCATAGAGGCTGCGGAAGTCCGGGCTCGAATGAAACAACGTGACGCTGTGCAGATTGTGTCCGAGGACAACCTTGGTGGTGCCGTCCGAAACGTACCCGCTGATGGCCTCGATGAGTTCCTCGGCGCAAAGCGCGGTGACGTCTACGTCCAGAAGGGGAACACGATCCCGGACCAGGCTCATTCGGACCTGGTCTCCGTATGAACAGGGGTCTGAACAGGGGTCTCGCCGGGGGCGGTTTCAGTTTCCGGTTCCGACGCTGTTTCAGTTTCCGGCGCGGTTTCCGTCTGCGTCACCGGTTCGGGGGCGGTTTCAGCCTCCGTCGCCGGTTCCGGCGCGGTTTCGCCCAAGGCAAGCACCCCGGGAACAACTTCGCGGAGGCGTTCCACGGAAATGGCGCCATCGCGCACCACACGCAGCGGCAGCGTGGTGGCGTCGACAATCGTGGACGGTCGGGACTCGGTTCCCTCGACTGGGCGGAAGCCACCCTCGAGGTACACCTCAACCGATTCGGCAAGCTGGGTCCGCGCCTCGGCGGCGGTCTGTGCGGCCGGCTGACCGGTGCGGTTAGCCGAGGACACCGCCAGCGGGCCGGTGCGGTTGAGCAGTTCGAGCGCAATTTCGTCGTCGGGCATCCGCAGGGCCACGGTTCCGCGGGTCTCGCCCAGGTCCCAATCCAACGACGGCTGGGCATGGAAGATCAGCGTCAGGCCGCCGGGCCAGAAGGCTTCTGCCAGTTTGCGGGCTTCTTCCGAGACATCGGTTGCCAGCCCGTCGAGCGCATTGAGCCGCGGGATCAGCACCGGGGGCGGCATATGGCGGCCACGGCCCTTCGAGACAAGCAGCATGGTCACGGCCTGCGGCGAGAACGCGTCGGCGGCAATGCCGTAGACGGTGTCCGTCGGCATGACGACACACTTTTTCTCGCTGATGGCGCGCTGCGCATGCTCCAGGCCTTCGGCGCGTTGTTCCTCTGACGTGCAGTTGTAGCTTGTGGTCACAGCGCTATTCTTTCATTTCCCGGAGGCAGCGATTGCCAACACTGCGCTCGTGGCACGTTCCTTGCCGTTCAGATCGAGGTGGGTGCTGACACGCGTCCAGCAGTCGGCGGCCTTCAGATGTTCGGAAATCCACCCTGCCTGCACCTCGGCGTGCTCCATCACGAAGAAGCCGCCGCTCTTCAGGAGCCGGGCAGCCGAGGCGGCGGCCGCCGTCGGAAGCTCCATTCCGTCCGCTCCCCCGCCGTACAGTGCCTCGGGCGGATCGTGCAGGGCCACTTCAGGTTCGTTCGGAATCGCTTCGGCCGGGATGTACGGCGGATTGGAAACGACGACGTCGAAAGTTCCGTCGTGTTCGGCCAGGGCATCGCGGAGGTCGCCCTGCACGAGCTTTACTCCGAGGGGCTTCAGGTTCTTGGAGGCCCAGGCATGCGCGAACGTGCTGAATTCGACGGCGTGGACCTCGGCCCCCGGCACTTCGTGGGCGATCGAAGCTGCAATGGCGCCGGAGCCGGTACCAAGGTCAACCACCTTGGGGCGATTGAGCCCCTGGAGGTGGTCGATGACCAGTTGGACCACGGATTCCGTTTCCGGCCGTGGAATGAACACGCCCGGGCCCACGGCAAGCGTGAGGTAGCGGAAGTGCGCGACGCCGGTGATGTGCTGGAGCGGAACGCGCTGTGCCCGCTCGGCCACAAGGTCCGCGTAGCCATCCGGGGCGGCGGAATCACCAAGCAGCATGGCGCGCAGGCGTCCGAGGCCGACGCCCAGGAGATGTTCTGCGAGGAGTTCCGCGTCCACGCGCGGAGTGGGGACTCCAGCGTCGGACAGGATGGTTGTTGCCTCACGCACGGCGTCGGCGAGGCTTTGGCCCGGAAAGAGCGTCATGAAGATCCTTGCAGGCCGTTACTCGCCCAGGGCATCCAGTCGGGACTGTTCATCCATTTCGATGGCCGATTGGATGACCGGTTCCAGGTCACCGTTCATCACGGCGTCGAGGTTGTAGGCCTTGTAGCCGGTACGGTGGTCGGCAATCCGGTTCTCCGGGAAGTTGTACGTGCGGATGCGCTCCGAACGGTCCATGGTGCGGATCTGCGACTTGCGCTGGGCAGAGTTCTCGGCGTCGATCTGCTCCTGCTGGTGGGCAAGGATACGCGCGCGAAGGACGCGCATGCCCGCTTCGCGGTTCTGGAGCTGGGACTTTTCGTTCTGCATGGCCACCACGATGCCCGTGGGCAGGTGGGTGATGCGGACGGCCGAGTCCGTGGTGTTGACGGACTGGCCGCCGGGACCCGAGGACCTGTAGACGTCGATCTTGAGGTCGTTCTGGTTGATCTCGAGTTCTTCGGGCTCATCGACTTCCGGGAGCACGAGTACACCGGCCGCGGAAGTATGGATGCGGCCCTGCGACTCGGTGACGGGAACACGCTGGACGCGGTGCACGCCGCCTTCGAACTTCAAGCGGGCGTACACGCCTTCCGCGGGATCGTTCGAGTTGCCCTTGACGGCCATCTGGACGTCCTTGTAGCCGCCCAGATCCGATTCGGTGGCCGAGATGAGCTCGGTCTTCCAGCCGCGCGACTCCGCATAACGCATGTACATGCGCAGCAGGTCCCCGGCGAAGAGCGCCGCTTCGTCGCCGCCTTCGCCGCCCTTGACCTCAAGAATGACGTTGCGGGCGTCGTCAGGATCGCGCGGGATGAGCAACCGCCGCAGCTTCTCCTGCGCTGCCGGAAGCTGCGCCTCGATTTCGTCTACCTCGGCAGCAAATTCGGCGTCCTCGGAAGCCATTTCCTTTGCCGCTTCAAGATCGTCCATGAGCCCGCGCCACCGGTTGTATGCCTCCACGATGCCCTGCAATTGGGCAGACCGCCGCCCCAACTTGCGGGCCAAAGCCTGGTCGGCATAAACGGCAGGATCACTCAACTGCGCCTGGATAGCTGCATGCTCATCGAGCAATCCCTGTACGGACTCAAACATTTCAAAACCTCTTTCGACTTCTACAAGTCTAATAACTGCAACGCGGGGTCACTTACGGCCCATTCCGAGGGTCCGGACGGGCCGTATCTGACCCCGCGTTGCAACGCGAAGGGGCGGGGCGGAACGTCCGCGCGGCATCAACCGCACGAACGAACCAGCGCCCGCCCCTAAAACAGCTATTTGTCGTTATCCGACTTGGCTCCAAGAGTCGTCTTCTGTACCTGCATGAGGAACTCGACGTTGCTCCCGGTCTCCCGGATCTTGTTGGTCAGGAGTTCAAGGCTCTGCTGGGTCTCGAGTCCGGACAGGACGCGGCGCAGCTTCCACATGATCTTGACCTCTTCGGCCGAAAGCAGGTTCTCCTCGCGACGGGTACCCGAAGCGTTGACGTCCACTGCCGGGAAGATGCGCTTGTCCGCCAGCTGGCGGGACAGGCGAAGCTCCATGTTGCCCGTGCCCTTGAACTCTTCGAAGATGACTTCGTCCATCTTGGAACCGGTCTCCACGAGGGCGGTTGCAAGGATGGTCAGCGAGCCACCGTTTTCGATGTTGCGCGCAGCACCGAAGAAGCGCTTCGGCGGGTAGAGCGCAGCGGAGTCGACGCCACCGGACAGGATGCGGCCGGAGGCCGGCGCTGCCAGGTTGTAGGCGCGGCCCAGGCGGGTCATGGAGTCCAGGAGGACCACCACGTCCATGCCCATTTCCACGAGGCGCTTGGCGCGTTCGATGGAAAGCTCGGCCACCGTGGTGTGGTCATCTGCGGGACGGTCGAAGGTCGAGGCAATGACCTCGCCCTTGACGGTGCGCTGCATGTCCGTGACTTCTTCGGGACGTTCGTCGACCAGCACCATCATGAGGTGGACCTCAGGGTTGTTGGTGGTGATCGCGTTCGCGATGGACTGCAGGATGAGCGTCTTGCCGGCCTTGGGCGGGGAGACGATCAGGCCGCGCTGGCCCTTGCCGATCGGGGCCACGAGGTCGATGACGCGCGGGCCGATCTTCTTGGGATCCGTTTCGAGGCGCAGGCGCTCGGACGGGTACAGCGGGACGAGCTTGGCGAATTCGACGCGGTCCTTGAGCTCATCGGGCGTCTTGCCGTTGACCGACGTGACGCGGACGAGCGCGTTGAACTTCTGGCGCGCGGACTGCTGGCTGCGGTCCTCGCCGTCACGCGGGGCGCGGATTGCGCCGACGACGGCGTCACCCTTGCGCAGGTTGTACTTCTTGACCTGGGCGAGGGATACGTACACGTCGTTTGCACCCGGCAGGTAACCGGAAGTGCGGATGAACGCGTAGTTCTCCAGCACATCCAGGATCCCGGCAACCGGCAGAAGGACGTCGTCCTCGGTGACCTCGACGTCGTCGACGTCCGGGCCCTGGCCGCGGCCGCGACGGCGTTCGTTGCGGTCGCGGAAGCGGTCGCTGCGGGTGTTTCCATCGCGGTTGTCGCGATTGTCCTGCGGACCCTGGCGGTCGTTGCGGTCGCGGCGGTTGCGACGATTGCGGCGGTTGCCGGTGTCATCGCCGTCGTTCGTGTCTTCGCGACGCGTACGGGTGGTCTCGCGGCGTTCGCGCTGGCCGGGCTCGCCGGCCTCAACCGAGGCCTGATCGCCCTGGCGCGGCTGGGTCTGACGCTGATCGGTCTGGCGCTGATCAGGCTGGCGCTGTTCAGGCTGACGCTGATCGGTCTGGCGCTGCTCGGGCTGACGCTGTTCCGGCTGACGCTGCTCTACGCGGGGCTGTTCTGCCTGGGGCTGCTCGGCAGCGCGGGTCTCACCGGCGGCTTCACCGGTCTCCAGAGGAGCGGCCTCGCCACGACGGCGGTTCCGCGTGCGCGGCTGGCGGCGTTCGCTGGCGGCCTCGCTTGCTTCGGCGGCGGGAGCGGCAGGAGCCTCGACGGCGACGGCGGGTGCCTCCGCGGTTTCCGCTGCGGCAGGAGCGGCAACAACACCGTCGCTGGTGGCGCGACGGCTTCGGCCACGGCCACGTGCCCGGGTACCGTCCTGCGCGGGAGCGTCGGTGGATGCTGCGGCAGTGGCCTCAGCTTCCGGGGCAGGCGCGGCCTTTGCTGCCACGGCCTTGGCCGCGGTAGGAGCCTTGCTCGTGGTTGCACCGGCACGGTGGGCCGAGATGGCCGAGACCAAGTCCCCCTTGCGCATCCGGGATCCGCCCGAAATGCCCAGCTGACTGGCAAGAGCCTGGAGCTGCGCGAGCTTGAGGCCTGCAAGGCCGCTGCTCTTGGCGGTTGCGGCCGTTGATTCAGCTGCGGAAGATGTTGTGTCCACAGCTGAAGCCAGCTCAGTGGTTTCTGTCACGAAGGATCCTTCCCCCTCGACGGCGTCCAGACCTAGAGCTGGACGCGATGATTTGTTCTGGACTGCAGTTCAGATCTGCAGCCGTGATTTCGGTCTTGCCGGTTTAGTTTCAGCAGGGCCGGATACTAATGCGTCTTCGATGCTCCGGCGGGCGGGGCGCGGGCTGACGGTTCGGGTGACAGAAAGGGTTCTGTGGCACCTGCGACAGGCCGATAAGGAGACGACACCGGCAGACTTCGACACAGTAGGAGACGGGAACGGCATTAAGCCGGGATCCAATGTCAGGGAACTGCCCGCGGTTCTACCGCCGGTGCAAGTCCACTCTAGCACCTTCAACGTCCACTGCCAGTGTCATCACGCGCCACGCGACGTCCGGAGTGTTCTCCGCGGTGAAAGTGGTGATCATTTCGGCAATCGCCCCGGCTTCGTCCGCGCCGTTGGCCAACGCCAGAACTGTGGGTCCCGCTCCCGAAACGACAGCCGCATGGCCCGAAGACCGCAATGCCTTGATCAGCGCCGCGCTTGGCCGCATTGCCTCTGCGCGGTAGCTCTGGTGCAGGTAGTCCTCCGTGCCGGGAAGAAGGAAACGGGGGTCGGCTGTCAATGCGTGGATCAGGAGCGCAGCGCGTCCTGAGTTCATGGCCGCTGCGTGGTGGCCGATGGAGGCGGGCAGCAAACCGCGGGCAGTCTCGGTGGACAGTTCGTAGTCAGGCACGGCCACGATCGGGATGACCGACGGGACCACCTCTGCGCGGGTGCTGCTGTACTGCTCGCTGTCCTGCCATGACAGGGCCAGTCCGCCGAAAATCGCGGGAGCGACGTTGTCCGGATGCCCTTCCATCTCGCTCGTAAGTTGCAGGATCCATTCGCGGTCACGCTGGGCGGATTCGGGCACCAAGGCGTTGGCCGCGGTCACTGCTGCGACCACTGCCGAGGCCGAGGAGCCAAGTCCGCGGCCGTGCGGGTTGACGTTGTCCGCGCTGATCTTCAGACCGCTGTGCCGGAAACCAAGTCGCTCCAAGGCCGTGTTGAGGGCACGCACGACGAGGTGGCTGGCATCGCGAGGTAGGGTCTCGGCGCCCTCACCGGAGAGCTCGAACTCGAGCTCTCCGGTGGTAAGAGTTTCGACAGTCAGGGTGTCGTAGATCGACAATGCCAGGCCGAGGCTGTCATAGCCGGGACCCAGGTTGGCGCTCGTACCCGGGACCCTGACGGTCAGCTGCTGGCCTGCCGCGACAAGCTTAAGGCCGGTCGCGGTGGGCTGCGTGGTTTCCACTCTTAGTTTTCTTCCAGTCCCAGTTCGGAGGCCACGGTCACGACGTCGTTCGGTACCTTGACCGGCTGGACCTCGCTGCCGTCTTCGGTGCGGAGCGCCCACTGCGGGTCTTTGAGTCCGTGCCCGGTGACGGTGATGACGATCGTCTTTCCGGTGGGAACCTCGCCTGCCGCGTGCTTCTTGATGAGGCCGGCAACGCCGGCCGCGGAACCGGGTTCCACGAAGACGCCTTCCTTGGCGGAGAGCCAGCGGTGGGCATCGAGGATTTCCTCGTCGGTCACGGCGTCGATGAAGCCGCCGGATTCATCGCGTGCCGCAATGGCCGTGTCCCAGGACGCCGGGTTGCCGATACGGATCGCCGTGGCGATCGTGTCCGGTTCGGTGATGGGGTGGCCTGCGACGAATGGTGCCGCGCCTGCCGCCTGGAATCCCCACATGGCCGGCGTCTTGGTGGAGACGGCAGGGAGGGTGCCCGCGGTTGCGGACTCGAAGGGCGCGGAATACTCCTTGTAGCCCTTCCAGTAAGCGCTGATGTTGCCCGCGTTGCCGACCGGCAGGACGTGGATATCCGGAGCGTCTCCGAGAGCATCGACGATTTCGAAGGCACCGGTCTTCTGGCCCTGGATACGCGCCGGATTGACGGAGTTCACGAGGAACACCGGGTAGGACTCGCCGAGCTTGCGGGCGATGTCCAGGCAGTTGTCGAAGTTGCCGTCAACCTGCAGGAGCGTGGCACCGTGCGCAATCGCCTGGCTGAGCTTGCCCATGGAGATCTTGCCTTCGGGGACCAAAACAGCACACTTCAACCCGGCGGCCGTGGCGTAGGCAGCGGCGGAGGCAGAGGTGTTGCCCGTGGATGCGCAGACAACGGCCTTGGCGCCTGCCTCGACAGCTGCGGTCATGGCCATCGTCATGCCGCGGTCCTTGAAGGACCCGGTGGGGTTCATGCCCTCGACCTTCAGGTACACCGTGGACCCGGTGAGTTCGGAGAGCTTCTGCGCGTGGACGAGCGGGGTGCCGCCCTCGCCGAGGGTAATGACCTTCGTGGCTTCCGTTACAGGCAAACGATCAGCATATTCGCGGATTACTCCGCGCCATTGGTGAGCCACTTAGACCCCTTCTACCCGCAGAACGGATGTCACAGAATTGATGACGTCCAGGCCCTTGACGGCCTCGACGGTTGCCGCGAGTGCGGCTTCGGATGCGCGGTGGGTGACGATCTTCAGCTCGGCAGACTCAACTTTCGAAGCGGCGTCGCGGTGGATCGTCTGGCGCATGATTTCAATCGATACGCCGTGCTCCGCGAAGATGTGGGTGATCCGGGCCAGCACGCCGGCCTGGTCGGCAACGTCGAGGCCGATGTAGTAGCTCGTGGTCGAGGCATCGATCGGCAGCGCGGGCACGAAGCCGGTAGTGGTCTCGGTACGACCGGGACCGCCGAGCACCACTCGGCGTGCCGCCGAGACGAGGTCGCCCAGGACGGCAGACGCCGTCGGGGTGCCGCCGGCGCCCTGGCCGTAGAACATGAGCTCCCCGGCATTCTCGGCTTCGATGAAGACTGCGTTGAACGCACCGCGAACGGCTGCAAGCGGGTGTTCGCGAGGCAGGAGGGTGGGGTGGACGCGGACCGAAATGCCGCCGTCGCCGTTTGCATTGGTGATCTTCTCGGCGATAGCCAGCAGCTTGATGACGAAGCCCGCTTCTTTCGCAGCCGCGATATCCGCTGCGCTGACCTTCGTGATGCCTTCGCAGTAGACGTCTTCGAGGGCGAAGCGCGTGTGGAAGGACAACGACGCGAGAATAGCGGCCTTGGCCGCGGCGTCGTGGCCTTCGACGTCGGCAGTCGGGTCGGCTTCCGCGTATCCGAGCCGTTGGGCCTCGGCAAGCGCGCCGGCGAACTGCGCGCCGGTGCTGTCCATCTGGTCGAGGATGAAGTTGGTGGTGCCGTTGACGATGCCCAGGACCCGGGTGATGCGGTCGCCGGAGAGGCTGTCGCGGATGGGGCGCAGGATCGGAATGGCTCCGGCGACGGCGGCCTCGTAGGAGAGCTGGACGCCGGCCTTGTCGGCCTCTTCGTAGAGCGTGGGGCCATCCTGTGCAAGGAGCGCCTTGTTGCCGGTCACGACGCAGGCGCCGTTCTGCATGGCGGTCAGGATGAGCGAACGGGCCGGCTCGATGCCGCCCATGAGCTCGATCACCAGGTCGGCGTCCTTGACCAAGGTATCGGCGTCGGTGGTGAACAGTTCGCGCGGTAGTTCGACGTCGCGCTCTGAATCAATGTTCCGCACGGCGATGCCGGACAGCTCCAAGCGCGCACCGGTGCGGGCCGCAAGTGCGTCGGCGTCGTCAAGGAGAATCCGCGCTACCTGGGCTCCCACGTTGCCACAGCCCAGCAGGGCCACCTTCAGGGTTCGCACTTCAGACATTCGCCACTCCCATGTCGCGGTTCAAGAGATCTTCTTCGGTTTCCCCGCGGACGATCAGCCGGGCGGATCCATTGCGCACAGCGACAACGCCAGGCCTGGCCAGATAGTTGTAGTTGCTTGAGAGGGCCCAGCAGTAGGCGCCGGTTCCCGGTACAGCGAGCAGATCACCGGCTGCCACGTCTTCGGGCAGATATACATCTCTAACAACTATGTCGCCGCTCTCGCAATGTTTGCCCACTACTCGGGACAGTTGCGGGGCGGAGTCCGAGGTCCGCGAGGCGAGAATGGCCGAATAATCCGCGTCGTACAGCACCGGACGGGCGTTGTCGCTCATGCCGCCGTCCACCGACACATAGCGGCGCGGGAACGTAACGTTTTCCCTGCCCCGGGCTTCTGCAGGCGCATCAACGCGAACCGTTTTCAGCGTCCCGACCTCGTACAAGGTGAAGGTGCTGGTGCCCACGATTGCGCGGCCGGGTTCGATCGAAATGCGCGGCGGGGTGATGCCGAGCTCAGCGCACGTGGAGCGTACGACGGCGGCCATCGCCTGCGCGATTTCGGCGGGCGGGCGGGGGGTGTCCACCGGCGTGTAGGCAATGCCGTAGCCACCGCCCAGGTCCAGTTCCGGCAGGACGATGGAGTATTTCGCCTGCATCGCGGCGAGGAATCCCAACAGTTTCTCGGCTGCAAGCGCGAAGCCGTCAGGCTCGAAGATCTGGGAGCCGATGTGGCAATGCAGGCCCAGGAGTTCCACATTGGAGTACGAGGTGGCCGCGGCGACGGCTTCCTCGGCGGCCGAGAGGCCGGCTGACTCCGTGGTATCCCCTGCCATGGAGAGACCGAATTTTTGGTCCTCGTGGGCCGTGGCGATGAATTCGTGGGTGTGGGCGTGGACGCCGGGCGTCAACCGCAGCATCACCTTCGCCGTCTCGCCGCGGCCGGAGGCAATCTTGGCAACCCGCTCAAGCTCGTCGAGGCTGTCCACCACGATGCGTGCGAGCTTCATGTCCAATGCCCGGTTGATCTCTGCATCGGATTTGTTGTTGCCGTGCAGCCCCAAATTGGCGCCTTCGATGCCGGCCCGGGCCGCGACTGCTAGCTCGCCGCCTGAGCAGGTGTCCAGGCGCAGGCCTTCCTCGGCCACCCAGCTGGCTACGGCAGTGCACAAGAAGGACTTTCCGGCGTAGTAGACGTCCACTCCCCCGCAAATGTCCTCGAAAGCTGCGTCGAAGGCTTCCTTGAAGGAGCGGGCGCGGGCACGGAAATCGCCTTCGCTCATGACGAACAGCGGGGTGCCGAACTGGGCCTTGAGTTCGCTGACGGGAACGCCGTCGATGGCGAGTTCACCGCCGTCGGTCCTCTGCACGCCTTCGGCCCACATCGGCGCGTGTAGCGCGTTCAGGTCCTCCGGCACGGCGAGCCATTCGGGGGCAAGGGGCGAGGCTGCGGCGTTGTCGGGGCTTTGCTGCACGGTTTTGGAGTCGCTCACGGGGATCACATCCGTTCCGGAGCCGACACGCCGAGGAGTTCAAGTCCGTTGGCCAGCACCTGGCTCGTGGCGTCGTTGAGCCACAGCCGTGTGCGGTTGACGTCCTGGACGGGTTCGTCGCCGAGCGGCGAAACGCGGCAGGCGTCGTACCAGCGGTGGTAGGCGCCAGCAATGACCTCGAGGTGGCGGGCCACGCGGTGCGGTTCGCGGAGTTCCGCGGCCTTGGCCACGATGGACGGGTAGCTGCCGAGGTAGGACAGCAACTCGTTCTCGGTGGCGTGGTCCAGCAGCGAGGCGTCGAAGGCGCTGTGGTCCACGCCGGCCTCGATTGCGTTGCGTGCCGTTCCCCGCGAGCGGGCATGTGCGTACTGGACGTAGAACACAGGGTTTTCGTTGCTGTTCTTCTTGAGGAGTTCCGGATCCAGCGTCAGCGGCGAGTCAGCGGGGAAGCGCGCCAGCGAGTAACGCACGGCGTCCTTCCCGAGCCACTCGATAAGGTCCTTGAGCTCGATGATGTTGCCGGCACGCTTGGACAGCTTGGCGCCGTTGACGGACACCAGCTGTCCGATCAGGACCTCGATGTTGACCTCGGGGTCATCGCCCGCACAGGCGGCAATGGCCTTGAGCCGGTTGATGTAGCCGTGGTGGTCGGCGCCGAGCAGGTAGATCTTCTCGGTGAAGCCGCGGTCCTTCTTCGACAAGTAGTAGGCAGCGTCGGCGGCGAAATACGTGGGTTCGCCGTTTGCTCGGATCATCACGCGGTCCTTGTCATCGCCGAAGTCCGTCGTGCGCAGCCAGACTGCGCCGCCGTCGTCGAACACGTGGCCCTGCTCCCGGAGGCGGGCGACGGCCGATTCGATCGCTCCGCCGTCGTGCAGTTCCTGCTCGGAGAAGAAGACGTCGAATTCCACGCCGAACTCGGCCAGGGTGTCCTTGATGTCCTTCATCTGGGCCTGGTAGGCGGCGGAACGGATCACCGGCAGTGCTGCCTCGTCGGTCAGTTCGCGGATTGCCGGATGTGCCTTGAGGACCTCGTCGCCGAGTTCCCGGATGTATTCACCGGGGTAGCCGCCCTCGGGAACGCCGCGTCCGTGCAGGCGGGACAGTACCGAGTTCGCAAAAACGTTCATCTGCGACCCGGCGTCGTTGATGTAGTACTCCGCGGTGACGTCCGCACCGGAGGCCCGGAGAACGCGGGCAATGGAGTCGCCCAGGGCGGCCCAGCGCGTGTGGCCGATGTGCAGCGGTCCCGTGGGGTTGGCCGAGACGAATTCCATGTTGACCACATGGCCTGCGAGCGCCTGGTTGGTTCCGTAGGAGCGTCCCGCCTCGACGATGACCTTGGCCAGCGCGCCGGCGGCGGCTGCATCCACGGTGATGTTGAGGAAGCCGGGGCCCGCGATGTCCACGGCGGTGACGCCGTCGATCGCTTCCAGTCGCTTGCCCAGGATCGTGGCGAATTGACGCGGGTTGGTCCCGGCATGCTTGGCAAGCTGCAAGGCGATGTTGGTGGCCCAGTCGCCGTGCTCCCGGTTCTTGGGTCGCTCCACGCGCACGTCCTCGGGGAGGGCAGATTCGGAAAGCGCAAGCTCGCCGGCGGCGACAGCGTCTTTCAGGCAGGCGGATATGGCGGCGGAGAGTTCTTCGGGAGTCACCCGTCTAGCCTACCGGTGGGGCCTGCAACTGGTGGAATTCTTATGCTTAGCAATGCGCACATGCGCGCACCAGCGCGCACCCAGCCGGCACCCAGCTTTGGCCAGTGGAGCTCCCAGACTGAACCGATAGGCTGAAATCAACGTCAATCGTGTGATCGGCCCCCGCCCGCAGCACATTGCCATGACCCTTTTCTTGTCCAGTTGACTTGTCCAGTTGAAACGAGCAGAACCATGACTACGCCACTCCGCAAGGGCCTTCTGGTGGGCGCCGCCGGCCTCTCCCTGGCCGGTTCGGTGGCAGCTTGCGCCCCTTCGGCCCAAGGCAGCACGCCGCAAAAGACCTCCACGATTTCCGGCCCGTACAAGGACGGTACCTACAGCGCGGACGGTGACTACATTTCACCCAACGGCGGTGAAACCGTGGGCGTCCAGCTGACCCTGGCCGGGGGCACCATTTCCGCGGTGGACATCACCGTCCATGCCAACAACCCGAACACCAAGGAATTCCAAGGACAGTTCAAGAACGGCATCGCCGCGCAGGTGGTCGGCAAGAAACTGGACGAGATCAACGTCTCAAAGGTGGCCGGCTCCTCGCTGACCAGCGAAGGATTCAACAAGGCCGTGGAAACCATCAAGTCCGAGGCCAAATAGACGCATGACGCACACGGGCTGGAGCGTTTTCAGCTTTGACGGCATCGGGACCACGTGGGAAATCTCGACGCCGGAGGAACTCCCGGAGGGGGTGCTCGCCGGCTTGCTCGGCGTCGTGGAGGACTACGACCGAAGCTACTCGCGTTTCCGGGACGACTCCCTGATTGCAGTGCTCGCCCGCGAACCCGGCACCGTGACCCTCCCGGCAGGGGCGGGCGAGTTGGAGCAGCTTTTCACAACGCTGTACCGCCTCAGCGACGGCGCCATGACGCCTCTCATCGGCGGCAGCCTCGAGCGACTGGGCTACGGGGCGGACTATGCCCTGCGACCCCTCGGGCACCCGGTGCCGGCACCACGGTGGGAAGACGTCCTGGAGTGGAAGGGCTCTGCGATCTCCGCTTCCGCTCCGGTGGTCCTGGACATCGGTGCCGCGGGGAAGGGCCAGTTGGTGGACCTTGCGGCCGGGGTCCTGCGCTCAGCGGGCATCACGGAGTTCCTTGTCGATGCCAGCGGCGACATGCTCCATTCCGGGGCGGAACCATTGCGCGTGGCCCTCGAACACCCCTACGACCCCGCCCAGGCGATCGGCGTCGTCGAACTCCACGGCGGCGCGCTGTGCGCTTCCTCAGCCAATCGGCGCGCGTGGGGCGACGGACTGCACCACGTCCTCGACGGTGCGACCGGTCGTCCGATAGAGACGGTGGTGGCCACATGGACCATGGCTGCCACCGCCATGGAAGCCGATGCCCTGGCCACCGCGCTCTTCATGGTGGATCCCGCGGTCCTTGCCAAGGAATTCGATTTCTCCTGGCTCAAGGTTTATTCGGACGGACACGCCGTCTATTCGGCCGGCTTCGAAGGGACACTGTTCTCATGATTGCCATCAAAGCGCGCGTGGATGCCTGGCTCGGCCGTTTCACGATGTACCGGCTGATCCTCTGGGTCCTTGCCGTGCTCGCGGCGTACAGCATGGTGTTGAACGCCTTGGGCTGGCTAAGCTTCGGGCTGCCTGAAATGCTGGTCCACCTTGTGCTGTGCCTGGGTCTGACGTACGCATCCAACCGGCTCGTGGCCATGCTCTTCAAGGTCCAGCCGCATTCGGAGTCTTCGCTCATCACGGGCCTTCTGTTGTACTTCTTGTTTTGGCCCACCGAGCTGATTCCCTCTGTCCAGATCCCCAATCTCGCCGGAGTCGCCGTGGCGTGTGTCGTCGCCTCGGCCTCCAAATACGTCTTGGCCTTCCGCGGCCGGCACATTTTCAATCCCGCGGCGGCGGGTGCCTTCATCGCCGGGCTCACCGGATTGAACATCGCCACGTGGTGGGCGGCAACTCCGGCCATGTTGTGGCTCCTGGTCCCCGGCGTGCTGCTGGTGTTGTACCGGACGCTGAAGGTGCTCATGGCCTGCGCGTTCCTCGTGGTGGCGGTATCGGTGGTGTGCGCCGTGCTCCTGCGCGGCGGCATGACATTGGGTTCGGCTTTGTGGCAGCCGATCTCGCAGCAGCCGCTGCTGTTTTTTGCCGGCTTCATGCTCACCGAGCCCCTCACCCTGCCTCCCCGCCGCTGGCAGCAAGTGTCGCTGGCCGTCGTCGTGGCCTTGTTGTTCGCCGTGCCTTACAACCTGGCGGGCGTCATCGCCAATTCGCCTGAGCTCGCGCTGCTCATCGGGAACCTCCTGGCATTCCTCATGGGACAGCGGGGCGGAATCATGCTGACGTTCAAGGGTTCGCGTCCCCTGACGCCCTTCACCACGGAATTCCGTTTTGAGCCGCGACGGCCGGTCCGTTTCCTCCCGGGGCAGTTCATGGAACTCAACCTTCCGCACTCGCGCTCCGACGGGAAAGGACAGCGACGGGTCTTCAGCATCACCAGCGCGCCGGGCTCGCCCGAGATGACATTCGGCGTCGGCACGGCGGAACCTGTCTCCGCCGCCAAGCGCGCGTTGCTCGCACTGGAGCCTGGAGAGTGCGTACAGGGAACCGCCGTGGGCGGCGACTTTGTCTTACCGCCCGACGCCGGCAAACCCGTGCTGCTCATCGCGGCGGGAATCGGGATCACGCCTTTCCTGTCCCAGCTGGCATCGCACGACTCCGCGCAAAGGGACATCGTCGTGTTGTATCTCGCCCCCGGCGCCGCCGAACTTGCCGGGAGCGACGTCCTGGCGGCCTCGGGCGCACGGGTCATCGCCCGCCTTTCGGACGGTTCCCCGCCGCCGTCGTTCATGCACGACGCCGGACGGAGCCGCATCGACGGCGACTCCCTGCGGGAGCTCATCCCCGATATCGCCGAGCGGGACGTATACGTCTCCGGGTCGCCGGCAAACGTCGACGCCCTTCGCTCTGCCGCCCGCCATGCCGGAGCCCGACGAATCCATGTGGACGCTTTTGCGGGCTACTGACGGCCCGGGGGTGGGTGTATTCCTCGTGGCGAGGATGGCCGCCGAGGTTCAACACGCACTCGTCGACACCTGGGTGATGATCCGTGATTAGGAGACGCGCCCTCCAGGGCCGCTTTGCTGTGAGGCCGAGGGTCGTGGGTTGGGTTCACATGTGTAGCCGGATGATGAAGAGGAAGTAGCACCAGACGGGCAGCGAAAGCAGTGACAACACGGCCATCGCGCTGCGTACCCGTGATCGCTTATGCAGGATCACGGAGAGGAGCCTGAATGTGAGGATTCCGACGAGTCCTCCGACGAAGTTCAGGATCACGTCGTCGATGTCCGATGCTCCAACCCCGAACACGCCCTGGATGACCTCGACAGCGACGCTGACCGAGGCGACCGTAAGCATGGTCCGCCATACGGCCACCCGATGAGGGAGCCACGATGCGTAGACTCCGAGCGGGATGAAGATCAGGATGTTTCCCACGACGTTGGCGAACGCCACTCTCTCGGTGCCGGGAGAGTGACTGAACGCGTATTCCGCGATACTCGCGAACGGAATGAGATTGATCGACCTCTCCGAACCCGGTGCACGAGAGAACAGAAGCAGCTTCAGCAGGAAGGCCGCGTAGAGGGAGAAGACGGCGAAGATGGCCACGGTCTCCGCTTTCGCGCGTTTCGTGGCGAGTCGCCAACTCGGTCCGTCATCCGTGACCGCTGCGAGTTTCGGTTGTACACCCATCCGCACGACGGTACAGAGGGAACCTGTCATGCTCCTGTAAGACCTGGATTCAACGCCGTTCTTTGTGCCGCATCCGACCGAAGCGGCTCCGGAAGGGTCCTTGCCCGCTCTCCCTTCCGGCGCCCCTGGCGGCGCCCCGTTTTCCATTGCAGCGCGGTGACCTGCTAAGCTCATGGACGTCCCTCCGGCAACGGACGGGAGCCCCGGATGCCCTCGTAGCTCAGGGGATAGAGCGTCTGCCTCCGGAGCAGAAGGCCGTAGGTTCGAATCCTATCGAGGGCACAACGAAAAAACCCCGCCGGTTCCAGAAACCGGCGGGGTTTTCCTGCATCCAGGCCGGTTTCTTGGGAACGGCAAGCGTGCGCATTGGTTTGTCTCACTGCTAGAGGACAGTGCCCTCACATGGTGCGCGCAGATCAAATGGTCGACGGGTGGGAAGGAACCACCGAATCGGCAGCCGTGCGGGATATCTATGTCCGAAGTGGATACGGGATCGCGGTTCAAAGCACCTGGGGATCGCTAACGCGGAGCATCCGATCGAACCGTGCAGTGCTCGGAGGGAGAATCAACTACATTAGATGGCGCCGACAACCAAGGTCGCCGTGGTGCCAAGGCAGCGCGAGCCATCTAAACCACAGCGGACTCAAGACAAAGGGGGCGCCGTAGCTTTCTCCCCTTGTTTGCAGCGCAAAAGTACCCGAAGGGCATGACTCACCGTGTCGCAAGCGCTTTCCCGTACCAAAGTAGGGGAAAACGGAACAGGCCCTGGACCCCTCAGGAAGGGCGCCCGCGATCCGACCGTGTCCCGGACATGCCGCACCGGCCCGGCTAAAAAGTCGGTGGCCGCTCCTAAGCTGTTCGTACCCGTCCACCAGGTACGAAAGGGCTCGCCGTGATCTGTTCCATCGTTCCTCCCTACATGCTGCGAAGGCTGGCGGCCCAGCACGAGCCCCGCCTGCGGGCGATTGCCCGCGCAGCCAAGGAATCCCTGCTGCACATCAAGAACCTCCAGGCGGTCCGTGCGCTTCCGGTGCCGGTCCCTGTGCCGACGGCGCGCCAGGCAAAACCCGGCCCGCCCAAACGAACGATCTATGACGCCGGCTCCACTGAAGCCTTGCCCGGCAAGCTCGTCCGCAAAGAGAAAGGCCAGGCGACGGGCGACCCGGCCGCCGATGAAGCCTACGACGGGCTGGGCGAAACCCACGCTCTTTACGCAGGTGCGTTCAGCCGGAACTCGATCGACGGCGCCGGGCTGAAACTTGATGCCACTGTCCACTACGGCCAGCTGTACGACAATGCCTTCTGGAACGGCAGCCAAATGGTCTTCGGTGACGGCGACGGCGAGATCTTCCAAAGGTTCACGAAGTCCCTCAGCGTAATAGGGCATGAGCTCGCCCACGGCGTCACCCAGTACACGGCAGCCCTCGCCTACCGGAACCAGGCCGGAGCCCTCAACGAGTCCTTGTCGGATGTTTTCGGGGCGCTTGTGGAGCAATATGCCAAAACGCAGTCTGCTGCCGAGGCCAGCTGGCTGATCGGCGAGGGCTTGTTCACCGACGCCGTCCAAGGCACCGCGCTCCGATCCATGAAAGCCCCAGGGACCGCATATGAGGACGACGTACTCGGCAAGGATCCGCAGCCGGACTCCATGGACAAGTACGTGCGCACCACCGCGGACAACGGCGGTGTGCACATCAACTCAGGCATCCCCAACCGGGCGTTCTCCCTTGTTGCCCTGGAGCTGGGCGGCAATGCCTGGGAAGCGCCCGGACAGATCTGGTACAACACGCTGACCAGCGGCTCACTGCCTGCCACGTGCACCTTCGGACGCTTCGCAAAGGCCACAGTGGCGTCGGCGGAGGAGCTCTTCGGCGCCGGTTCCGACGAGCATGACGCGGTCCGTAAGGCGTGGGAAACTGTGAAGGTAAAGCTCTAGCAGCACCCTCCGGAGCAGTGGAAGCCGCAGAACATGAAAATCACTGTCCAGCGCAGCGGTGGCGTCGCCGCGATCACCCGCGTCTGGACCGTGGATGCCGCCACTTCCGAAGACAAGCGACGATGGATGCCGATCGTGGAGGCCTGCCCTTGGGACCAAGTGCCATCCCGCGGTCAAGCCCGCGCGCTGGCGGCCGGGAAGGCAGCCGGCCAGGCCGACCGGTTCATGTATTCGATCCGTGCCGGACAACACCGGGCCACGCTTCCGGAGACCGATGTCACGGGGCCATGGCACACCCTCGTGGAGAACGCCAAAGTCGAGGGCCGGGAGACCCTCCGCCGCTAGCCCACCTCCGCCAACTGGCCGCGGAAAGCCCTGCGGTACGACTGCGGGCTAGTGGCCAGGACCTTGGCGAAGTGGTGGCGCAGCAGCACGGAATGTCCGAACCCGGCTTCGCGCGCAACCTCGTCGATGTTCAGCTCCGTGGTTTCCAGGAGTTCCTGCGCCCGGAGCACCCGTTGCGAGTTGAGCCAGGCCGCCGGTGTGGCTCCCGTTTCGGCCCGGAACCTGCGGGCGAAGGTCCGGGCTGACATGTGCACCCGGGCCGCCAGTTCGTTGACGCTGTGGTCACGATCAAGGTTCTCCACCATCCAACGCAGCAATGCCTCCATGGGCGCAGAGCCGCACGTGGGCATCGGCCGGTCGATGAACTGGGCCTGGCCGCCGTCGCGGTGGGGCGGAACCACCATGTCGCGCGCAATGGCTGCAGCGACATTGGCGCCCAACTCCACACGGACCAAATGCAGGCAGGCGTCAATACCGGCGGCCGTGCCGGCACTTGAGATGATCCTTCCGTCCTGGACGTAGAGCACATTTTCGTCCACGTGAATCTTCGGATACCTGCTCGCGAGGTCCTGCGAATAGTGCCAGTGCGTGGTGCAGCGGCGCCCGTCAAGGAGTCCGGCACGCGCAAGCGCGTACGCCCCGGAACAAATCGACATGACCCAAGCCCCGCGCGCATGCGCCGCCCGCAACGCATCCAATGCAGACTCCGGGACGTCCTCATCCCGTCCGTACGGGGCCATGATGACCAGGTCGGCATCGGCCGTAGCTTCCAGGCCCAAGGCGACATGCATCGACAGGCCCGACTTCATCTTCACCTCTCCAGGGATCGGAGTGCAGACCCTGAAGTCAAAACCGGGAACGCCACTCCCCCGGTCCGCGCGGTCAATGCCGAAGACCTCGCAGGCCGTCCCGAATTCGAAGATCGAGAAGTTGGGAACAACAATGATTGCCACCGTTTTCAACATAGATCCAGTGTGGCAGAAAATTGCCTAAATGGGTCATTTCTGCCACTGTTTCTTGAAGTGCACCAGGAACACGATGGAGTCATGGAGTTCATCGGAGTTTTGCTATTCATCGTCTTCCTCATCACTGCCGCCGGTTCCATCTCAGCGGTCCTTCGGGACGGCCGCGGCCATCTTCCCCCCGACCATTCCGAGCCATGGACCTCGAGGGACCTGCCTGACAACTCATGCTGGACATTGCGCGCATTCTAAGCACAGTCTGTCCCCGGACGCGGACGACTTTTGTCCGCGTCGTGGGCTAGATTCAATGCCATGATCCAGACCTCCGCCAGGCTGCTGCAATTGCTGTCCTTGCTGCAGGTCCGGCGCGAATGGACCGGCCCGGCATTGGCCAACCGGATGGGTGTCACCGAGCGCACCGTCCGCCGCGATATCGACAAGCTCCGGAACCTCGGCTACCCCATCCATGCCTCGCCGGGCATAGCCGGCGGCTACCAGCTGGGCGCCGGGGCGCAGCTCCCGCCGCTGCTGCTCGACGACAATGAAGCACTCGCGGTCGCCTTGGGGCTGAACTCGGTGGCGGCAGGTCCCGTGGCAGGTATCGGCGAAGCATCGGTTCGCGCCCTTGCCAAGCTCGAACAGGTGCTGCCTGCACGTCTCCGCCCGAAGTTTGCGATGCTCAAGGCCGCGGTCACCACGCTGCCCAGCAACGCGGCGTCGGTAGACCCCCAGCAGCTCACGGTGGTCTCTGCTGCGATTGCGGACAGGCGGCAACTCAGTTTCGACTACGTCAAGGCCGACGGCGACACCGGCCGGCGCCTGGTGGAGCCATACCGGCTGGTGGACACCGGGCGGCGCTGGTACCTGGTCGCTTGGGACGTGGACCGGGAAGACTGGCGCACGTTCCGGGCCGACCGCATCGCCTCACTTCCGGGCGAACGGAAAAAGTACCTGCCGCGCCCCTTGCCGGCCAACGACCTCGCGGACTACGTCCAGCGCTCCGTGACCCGCTCGCCTTACCGCTACGACGTGGTCGTGCGCCTCCACGCCCCCATCGGCGAGGTGGCCGCCGTCGTCGGCCCGCAGCTCGCGAGCTTGAGCGACGACGGCGGGAACGCGACCCTGCTCCGCGCCGGCTGGGACAGCCTGGCCCAGCCCGCGGCGCACCTCGCAGCGCTCGACATGGACTTCGAAATCATCTCTCCGGAAGAATTCAAGGACTACGCGCGCACCATGGCCGGGCGACTGGAAAATGCCGCCGGGCATCGCGGACTGCAAGGCGACGCGCCGCCACAGTAGACTGTCAGCAGCCATGACACTTCATATTTCCTACCCCGCAGAGCTGCCCGTTTCCGAGCGCCGCGAGGACCTGATGGCGGCCATCGCCGCAAACCAGGTGACCATCATCGCCGGCGAAACCGGTTCCGGCAAGACCACCCAGATCCCCAAAATGTGCCTGGAACTCGGCCTCGGGGACAAGGGCCTGATCGGCCACACCCAGCCGCGCCGCCTTGCCGCGCGCACCGTTGCCGAACGCATCGCCTTCGAGATGGGCGTCGAGATCGGGCAGGAAGTGGGCTTCCAGGTCCGTTTCACCGGCGAAGTCAGCAAGTCCACCAAAATCAAGCTCATGACCGACGGCATCCTGCTCGCCGAGATCCAGCGGGACAAGCTGCTGCGGAAGTACCGCGCCATCATCATCGACGAGGCACACGAACGCAGCCTCAACATCGACTTCATCCTGGGCTACCTCAAGCGGATCCTGCCGCAAAGGCCGGATTTGAAGGTCATCATCACCTCCGCCACCATCGACCCCGAGCGTTTCGCGAAGCATTTCGGCAGCGAGGAAGAACCCGCGCCGATCATCGAGGTTTCGGGCCGGACCTACCCGGTGGAAATCCGCTACCGGCCGCTGTCCCAACCCCCCGGAGGGACCGCATCCGGGGCCTCCGGCGACGATGAGGACGCGTCCGATGACGAGCTTGAGGAAGACCGGGACCCCCTCGACGCCGTGTGCGACGCCGTCGACGAACTCGCGCTTGAGGCTCCCGGAGACATCCTGGTGTTCTTCTCCGGCGAGCGCGAGATCCGCGACGCCGCGGAAGCCCTGAACGGCCGGATCCAAGCCAACCGCAGGCTGGCGGGCACGGAAGTCCTGCCGTTGTTTGCCCGATTGAGCCTGCAGGAGCAGCACAGGGTCTTCAACCCCGGCGGCAAGCGGCGGATCATCCTTGCCACCAACGTCGCGGAAACTTCGCTGACGGTGCCCGGCATCAAGTACGTCATCGACACCGGCACGGCCCGCATCTCGCGCTACTCGCACCGCACCAAAGTGCAAAGGCTGCCGATCGAACGCGTTTCACAGGCATCGGCAAGCCAGCGTTCCGGCCGCTGCGGGCGCGTCTCCGAGGGTATCGCCATCCGGCTCTATTCCGAAGAAGACTTCGAGTCCCGCCCCCCGTTCACTGACCCGGAGATCCTGAGGACCAACCTCGCTGCCGTCATCTTGCAGATGACGGCCATGGGCGTCGCCCGCGGCCCCAAAGACGTCGAAAACTTCCCCTTTGTTGAGCCGCCGGATTCCCGCGCCATCAACGACGGCGTCACGCTGCTGCGCGAACTCGGCGCCCTCAGCGCGGCGCGCACTGGCGACGGCGGCACTCCCCCCGCCGTCGACGGCGGCAACGGGCGTACCAGCGGCGGCCTGACCGCCGTCGGGCAGAAGTTGGCCCAGCTCCCGGTCGACCCCCGGCTCGGCAGGATGATCGTGGAAGCCGGAAAGCGCGGCTGCGTGAAGGAAGTCATGATCCTGGCGGCTGCTTTGACCATCCAGGATCCGAGAGAGCGTCCGAGCGACAAGCAGCAGCTTGCGGCGGAGAAGCACGCACGCTTCCGGGACGAGAACTCCGACTTCACCGGATTCCTGAACCTGTGGAACTACATCCAGGAAAAGCAGCAGGAGCTTTCCTCCACGCAGTTCCGCCGCTTGTGCAGGAACGAGTTCATCAACTACCTGCGCGTCCGCGAATGGCAGGATCTCTTCCAGCAATTGCGCCAGCTCGCCAAGCCGCTGGGCATCACTATCGACAACAAGCGCGAGGCCGACCCCGTAGGCAACAACGAAGCAATCCATATCAGCCTGCTCTCGGGACTGCTGAGCCACATCGGCATCCTGGATGAACGCAAGCGCGAATACGCCGGAGCACGCGGCAGCCGGTTCGCCATCTTCCCGGGCTCGGCGTTGTTCAAGAAGTCGCCTGCTTTTGTGATGGCCGCGGAGTTGGTTGAAACAAGCCGCCTCTGGGCCCGGGTCGCGGCGAAGTTCGATCCTTTGTGGGCCGAGCAGGTGGCACCGGACCTCGTGAAGCGTTCCTACAGCGAACCCCACTGGTCCGCCCGGACGGGTTCGGTCATGGCGCACGAGAAGGTCATGCTCTACGGAGTTCCGATCATCCCGAACCGCCGCATCAACTACGGCAGGATCGACTCAGAGCTCTGCCGCGAACTCTTCATCCGGCATGCCCTCGTGGAAGGCGACTGGAAGACCCACCACAAATTCTTCCACCGCAACCGCGCCTTGCTCCACGAAATCGAGGAACTCGAGACACGGATGCGTCGCCGGGACATCCTGGTGGACGACCATACGCTCTTCGAGTTCTACGACGCCAGAATCGGCAAGGACGTGGTCTCCGAACGCCACTTCGACAAATGGTGGAAGGAAGCCCGCCAGCAGGACCCCACCCTGCTCGACTTCGACCAATCGCTGCTCATCAGCGAGGACGCCGAAGCCCTGGACGATTCCGCCTACCCGAAAACCTGGCTGCACAAGGGCTTTGAGTTGCCCCTGAGCTACGAGTTCCATCCCGTGGCTCTCGGCTCGCCGCCAAATCCCTCGGACGGTGTCACAGCCGAGGTTCCCGTGTTGTTCCTCAACCAGCTCGACGACGCCGCCTTCCGATGGCAAATACCCGGCCAGCGGGTGGAACTCGTCACGGCGCTGATCAAGTCGCTGCCCAAACACATCCGCAAGAACTTCGTGCCGGCCCCGGACGTGGCCCGGCAAGCTGCTGCTGCCTTGGAAACCGACTTCGATCCTGCATCAGACGATCTTGAGGCCTCGCTTGAGCTGGTGCTGCGCCGCATCCGGGGACACATCATCCCTCCGGGATCGTGGAATTGGGACGCCGTTCCGGCGCACCTGCGGGTCAGCTTCAAAGTTGTGGACAGCCGCGGCAAGGTGCTCGACGAAGGCAAGGACCTTGCCGCGCTCCAGGAGCAGCTGGCCCCGGCTACCCGCCGGGCCATCGCCGAATCCCTCGGGGCAACACCTGCGACGACGGCACGCGCCAACGCTCCGAAGGGCGGCCCACGTGCCGGGGGCGCCGGAGCCTCAAGCGGAAACGGCGGCGGCGCGGCGCCGCAGTCCGCCGGTTTCCTGTCGGAGCAAACCGGCCTCACCGAGTGGACTTTCGGAGCTATCGAACGCCAAGTGACGCGCACTGTGAAGGGGCACGATGTCACGGGATTTCCCGCTCTCGTGGACGAGGGCAAATCCGTGGCATTGCGCGTGTTCCAGACCCGGGCGGAGCAGGAGTCGGCGATGCGCGGCGGCGTGATCCGGCTGCTCGCCCTGCGGGTTCCCGCCCCGGACCGCTACGTCCTGGAACATTTGAGCAACACGGAGAAGTTGACGTTCAGCCAGAACCCCCATGGTTCGGTGAGCGCCTTGATCGCGGACTGCGTCCTGGCGGCCATCGACAAGCTGACTCCGGCCGAACTTCCTTGGGACAGGGCGGCGTTCGATGCCCTGTACGAGCTGGTCCGGGCCGAACTGATCGACACCGTCTTCACGGTGACCGCCGTCGTCGAGCGCATCCTGGGGAGCACCCGGCGGATCGAGAAGCAACTCAAGGCCAGCACGAGCCTCGCCCTGATCAGCGCCCTCAACGATATGAAGAGCCAACTGGAGCAACTCGTGTTCCCTGGTTTTGTGGCACAGACGGGCTACACCCAGCTGAGCCAGCTGCCGCGGTATTTGGCCGGAATCGAGAAGCGCCTCGAAAAGCTCCCCAACAACGTCCAGCGCGACGGGCTGAGCATGTCGGTGGTGCAGGCGTTGGAGGACGACTACGACGACGCCGTTTCCGCACTGCTGCCCGGCCGACGGGCAGGAGCGGAGTTAACACGGGTGCGCTGGATGATCGAGGAACTCCGCGTGAGCCTCTTCGCCGTCGAGCTCGGCACGGCCTACTCGGTCTCGGAAAAGCGCATCCGGACGGTGCTCAACCAGGCGTTGGCACCGGCGTAGGCCCCGCGACGGGCTAAGACGCCCGCTCCTGCACTTATGAGGGGTTTGGACCCAAACCCAAACGGTCGCTCACCTATCTGCCCCCAAACCCAAACCCTCGCTCACGTATCTGCCCCCAAATCCAAACGCTCGCTCACCTATAGCGGTCATTCTGTCGACCCTCTCCTGCACATCTAGTGCGGGAAGGTTTCAGGCCACCCCACAAAGGTGAGCGAGCGTCACCCCGGAACCGGGCCGCATCCATTCCGCAAGCATCCGCGGGCGTTCTACGGCGTCGGGCCTCAGTCCGCCGGAACGAACTGTCCGTGCCCTGCGGCGACAAGGCCGGCCCGGAGCTTGGCCGCATTGGCGTCAAGCCGGGCAGGGTCAGGGTTGTGTTCCACGGACCCGAAGTCGAAATCGGCCAGGGACGTTGCCGGGAACACATGCACGTGGAAGTGCTCCACTTCGAAGCCGACAACGGACAGGCCTGCCCGGGGTGCGCCGAACGCCTCCACCTGGGCCTGTCCGATTGATTGCGCAACGGCCATGACCTTGTTGAGGAGCTCAGGGGCGGCGTCGGTCCAGCGGTCCACCTCCTGGCGCGGCACCACGAGCGTGTGCCCGTCGGTGAGTGGGGCGATGGTCAGGAAGGCCACCACGTCCTCGTCCTTCCAGACAAAACGTCCGGGAATCTCGCCGTTGATGATTTTGGTGAACAGGGTGCTCATGCGTCTGCCTTTTCCGAAGCGGGCTGAAGGGTCTTGGTGTCGAGGACGAAACGGTATTTGACGTCGCCGGCAACCATGCGGTCGTAGGCTTCATTGAGTTGCCGCGCAGTGACGACTTCGACATCGCTGACTATGCCGTGCTCGGCACAGAAGTCCAGCATTTCCTGGGTCTCGGCAATGCCGCCGATCAACGAACCTGCGTAGGAGAGCCGGCGCCGGATCAGCGCGCCCGGACTGACCGGCGGCATGTCGGCAGGAGGGAGCCCCAATTGGAAGAGGGCACCGTTCAGGCGCAGGGTGCGGAAATACGGGTTGAGGTCATGCGGCGCCGCCACCGTGTCGATAATGACGTCGATGGAGCGGTTGGCGCCTTCCATGGCTTCGGGATCCTTCGAGAGGATCACGTCGTCGGCGCCAAGTTCTATTGCCGCCTCGAACTTGGCCTCCGAGGTGGTGAAGACCACGACGCGCGCGCCCATGGCCTTCGCAATCTTGACCGCCATGTGGCCCAGTCCGCCGAGTCCGATGACGCCCACCACGTCCCCCTCCTCGACGTCGAAGTAGCGCAGCGGCGAGTAGGTGGTGATGCCCGCGCAAAGCAACGGCGCCGCCGCGGCCGGGTCAAGGGCCTCGGGCACGCGCAGCACGAAGCGGCGGTCAACCACCACCGAGGTCGAGTAACCGCCCTGGGTGACGGAGTCGCCGTTCCGGGCATCCCTGACCCCATAGGTGCCCACGTTTCCGCGTTCGCAATACTGCTCCAGGCCTTCGAGGCAGCTGCCGCACTCGCGGCAGGAATCCACCAGGCAGCCGACGCCTACCAGGTCTCCCGGCGCGAAGTCGTCGACGGCGGAGCCCACGCTGCGGACCCGGCCCACGATTTCGTGGCCCGGGATCAAAGGATAGCTCTGTACCCCCCATTCACCCCGCGTCGCGTGGACATCGGAGTGGCAGAGGCCGCAGAAATCGATCTCGATCTCGACGTCGTCTTCCTTGGGGACGCGGCGGGCCACGGTCAGCGGCACAAGGCCGCTGACAGCAGACGTGGCGCCGTATGCAGCCGCGAGCGTCGGCGAGCCCTGCGGGGCCGAGGGTGCTGACGGGGTGGGGTCCGCTGTCTCGTCACTCACGACGAGCGGCTTGCCAAGGGGTGGAGGAACGGGGCGTCCGGGAGTCATGCCTCGACGCTACCCCTGCGGGCTGATTCTTTGCCACTCCGCTGCCACGCCCGCCGGCTTCGCCGCGGCCTAGGCTCACTGGCCCGGAGCACCTTGGGGCGCTGCTCCGGTGACCACCGGGTTGGAGTCGAGGGAGGACCACTGCGAAAAGGAGCCCGGGAAGAGGGCTGCCCTGAATCCTGCGATTTCGAGGGCGGCGATTTCGTGCGCTGCCGTCACCCCGGAGCCGCAATAGACCGCCACCTTGCTGGGCAAAGTCATATGGTCGTAGCAACGCTCTGATTGATGGAGCGTTCTATGGTCAGGTCATTTCCTCAGAGTGCCCGCAACGAGTTTGTGGACTTGGTGTGTGGTGGGATGTCGATTCTCGCAGCTTCCCGGCGCGTCGG